>JAWKUA010000001.1:0-300000 GCA_041398785.1 Planctomycetaceae bacterium | reverse complement strand
CAAAGTCGAATTGCCAACCGGTGCAGCAGAAACAGGCCGGGAGGATGCGTTCCGATGTGCAGTACTTCGCCTTCGCGCATTCGGGCTTCATAGCCGCGCAGGAATTCGTCGACGGAATTCATTTTGAAGGTAGCTTCAAAGAAATAACCGGACGCCGCGGGGTCGTAGAGCACAAAGTAAGGCTTGGCGGCCCGATGTGCCGGCGCGGCGGAATGCTGCACGGCCGCCATCCAGCCAAAGCCCGTGACGCTCAGCGCGATCAGCAACAGACCCGTTCGCAGCCTTCGGTCGTCCGAGACCCATTCTGATCCGAAGCAGGCCAGCCCGAACAACAGACCGCCGATCCCTGCCGCTGGCAGAAAACGCTCCATTGCATCGAAGATGTCGGCAGGCCACGACTGTCTGTTCCAGACCCATTCACCAGGTACTCCCAGCGGAATATGATCGCTCGCCAGCACCAGCACGGTGACAGTCGCGGCGAGCACGCAAATGGCCGGGCGAGTTGCGAGTGACCTGTTCAGCGGACGCCCTTTCAATCCGGCGTGTCTCCGGACAACACGAAGAAACCCTTCGGAAGCACATTCCTCCGAAGGGTTTCTGAAGTTCCTACGTCAGTTCAAACGAAAGTGCTGGCTATTCCTGCGGCTGTTCTCCGTCCTGGCCAACACGAATGATGATGGCGCCTCCGCTGCCGCCGCTTTGTCCGGGATTCAGGATATAGTCGGCGTCGAGAGCCTTCTCGATACGCTGTCTTGCCTGAGCCAGGTGGGCGGTGGTGTAGGGATCATGGCGATCCGCCGCGGCTGCCTGAGCACTGTCGATTCTGCGAAGGACTTTCCGCAGTTCTTCCGCGGACAACATTGAGATGGCCTGCGATGCGGCGCTGGAACCGTTGCCGGGCAGAGTCAGGTCGACCAGGCGTTCCATATGCTCGCGCTGCAGGTTGCGACGCAGGCTGGAAATCCGCGGTTCGCGGGCGGAATATTTCCCATCCGCTTTTTCGTCCAGCTCACTCCAGACATTGTCCGACACTGTTGTCAGCAGTTCCGGCAGCGTCAGCGCGTCCTGATCCGCGGGAACACGGAATTCGTTGTCATAGACCCGCTTCAGCGTTGTCGGATTCATCAGCATCGTCAGCGTCGACGCCTGGATGCCCATGATGCGATCGTGAATCGGCCACGTCGATTCATCGAAGAAGGAACGGCTGTCATCCAGCCATTTGTCGAGCCCCATGGCGGTTACCAGCTCCGGAGTCAGCCCGTAGACGTCATCGCGGAATGTGCTGTCGACCACGAACTTCAGAGCCTTTCGCTGCTGTTCCGCGGGGACGACTTCGATGGGCTTTCGGCCATTCGGGTCACCCTTCTTGTCGCGATACACAAAGGCTCCGCCGACCCAGTTGGCCATCATGGAGACGGCCCGCGTCTGCTGGCTGAGAGTCAGCTCATAGCCATACCGCACGCGGTCCCAGCTTTCGCCGTCCTTGATGAAATCGGACAACAGTCGACCGCGGTGGTACGTCGCCAGCCGCATCTCATTTTCGGCGAAGTCCAGCGGGTCCTTACTAAAGTCATAGCGACGGGCCAGCGGGTCAGAACCGCCGGTATCTTCGTCGGTGGCGAAGACAAGTTCCGGTTCGGCGACTCTCTTCAGGATCTTTGCCGTATCGCCGAATGTATAACCGTATTCAATGGCCCACAGGTCGTATGGTCCGATTCCTGTCATGCTGTAGTCGCCCTGTTCCTCACCAGCGCCGAGGCAGATGTTGACGCTGATGTAGTCCATAACGGAACCGGCGAGCTGCTTCTTGCCCTTCATTTCCTTACTGTTGATTTCCGCCATCGTGTACACGCTGGAAGCCTTGAAGTTGTGCCGCAGTCCCAGCGTATGGCCGACTTCGTGAGCGACCAGGTGAGCGATCAGCGGTCCGACGAATGATTCCGGCATGCCATCCAGCATCTGCTCGCCGGGCGGTTTTTCTTCGTCCTTCTTCTTGTCCTTATCGCCGGATTCCTCACCATCCTTCTTGTCCGCATCCTTCTTTTCGTCCTTTGCTTCTTCCTTCGGCTTATCACCGGACTCTTCAGCAACCGGAGACGGCGATGGAGTCGCGGGCTTCGCCTTTGACGCCGACCAGTCGCCCCGGATGCTCATTTCGCCCTTCACGGCGACCCATTCGCCGGACAATTCGCCGTCCTTCAGCCTGGCGGTCAGCGTGACGTCGACGCCGTCGTCCGGCTTCAGCGTTGCCTTCAGTTCCTGAGTTGCTTCGTCGAAGGAAATGTTTTCCAGCGCGACTTCCTGCCCGGCAAATGTCAGCCAGCCTTTCAGGTTGCCGCCTTCAGCAGTGAACATCATCGTGAACGGCATGCGATCAACAGGGAACTGCGCTGCCGACAATCCGCCGATGATTCCGGCCCAGCGGCCGTCCAGCGGATGGGTTTTCTTTTCATCTTCCGGTGTCGCCGCATCTTCCGGCAGTCCCAGCGCCAGATGCATCTTCATCTGAGCCAGGTCGAAGGACATTCCTTCCGCGGCCAGACACATGCCGTTGACCTGACTGGTGCGGCCGATCAGTCCGTCGAATTCGTCATCGCCGATGAACTTTGGATCCACGGCTCCGATCGGATGTCCGGAAAACGGACGAGCGCTTTCGCGCTGAATGTTGGCGGCGATCTGTTCCCGCATGGCAGGCGGCGCCAGCCGGATGCGGGGATCCCATTCCGGGTGCCGAGCCAGCCATGACAGAGTCTCCGGTCCGAAGCCTTCCATGGCCGTTGCCGGCAGCATTTCGCTGAATTGCTTCTGATAATGGCGAATCCAGCCGTCTGTCAGAATGATGTCTGCATCCAGAATCTGCCCGGTCAGCGGGTGAACGCGGCTGGGGCCGATGGCTGTTCCCACATCGTTATTCAGCCATCGCACGAAATTGTAATTGACGTCTTCCGGATCCTTGTCCATGTGGGCACCGGACGACTGGTCCTGGTAGTACACCTCGATCGCGTCGGAAATGCCGACTTTTTCGAACGCTTCGTTCCATGCCAGGATGCCTTCACGGACCCATCGGCGATAACGCACAGGAGTCGTGTGTTCGATGTAGAACACAATCGGGTTCTTCGGCGGACTCAGTTGCAGTTTCGGATCCGCCTTTTCCAGATGCCAGCGGTTGATGTACCGGACTCTGGTTTCGCGGTCGTTGTACTTGGCCAGGTCGGTGTAAGTTGTCGTGAAGAAGCCGACTCGCTGATCGGCCTCGCGAGGCTTGTATCCCGTGTTGTCCGGAATGTCGCTGATCGAATAGTGCAGCTTCTTCAGGTTCCCGCGGCTGGAAGGCACTTCGAATTCCACTTCGATGTTGTTTTCAAATGCCTGCGATCGGGCGATGGAATACACGCCGTACCGCGCCGAAGAACTGGTGACGCCGTCGGAGCCGAAGAATCGCTGAGCGTTCTGGACCAGCATGTCATCCAGGTCGATGATTGGTCCTCCGCCCGGCCCGATTGTCACGATCGGAACGTCCATCAGAATGCGGTCGGTAAACAGACGCGAAACCGACGCTTCGGCTTCCTTGTCGCCAGTGGCGCGAATCTGCACATTGGGTTCAATCAGCGCGATTCGTTTGTCGTAGCGGCGCCAGTACACATACATTTCGCCGCTTTGCAGGCCCGCGTAGGGATCACCGCTGGCAACCGTCAGCGCGATGAAGTACTTCTTGTTCCCGAAGTTTCGCGGCAGTTCTGCGTAGATCTGGCTGTCCTTGTCCCGCTGATAAAGCGTGTACATCGGACGGATGTTGGCCTTCGTAATGACTTTCTCGTAGCCCTCCAGCACTTTTGCGTGCGGCGGAAATTCCTCACCGCCACCTTCCTGTGCCAGCAGCAGCCTGCCTGGCAGAATTACAAGCGCCGCTGCCGACAACGCCAGCCGCGATAGACGGGTTTGCATATCACATCTCTCCTGCTTCGGACGAACCGGTATTGGAAGGGGGGGAACCTGGCTGGCGGCGTTCGGGATTTCAGACAGCGGAACGTGTGCCGCGACAATCCCATCAGCGACTTCGCAGAATTCTCGGCGCTCCAGCCCAAACGCGCAGAATCTTCCGCGAGTTTTCCATTCCTCCAAATTTACCCGCTCGCTTCAGGAATGGAAGCTGAGACTGCGCAGAATACCTACGGTGGCCAAAAGATGGCCTTTGCGTTCCTTCGTGTGAGTCCAGGCCGCCAGCTTCGCGCAACAGGCAGCGATTCACCAGTCGGCGCAATCCGAGTCAGCCCGTCCTGCGGGAAAGCTGCGACGACCTGACGTTCGAAAATGCGGAGCGATCACGATCACGTTCAGTCCACGAGGACGACGACGCATGTGATATTGTCGCGAGAACCGCCTTCCAGCGCGGCGTCGACGATGGATTGAGCGATCTGCTGAGGGTCGTCGCTGGTGTTCAACAGGTTCTTCAGCTGATCGTCGTTGATTCCGTCCGTGACACCGTCGGAACACAGGAGGTAGCGATCACCGCCTTCCGGGAAGATCTGTCGCGCTTCCGTGCCGGAAGATCCGTCGCGAGTACCCAGGTAGCGATACAGCACGTTCTTGTATCGATGGGTTTCGGCTTCTTCGGCAGTAATCGTTCCCGCGTCCAGCAGTGCCTGAGTCAGCGAGTGGTCCGTGGTACACTGGCCCAGCTTTCCGTTTCTGAGCTGATACACGCGGCTGTCGCCGACACCGCCGACCAGAAAGCTGTTGCCGACGCGAACCAGAAATACGACCGTCGTTCCCATGTTCCGCAGCGCGGGATCATTTTCGCTGAGCGCCATGATTTCCGCGTTGGCAAAGTCAACGGCCTTGTCGATGGCCTGCGTTGCGGAAGCCGCCTCTGCCGATTCAAAGTTCAACCATCGTTCAAGCTGTTTCGGGATGAGTTCAATGGCCAGGGCGCTGGCTTTTTCACCCGCGTTTTGTCCGCCCATCCCGTCGGCAACGATGAAGTACCGCAGTGAATCGTCGACAACGTAATTGTCTTCGTTGTTGTCGCGGTAGTTGCCGGTGATGCTGACATGACCAGTACGAATGGCGACCATAGACCTGCCTGATTTTCCCACAAACACTCGACGAAGAAGACTGAAGAGGCCGCGAATCCGGCCGGAGAAACTGGATGTCCCGCCACTGCGGGGTTCGACGACAGGAAGGTTTTCTTCAGGACTGGTCACGGTTTCCGCATAAAGTGTCGAACACGTTTCGAAGCCCCAGCGTGGTTGCGGCGATCAGCATCTCGCCGGCGTCGAAACCGGCCGACGTTCCCAGCAGACGATTCTGGCTTTCCACAAGCCGAAAGACACGATGTTTTTCTTCCGGAAACTGTGTCGCATACGCGCGGATCGCCTGCAGCTTGATTTCCAGCGTCGCTGAAATGTCGGAAACGAAACGGCCCCCGCCGTCCGGCAGGCTGAAATTCTGAAGTCCAAGAGGATACCAGATCTGCCGCTGAATACGATGTACAGGCAGGTTCGGAAAGTACCCATCCCATTTTGTCAATCGCGAATAAAACACGGCCGCATCCGTTAACAGCTTCGCCTGCCAGTGGTCGGGAGACGCCATCGGAGTCGCGTCGGCGATTCCCATGACCAGCCGCGGCCGATACCGACGAAAGACGCTCGCCAGCGCAACACGTGTTTCGAAATTATCGAACAGCCGCCGATTCGGCAAAGGCAGTGTTTCTCGAAGATGCACTCCCAGGATCTCCGCCGCCCGCCTGGCTTCCTCCAGCCGGACTTCCGGCCCCGGACTCAATGGCGTAGGTTCGCCGTCCGTCAGATCGACAATGCCCACTCGATAACCCTGCTGCGCCATTCGAGCAATTGTCCCGCCGCAGCCGATTTCCACATCGTCGGGATGAGCACCCACGACGATCACGTCCAGTGGTTCGGGAAGAATTGCATCCTGATCGTCAGTCACTTGATCCGCCGTCCGGGTTTTCGCCAATGGAAGCCAATGGAAAAGGTGATCCGTTGCTGTGATGATGCCTCCGTCACGCGCCGCGCGCCGGTGCCTCCGCGACAACTGCCTTCCCGCAATTGCAGGAAAGCGACGGGGACGAAGCGTACTGAAACATGCCGAAACCGAAAAACGTCGCCGAAGATTGTTCCGTCGGACCACGAGCGGCCCACTGTGACAAAATCCAGGTCAGGCGACGGACGCGAGCTGTGCCTTTGCCCGGACTGTTGAGAATCCCGCCACCTTCCCGCATATGACTACCGACTCCAGTTATTCGACTGCATCATCATTCGCGTCGCCGAGTTCTCCGGGGAACCTGGCGGAACTGCACCAGCTCATTTCTCGACCCACGGAGCGGGTTCTGAATGCGGTCGGTCAGTGTCCTGGATCGTTCGCGGTGCTTGGAGCCGGCGGAAAGATGGGGTTTCACCTGAGCCTGATGCTGTGCCGTGCGCTGCAGGAGCTGGGGCGGCGTGATTCCGTGATCGCGGTGTCACGGTTCGGCTCCGCGGAATCGCAGGCGGACTTCGCGGCAGCCGGCTGCGATGTCCGGCCGGCGGACTTAGCTGACGAACGGCAGGTCGCGTCGCTGCCGGACGTCGAAAACGTTTTCTTCCTGGCCGGAATCAAATTCGGAAGCAGCCAGAACCCGGATTCTCTGCGACAGATGAACGTCGAAATGCCACGGACTGTTGCCGATCGTTTTCGGCGATCCTCCATCGTCGCGCTGTCGACGGGTTGCGTGTATTCCTTCACGACTCCCGAATCCGGTGGTTCCACGGAATCATCGCCCACCGACCCGCCCGGTGCGTACGCCGAATCGTGTCTTGGGCGCGAACAGGCATTCGTCGAGGCCGGCCGGCTTGGCACGCGCAGCAGCATCATTCGTCTGAACTATTCCATCGACCTGCGATACGGTGTTCTGGTTGACATCGCGCAGGCCGTGATGGCCGGCAGGCCCGTCGACCTGACAACGGGATACGTCAACGTCATCTGGCAGGGAGACGCGATCGCTCACATTGTCCAGGCGCTTCCTCACGCGGCCGCTCCGCCGGAGATCTTCAACGTGACGGGAGCGGACGTGCTGCGCGTGCGGGATCTTGCTCACGCCTTTGCCGTCCGCTTCGGTGTGGAGGCTCAGTTGACCGGCCGCGAATCAGACACGGCGTGGCTGAACAACCCGGCGAAGTCACACCGGCTTTTCGGGCCGCCGGCAGTCAGCACGGAACAACTGGTGGACTGGGTTGCTGACTGGCTGAAACGAGGCAGTCCGACACTGAACAAGCCCACGCACTTCGAAGCCCGGGACGGGAAGTACTGATCGCCGCCGCACGCGTTTCCGCTGGCAGTCAGTGCCTACACCAGGAATGTTTTGCAGTGCGATGTTTCGGCATCGCTTCGGATTTCGCGGAACCGGGGAATCTCGAGCTTTCATTCGATTCCTCTGAAACCACCGCTGCAGTAGCAAGGAAGGCGGCGACGGGAGGCAACACCACCAAAGACGTCAACTGTTCGACATCCGGTGGTTTGTCAGGCGCGATCCAACCACGTTTTGGCTGATGCAGCACCCGGCGAAATGCTCTCGATGCGATTTCGCCTGATGTGATAGCATCGCTCCCGCCGGCGCCAGGCACGTCGACGGTGCGAAATCCCCAAGATTTCCAGGCAACGAAAGGTTCACGGATGAAGTTGCTGCTGATATCCCCATTCGGGCTGACCTGCGTTCTGACCGTTTTTTCACCCATACCGGCAGTTTCTGCCGAACCGGACGGCGCGGGAAAGACGGTCGCCGATTCTGTCGCCGTTGTGGAAACCGATGCGGCCGTCGAGACGCCGGCTGCGGCGGCCGAGACGTACCTGCTCCGCTACCGGTTTCAGGACGGTCAGGTGCTGCGATACAAAACTGACGAAACCATGACGATGCAGGCGATGGTCGGTTCGAACAGAAAGGAGGACGTGACCCGCGTCCGGCAGACCCGTCGATTTCGCATTGAGGAACTGAACGAAGACGGTTCGGCGACCGTCGCCATGCAGTTCGAACACGTCCGGATGGAATTGCGTGCCAACGGCGGTGATCCCGTCATCTTCGACAGCAGCATGGCACCGAATGAAGTGCCTGCGACCTTCCGCTCCGCTGCGCATAGTCTGCGGCAGGCCGCGCCGCGATTCGTTGTGGAAACGACGGGCATTCCGCTGAATTCCGCATCTCTGGCCGACGCGCCGGGCGACAATACCGGGGAAGATGAGCAGGGAGCAGCCGAAACTCCGGCGACGGCCGGATTCGCGATTCCTCTGCCCGATCACCCCGTCGCTGTCGGGGAAACATGGAAAACGTTCCTTGTCGTCAAGCTGAGAAGCGGGCCTGACTTCAAACGGAAAGTCAATCTGCTGCAGACCTACCGGCTGACCGGTGTCGACGACGGAATTGCCACGATTGAATTTTCCACGTCGGTCGTTGGGCGCCTGACGCCACTTGAAAAGGGACAACTGCTGCAGGCGACTCCGAAAGGCACTGCCACATTCGACATCGCCGCCGGCAGACTGCTTACGAAGGAGCTGATCCACGATTCCACGGTGTTCGATGCGATGGGACCGAATACGCTGGTGACGTCCGTTGGCCGCCATACCGACAGGCTGTTAACGGATTCCTCAACGGAACCGCGCGACGACGATGTCGCATCCGACGAAACGCCTGTTTCGCTTCGATGATGTTCGGCCGAAACGCCGGTGTCCCCTCTTCGGTCCGCGCAGACAAAAGGCGAACGGAGTTTTCCGTTCGCCCATACGTTCTGCGAATTTCCAACCGGCGGGCTCGCTTAGGAATGCCCGACGGATTAACCGCCGACGGAATCCCTCAGTTGTTTTCGGCCACTGCCACGTTGATCCGTCGTCCCTTCTGGTCGAAATAGACCTCGCCGTCGCAGAGTGCGAAGAGCGTGTAATCGCGGCCGATACCGACGTTTCGGCCGGCGTGCCACTTGGTTCCGCACTGTCGGACCAGGATGTTTCCCGCCAGAACCGACTGTCCGCCGAACTTCTTGACACCGCGCCGCTGCGCTGTGGAATCGCGGCCGTTTCGGCTGGACCCCTGTCCCTTCTTATGAGCCATGGCTGATGCTCCGGATTTCAGATCGAATGAGAATGCGAAAGAACTGCAGAAAAACAGAGTCATCCGCGGGAAAACCGAACGCGGGATTCTGACGGCTGCCCCGAAATTTGCAAGACATTTGCCGGCGGCGCCGCAATTGTTCACCGGATGAGAACGTCTGCTGAGGCATCGTGTCAGCCGGCCGGCCTCCACAATGTTAATTTGGCCACCGAAAAGCCCGTCCGGCAGCCGCATCGATTGGCAACCGCTATGATGGGCTGCGTTACCGGTCAGTCTCGGGGTTAGCCGCCAGTCGTCAGGTCGCGAAGGTGAAATCGCATGAAACGAGGTGATGGGGTTCGCCGACTTCCCAGAGAGCTGGAGGAACTGGACGCTTTGGCGCTGGATCTGCGATGGACGGGAAGCCCGCTGGTCGAAGGTCTCTGGAAGCGGCTGGAGCCGTACATCTGGGCTCGGACGGAAAACCCGTTCCTGACGCTGATGAACGTCGACGAAGAGGGTCTGCAAATCGCGGCCCGCGACCAGGAACTTCTGCACGAACTGGCTCGCATCCGCCGAATGATTCGGGAATACGACTCCGCCACCGGCTGGTTTCAGCAGGAACATCCGGACAGCCAGCTTAAGCGAGTCGCCTATTTCAGTATGGAGTTTGGCCTGAGTGAAGCGCTGCCGATCTATTCCGGAGGACTCGGGATCCTGGCCGGCGACTACCTCAAGAGTTCCAGCGATCTGGGGAGTGCCGCTGGTGGGAATCGGGTTGCTCTACCAGCAGGGCTACTTTCGTCAAATTCTGGCCGACGACGGCTATCAGTTGGAGGCGTTTCCCTATAACGACCCCGACTTCCTTCCCGTCCGACCGGTGCTGCGTGAAAACGGCGACCTGTGCCGGGTGCTACTGCCGCTGCCCGGTCGAACTCTGCGGGTCAGAGTGTGGCAGGCAAAGATCGGCCGCGTTTCGCTGTACCTGCTGGACACAAACGATCCGCTGAACAGCGCATGGGACCGAGGCATCACGGCCAGCCTGTATGACGCAGGAAAGGAAAAGCGGCTGCTTCAGGAAATCGTGCTGGGAGTCGGTGGCTGGCAGGCCCTGCAGACTCTGGGCATCGACGTCGACATTTGCCATCTGAACGAAGGTCACGCCGCCTTTGCGGTTCTCGCGCGAACGGCGACGTTTTCCGAACGACACGGAGTCACACCTGCCGCCGCGTTCCGAGCCACCAAAGCGGGGAATGTCTTTACGACCCACACGCCGGTATCGGCGGCGTTTGATGTGTTTGACCCATCGATGGTAGCTCAGTTTGCGGAGCCGTTTCTGACAACGACCGGAATTTCCGCGGACCGCGTCGTGGCGTTGGGTCGCCGCGATCCCGCCAACCTCAGAGAACCCTTCAACATGGCGTACCTTGCCATGCACGGCTGTTCCCGGATCAACGGCGTCAGCAAGCTGCATGGACGCGTCAGTCGGCAGATGTTCAGCCAGTTGTTTCCTCGCTGGCCCGTGCGGGAGGTTCCGGTGGGAGCCATCACGAACGGCGTTGACTGCGGCACATGGAATTCATCGTCGGCGAGACACCTGTGGTGCGGCAGTCCCGAAGATCTGGGTCCGCTGGCTGATCTGGAATCAGCCGCGGGCCGAATCCGTCTGACGGATCCGGTGCGACTGTGGGACCTGCGAGGCAAGTCACGCCTGTCGCTGGTGGAATACGTTCGAGGCCGGCTGGCGCATCAACTGCGTGTCCGGGGACACACGGGAGACCGCGTCCGCCGCGCGGCCCAGGTGCTGGACCCGAACGTGCTGACTCTGGGATTCGCCCGGCGATTCACCGAATACAAGCGGCCCAATCTGTTGCTGACCGACGGCGACCGAATGAAGCGGCTGCTGCTGAATCCGGATCGTCCCGCGCAACTGATTGTCGCCGGCAAGGCCCATCCGAATGACACCTACGGAAAGTCGATGGTGCGAGCCATGGCGCAGTTCGCCATGCAACCGGAACTGCGCGACCACGTGGTCTTTCTGGAGGACTACGACATTGTGCTGGCTCGGCACCTGGCCAGTGGAGTCGATGTCTGGCTTAACACACCGCGGCGACCGGCGGAAGCCTGCGGAACCAGCGGCATGAAGATCCTGTTCAACGGCGGTCTGAATCTGTCCGTCCGGGACGGCTGGTGGGACGAAGCGTACCAACCCGACGTCGGCTGGACGATTGGTGACGGAGAAGAAGACAACCCGGCGGTTCGCGACGCGCGGGAAGCGACGGAGTTCTACCGGCAGCTTGAGGAGCACATCGTTCCCGAGTTCTATGACCGCGACCCGTCCGGCGTGCCTCGCAAATGGCTGGATCGCGTCAGGAACAGCATGTCGCAGCTGACTCCCGTGTTCAGCAGCAATCGCATGGTCCGTGACTATGTCGAACAGGCCTATCTGCCCGCCGCCGAAGCCTACGAACGCAGAGCCGCCCGTGATGGGGCGCTGGCTGTGAAGATCGCGAACTGGCAGCGGCGGCTGGCGGACACCTGGCCCCGAATCCACTTCGGAGATCTGCGAGTCAGTGCCGGTGACGGGAAACTGCACTTTGAAATTCACGCCTACCTGGCGGAACTTGAGTGCGACGATGTCCGAGTGGAACTTTATTCCGACGCGACCGGACAGGCCGACTGCATCGTCGTGCCCTGTGAACGGACTCGCAGCCTTCCGGGATCTCTCAACGGATTCCTGTACGAAGCCACGGTTCCGGCGGATCGCCCTGCCGAGGACTATACGCCCCGCATTGTTCCGTTTCACCCGGATGCCTTTGTGCCGCTGGAAGAATCACACATCCTGTGGCGGGACCGCGAGACCACAGTTTAAGAAATCGAGATGGGTGAAACGCACCGCACGGCCGCCACTCGGAACTCCGCCTCCGCAGAACGCGACGCGCTGACAGAAGCACGATCCAGCCACATGCAGTTGCTGATCGCGCTGCTGGCAATCATTGCCATCGTGGTGCATTTCGTGCTGCGGCGATATGTGCCGGATTCTGCGCGGCTGATCAATCTGCCGCTGTACGCAGCGCTGGTGCTTGGCGGAATTCCGCTCGTCTGGGGACTGCTGGTGAAGCTGTTCCGGCGCGAGTTCGGGTCAGATCTGCTGGCCGGGATCTCCATAGTGACCGCCGCGCTGCTGGAAGAGTATCTGGCGGGGACTCTGGTCGTGCTGATGCTGTCCGGCGGTGAAGCTCTGGAAGCCTACGCGGTTCGCAGCGCGTCGTCCGTGCTGGAAGCGCTGTCGAAACGCATGCCGTCGATCGCTCATAGAAGAACGGATTCGCGGCTTGTGGATGTTCCGCTGGAGCAGATCGCCGTCGGCGACGTCCTGCTGATTCTTCCGCACGAAGTCTGTCCCGTCGACGGCACAGTGCTGGAAGGACACAGCGTCATGGACGAATCCTACCTGACCGGCGAACCGTATCTGATGTCCAAGACTCCCGGAGCCGCAGTGCTGTCCGGTGCGATCAACGGAGATTCGGCGCTGACGATTCAGGCCGACAAGCTGGCGGTAAATTCCCGCTACGCTCAGATCATGCAGGTGATGCAGTCATCGCAGCAGCACCGGCCGCGAATTCGTCGTCTGGGCGATCAGCTTGGTGCCGTGTACACACCGATTGCGGTGGCTGTTGCTCTGGCCGCGTGGTTTGCCAGTGGCGACCCCATCCGGTTTCTGGCGGTGATGGTTGTCGCCACTCCGTGCCCGCTGCTGATTGCCATTCCGGTGGCGATCATCGGTTCGATTTCGCTGGCAGCTCGGCGAGCGATCGTCATTCGGGACCCGGCCGTTCTGGAAAAGATTGACGGCTGCCGCACGATGATCTTCGACAAGACCGGGACGCTGACCTACGGCGAACCGCAGCTTACCGAACAGCTTTGCGCGGACGGTTTCGAAGCGACGACCGTGCTGTCACTTGTCGCCAGCGTCGAAGCCTATTCCCGGCATCCGCTGGCCGAATCGATCGTGGCGGCAGGCCGTGAAAACGGCGTGGCCATACACCAGACCGCAGAAATCAGTGAACGGCCGGGACAGGGTCTGCGGGGCCGAGTCGGTGGCAAGACGGTTCGCATTACCAGTCGCAAGGCACTCGCCGCGGAATTCCCCGACGCCGTCGCTCAGCTTCCGCCGCAGTCCGGTGGTCTGGAATGTGTCGTCCTGATCGACGAACGCTATGCCGCGACATACCGATTCCGGGATGCGCCGCGGAAAGAAGGCGAACCGTTCGTTCGACACCTGCGGCCCAGACATCAGATTGACCGTGTCATGCTGTTGTCCGGTGACCGTGAGTCCGAGGTCCGCTACCTGGCGGACCTGGTCGGCGTGACCGAGGTTTATGCCGAAAAGAGTCCCGAAGAGAAACTCACAATCGTTCGTCGCGAAACGGCTCAGGCCGACACTGTATTCGTGGGCGACGGAATCAACGACGCTCCCGCGCTGATGGCCGCTACCGTCGGCGTTGCGTTTGGCCAGAACAGCGATGTCACCACGGAAGCCGCCGGAGCCGTCGTCATGGATTCGTCGCTGCAGAAAGTGGACGAACTGATGCACATCGGCCGCCGCATGAGAACCATTGCTCTGCAAAGCGCCGTGGGAGGAATGGCGATCAGCATTGTCGCCATGTTCATCGCCGCTGCCGGATACCTGCCGCCGGTGGCAGGAGCCGTGACTCAGGAAATCATCGACGTGCTGGCCGTGGTGAATGCCCTTCGAGTTGCTCTGCCGCCGCGGTCCCTGACGGATTACTGACTCGCGGCACCCCACCGGAAGCGGCTGCTCGATGAAACGTCACTTGCCCGATTCGCCATCCGCAGTTCAGAATTACCGTCTGCCTTTGCCGAAAAACCCTGTAAAGTTAGACTTTGAAGCCCGCCCGGTTACCGCACAGCCCGTTGCCTGTCCGAAAGGAACCCCGCCATGCTGCAAATCAACGGAAATCTCAAAGGCGCGAAAGCCTTCTGCGACGGGATCAACCGGCGCCGATTTCTGCAGGTCGGGGGGATGAGCACGTTTGGGCTGACTCTGCCGGGACTGCTCCGCGCGGAACAGTCGCGAAAGCACCCGGCGGCGACTTCCAAAAAGTCAGTGATTCTGATCTGGATGCACGGCGGACCGTCCCAACTGGATACGTTCGACATGAAGCCGCTGGCTCCGGCGGAATACCGCGGACCGTTCAATCCCATTGCGTCGACGCTGCCGGGACTTGACGTCTGCGAACTGCTGCCCGAGCACGCCAATGTGATGGATAAGTGCACCGTCATCCGCAGCTTTTCGCATTACAACGGCGATCACTGGGCAGCGGCTCACTGGATGCTGACCGGTCGCCTGGGCGCGACCGGCAGTGATCGCCCGCCTCGCATGCCGTCGATGGGAGCCGTCGCGTCGCATCTGCTGGGACCGACTCAGCCCGGCGCCCTGACCAACGTCAACATGAACGACGGTGGTTTCGGTTATCACGGCGGAGCGTGGCTGGGTGTGAACTACAACCCGTTTCGCTACGGTGAATTCAGCTATGGCAACGAAGCCGGGCGACTGCCGACGGGCGATCACAGCAGCTTCTCGCTGGTCGATGGTCTGTCCGAAAAACGCATGATGAACCGCGTCGGACTGCAGCAGCAACTGGACAGCCTGAAACGAAGAATTGATCACAATCGCACGTTCGATCAGATGGACGCGGTCGACCAGCAGGCGCTGGATATCGTACTTTCCGGACGTGTTCGCAAAGCCTTTGATGTGTCTGAAGAAGATCAGCAGCTTCGCGACAAGTACGGTCCCGGCTGGGGAGAACAAGCGCTGCTGGCCCGGCGGCTGATCGAAGCCGGCGTGCGGTTCGTATCCCTGAACACCGGCTACTTCGATGACCACGGCCATATCGAACGCGCGCTGCGAGACAAGCTGCCGCGGCATGACAAGTGTGTTGGCGTGCTGATTCAGGATCTCGCCGATCGCGGAATGCTGGACGATACTCTGGTCGTGACCGCGGGCGAGTTCGGCCATACGCCGCGAATCAACGACAACGCCGGTCGCGATCACTGGCCGCAGGCGCAAAGCATTCTGCTGGCCGGCGGTGGGTTCAGGCACGGTCAGGTCATCGGCAGCACCAACAGCAAGGCCGAACACCCGACGTCGCGCAAGATCGGCGTCGAAGATTTCTGTGCGACCGTCTACCACGCACTCGGACTTCGCGTCGACGACGAAATCTTTGACCTGTCCGGACGACCAACGCACCTGGTTCCCGGCGGTGAGGTTCCGCACGAATTGCTGTAACGCCGTCCGACTGCTGAGGTCGCCACGCTCTGTACCGCGCCGTGAAGTTGGCGCCCTGAGGCGGGCGGCTGATATGAATGCCGCCCGTCCTGCCGCCGCTTGGTTCAGCATCCGATTTTTGCGCGACGCGGACGGCTGACGATGCCGTCGGACGGCGCAGCGGCGCGAATTCCGCGAAGTTCCGCTACATTGACGACCGGAAAAACACGCCAGCATCGCGTCACATCCGGAATGGCCCAATGTCCTACGACGAACTGCGACTCGGCGCCGCGACTGTGGTCAACATCGCCGACCACTTCGACGGCATGAAGGCCGAAGCGACGTTGCTCGCGCAGGCGTTTCACGCTTCTGAACGCGGCTTTTTTACGCCGACCGAAGACGAGCAAACGCGGCACCTGCTGGTGTCCTACTGGACCGCTCGCAACGCGCTGTTCGAACTTGTCAGTTCGCTGCATCAGGTCGATCGTTTTGAACCGGAACGTCGCGGACTGGCTCTGGCGATCGCTTATGCCGGAGCCCTGGTGCTGGTCGACGGCGCTCGATTTCTGCGCGAGAGCTTTCATCATCGGCCTGTTGTGCGATCCAAGCTGAACGAACCGGAACCGCACTACGGCATTCCGCGCGGCACGTACGACCTGGTGCAAAAGTCACTGACCAGCACTGTTCATGCGTGGCACCTTTATCACGCCGCGAAGTACGTCCAGCAGCACTGGTCGCCCTTGAATGAAGTTGCGAAGGGGACGATCGAATTTCAGCACGCACTGTCCATCATTCCGCGGCTTCAGCATCGGCTGGACGTCACGGTTGACCGATATCTGGTCGCCCGAACCCGCGTCCGCGCGCGGGCGCTGAGAACTCGACTGGGCACAGAACTTCTGGGGCGAGCTTTGTACGGGCTGCAGAAGCTTGTTTCGCAGTTGATTTCGGAGAAGTATCTGCAGTCGGGACACAAGCCGCATCTGCCATCGGACGTGGAAGCCAGCCTGCAGACACTGCTGCAGCCGGGCGACGTGATCATCACTCGCAAGGAACACGCGATCACGAACTATTTTCTGCCAGGGTATTGGCCTCATGCGGCGCTGTACATCGGCACGACGACCGAACTTCAGGAAAGCGGACTGCACGAACATGACAATGTCCGGTCGCGCTGGCAGGCTCTGCAGGACTGCGATGCTCAGCGACCGAATCGGGTTCTGGAATCGCTGAAGGACGGAGTCCGGGTGCGGTCGCTGGCTGTGCCGCTGTCCTGCGATGCGGTTACCGTCATTCGCCCGACGTTGTCCCGGCAGGACGTGCTGATCGCGATCGGCCGGGGATTCTTTCACGACGGCAAGCCGTACGATTTCGACTTCGACTTTTCACGATCAGATCGAATGGTCTGCACCGAAGTTGTGTATCGGTCCTATGAAGGTATCGGCGGCCTGAATTTCGAACTGACTCGCCGCGCCGGACGCCTGACACTGTCCGCCGAGGATCTGCTGAAGATGGCGCTGAATCGCAACGGCTTTCAGGTTGTCGTGAGTTTCTGTCCGCTGAAATCCAGTGAGATTGCGTCCGGCGGGACGGCGGAACAAACTGTTCGTGAGACGATTGGCCGCAAGAATCCGTCCGCCTCAAATCCTTCGGAGGAGCAATCAGAGAAATGACAACAGTTCACTCTTCGTCCGGCAGCAAATCTCAGACAACCACGCGCGGAGCCGTTGTACGCTTTTTTCAGTCAGGCCTGTGTGTCGTCGCGGCGCGGATCTCCGTACTTGCGATCGTCCTTTTGTACGGTGGCCATGCCGCGGCAGTTGCCGACGATAGTGGCTGGCAGGCAGGAGTCGCCAGGACAGTCATTACTCCGCAGAAGCTGATGTGGATGTCCGGGTACGCGTCACGCGACAAACCCGCGGAAGGCAAACTTCACGACCTGTGGGCCAAGGCACTGGTCATGCGCGACGCGGGTGGTCACGACGCCGTGCTGGTGACTCTGGATCTGATCGGCATTGATCGGGACACCTCGCGCGAGATCTGTGAGACGCTGCAAACCGTTCACGGACTGCAGCGTTCACAGATCGCTCTGGCGACGTCACACACGCACACGGGACCGGTGGTCGGTGAAAATCTGGGAGCGATGTATTCCTACGGAAACGACCAGGCGGCATTGGTCCGCGATTACCGGGCGTTCCTGATTCAATCGGTGGTCGACGTAGTGGCGAAGGCCTATCAGGATGTGGCTCCGGCGGCTTTGAGTTATGGTCGGGACGCCGCAGACTTCGCGGTGAATCGGCGCAACAACCGTGAACCCGACGTACCAGCGCTGCGGGAAGCCGGTCAGTTGCAGGGACCGGTCGACCACGCGGCTCCGGTGCTGGTCGTTCGCGGCAGCGACGGAACTCTGAAAACAATCGTCTTCGGCTATGCCTGCCACGCAACCGTGCTTTCATTCTTTCAATGGTCCGGTGACTGGCCGGGGTTCGCGCAGATCGAAATTGAGCGGCGGCACCCAACCGCGGTAGCCATGTTCGTCGCCGGATGCGGAGCCGACCAGAATCCGCTGCCCCGCAGAACCGTGGAACTGGCTGAGGAATACGGTCGCGACACGGCCGATGCGGTTGACCGCGTTCTGGCATCGGACATGAAGAAAGTGACGGGATCACTCCGCACCGCTTACCGCGAGATCGACCTGGCGTTCGGTGAGCTGCCTTCGCAGGAACAGCTCGAACTGGATGCTTCGTCGGATAACGTATACATCGCCCGCCGAGCGAAGCTGTTGCTGCAAACGATCGCTTCACAGGGCCGGCTTGCGGCGACTTATCCGTACCCGGTTCAGGCCTGGGCGATCGGCGACGACGCTCGCACGGTGATTCTGGGCGGCGAAGTTGTGGTGGATTTTTCGCTGCGGCTGAAGGCGGAGATCGCAAACCGTGATTTGTGGATCGCCGGCTACAGCAACGATGTCATGGCCTACATTCCGTCGCTGCGAGTGCTGCGGGAAGGCGGCTACGAAGGTGCCTCGTCGATGATTTACTACGGACAGCCGACGATCTGGTCGGAAGTCGTCGAGGAGCACATTATCGCGACAGCGAAATCGCTGCTGGAAAGCCTTTGAATGAACGGTTCCGGCGACCGATGTCGCGGGATCCGTGAAACCCGGCTGTCAGGCACTGGCGCGACGCTGGACGAATTCGCGACCGGCTTCCAAAGCGACGATGCGCTCAGACAGCACCTGCAGCGTGTCGGCGACCGCCTGCTGCTGCCGCACGACGTTGTTCAGAACTTCCGTGACGGACTCCATTCGAATCCGGCTTGCTTCCTGCTGCCGATTCAGGATTTCGATCACGTGCAGCAGTGCTTCACTTGCGGAAAGGTCCGTTGGCAGTTCCGCAGCCTTCGCGAAGTGAGCTTCGTCGCCCTCCCGCTCGGCAGCGGCCAGCAGTTCCGCGACAGCGTCGCTTTTTGTCCGCTCGTGTTCCTCGATAAGCGTCAGTTCCTGCTGCAACAGGTCAACCAGCCGGGCAGCATTCGGCTGATCCGGGGCAATCTGTTCTTCCGGAGCGAAATGCAGTTCGTCGAGCGTGATGCGAGTGTCTTCAGACAGCAGCCGAAACAGCAACCGGTAGCTTTCGACTTCGATCAGATCTCCGTCGTGCAGACTGGCGGATGTTGCCGGTATGCCGTTAATCAGGACAGCCGGCGAGCCGGACGAGCACTCCAGTCGGGCACAGCGGTCAGCGGCATCGACGACGCAGAGAAATTCGGGAATCGAGCCTTCTCCGAGCCGCAGATGGCAGTCCCTTCCGCTGCCAATCCGAAACTGGCCGCTGGTCACAACCTGAATCGGGTAACGCACGCGGTCGGAAGCAACGCAGAAATAGCCCACCGCGTCGTTGGGAATCAGTTGGCCAGAATAGTCCACGATTGCCTCCAGTGGGTGCGTGAAAACCTGCGTCGCGCGAGCCGGAGAGTTACAAGTGTCAGAATCGGCGCACCGCTGCTGTTCAGGTAAATCGACGCGACGATTCGGCGCACTGAGCACTTTTCTTCGAAAAGCCATCAAGTTTTCGCCACAAACGGAAGCCCCGACGGCGTTGCAGCACACAGCGGCATCCAGCGCAATCCCGAATGGCCCAGATCGGCGAAAATTGCGAGTCCGTATTCATGCGGCTTCCCAGCGCGGCATCCCACTGAAAGTCCCGGCACTGCGGTGTCGCCTCAGCCTTCCTGAATTGCCTTCAGCAGCATTTCACGCACGGATTTCGGATCGGCTCCGCCGACCTGTTTCATCACCATGCCGATCAGCGGACCGATCGCCTGCGGCTTGCCGGCCCTGACGTCGGCTGCGGCGTCCGGTCTGGCGGAGACGGCTGCGGCAATCGCGGCCTCGATCGCACCTGCGTCCCGAACGATCTCCAGATTGTTTTCGGCAATAATGTCGTCCACATCACCAGCACCAATGGCCGCGCCCGACGCCGAGCGTTCGCGAAGGATCGCGTACACGTCGCGGGCACTCTTGTTGGTGATCCGTCCATCCGTGATGCATTTCAGCAGCGTCCCCAGAATTTCCGACGTCACGGGAAATCCGGCAAGTCCGCCGTCGCCGGCGTTCAGATCCCGGAGCACGTCCTGTGTTACCCAGTTGGCCGCGACCTTTCCGTCCCGGCAGACAGCCGCAGCGTCTTCAAAGTAAGCTGTCAACTCCGGCCCCTGTCCGATGATGACGGACGCATCGTATTCCGACAGCCCCAGCGAATGCTGAAATCGCTGCTTCCTGGCGGCCGGTGTTTCGGGAAGCGACTGACGAATGGATTCAATCTCCGCTTCGGTCAGCACGACCGGCACCAGGTCCGGATCCGGAAAGTAGCGATAGTCAGACGATTCTTCCTTTTCCCGCTGAGCGAACGTTCTGCCGGCATCGGCGTCCCAGCCGCGAGTAGACTTGGGAGCGTCCCGGATCGTCAGGCCCGTCTTTTCGAAATCGCGAATCTGCCGCCTGGCTTCGTATTCAATCGCCAGTTCGACGTTGCGGAAGCTGTTCATGTTCTTCAGTTCAACGATCGGTGTCGCGATTGTTGAACCATCGTCGCCGGTGATATGCAGGTTGACATTTGCATCGCAGCGAAGTGAGCCTTCCTGCATGTTGCAGTCGGAGACTCCGATGAACAGCAACAGCGTCCGCAGGTCTTCCAGATATCGCCGGGCTTCGGAAGCCGAGCGCAGGTCCGGTTCGCTGACGATCTCCAGCAGCGGAGTTCCGGTACGATTCAGGTCGACATGGCTGTCGCCGCCGCGACCGCTGTCGTCGTGAATGTTCTTGCCGGCGTCTTCCTCCAGATGAGCCCGCGTGATGCGGATCCGTCTTGGTTCGCGGTTCGGATCATCGCCGGCAATCTCCAGCCAGCCATGCTGACTGAACGGCAGATCGTACTGGCTGATCTGGTAGGCTTTGGGCAGGTCCGGATAGTAATACTGCTTGCGGTCCCACTTTGTGAAATGCGGGATCGTGCAGTTCAGCGCCAGAGCGGTCTTCACGGAAAGTTCAAACGCATGGCGGTTCATGACCGGCAGCGAGCCCGGCAGTCCCAGACAGACCGGACACGTCTGTGTATTCGGCTGATCCGGATTGAATTCGTTCGCGCAGCCGCAGAACAGCTTCGAAGCGGTTTTAAGCTGCGTGTGAACCTCAAGTCCGATGATTGTCGTATAGTCTGGCATGGAGTCAGTGGTCTGGTTTTTTTACTGGCCGCGGCGAACACTGATACATCGAACACCTCTTCCGCCGCGAGCCAGAATACCTCAATCTACCCCGCTCGGGGTATTATCAGCCAAATCTGGTGTTCCGAGCGGCGATTTGGCCGGGTATACGGCCCTGTGCAACGCCCGGCAGATTTCGATCTTCCCGGAAGGAGGCCGCACATCCGGCTGGCTGCCACATGCCGGAATCGCTCATTCCGATCTGACCGCAGACTGGGATTTCTGCCGTTTCAGCGGCTCGAACAGGTCGGCAAGCGTGACTTCGCCGGCGACCAGTTCCCGCGAATACTGATTCTGGCGAAGTCCGGCGGAAGTGACCATCGTCAGAAAGATCGATTTGTTTGTTTTGGATCGCTCCCGGAATACGGCCAGCTTGCGTCGCAATTCTGCTGCGTACCGTTTGTCAATCGTGAACGGTGCCTCCGAAAACTTCATTTCGCACACGTTGATGCATTGATCATTGCGGTCGATCAGCAGATCGATCTGGGCGCCCTGCTGGCTGTCGTCCGCGGCTCGATAGTGCCATGAAGCTTCTTCGGTCAGTACACCGGAAATTCCCAGAGCGGCCTTGATCTGCGGTACATGTTTCAGGCACAGATTCTCGAACGCATAGCCGCACCAGCTTTTGTACTTCTGTCCGGACGATTTCGTCAGCCAGACATCGGCACCGCTCATGCGATTGGTTTCGATCCACTTCAGATAGAACAGGGAGTATTCATCGGTCAGTCTCAGCAGGGAATTCTTGCGCACAGCGTGCAGCGCAGGCATTTCTCGGATAAAGCCGGATTCAGAAAGTTCCCGCAGGACTTTGGTCAGCGTGCCACCGCTTTCCAGCGACGCGGACCGCACCAGTTCCGTCCGCGTCAGTCCCTGTCGCGTATCGGCGAGCACTCGGACAACGGATTCGTGACGGTCGGCATTTTCGAACAGCGCGGCGTAAAGGTTGTCGAACTCACGAGCCAGCAAACCGTCTTTGGTGAAGCACAATTCGTCGATTGTCTGAGCGGCCGATTGCCCTCTCTTCACACGCTGCAGGTAGTGCGGGATGCCGCCCAGCACCGTGTAGAGCTGCGTGATCTGAAGATCCGTGAGGCTGACGCGGCGGTGCTGCAGGTACTCCTTCGTTTCCGCCAGTGTGAATGGCTCCAGACGCAGCGTCGCTGTCGCTCGGTTGTGCAGGCCGCCTTTTGCATTGATGACTTTGGTGATCATCCATGACGCGGCCGACCCGCAGATGATACAGACGATGCCGGAATCCCGGCTGGCGAACGAATTCCAGAATTCCTCGAAGGCCGACAGAAAACCGGAACGCCGGCCGGCCAGCCACGGGAATTCATCAAAAAACAGGACCCTTTTCTGTTTCGACCTTTGATTGCTGAGGAAGCCGCGGAGCTGCCCGAATGCTTCCAGCCAGGACTGCGGCACCGGCTCGTCGGCTCCCGTCTGTTCCCGCAGTCGCCGGGAGAAGTTCTCCAGCTGCCTCGGCAGAGTCTCGTTGTGCAGCCCGGTGAGTTCGAAGCAGATCGCGTTCGCCAGGTATTCGCGGATCAGAAATGTCTTGCCGACGCGTCTGCGGCCGTAGACAGCGATGAGTTCCGGCTGGCCGGAAACAAGTGCCCGATCCAGTTCCGCCTTTTCCGAGTCGCGACCGATCACAGCAGCCATCGAATTTATATCCAGCCAAATCGCGTTCTGAGATATCGATTTGGCTGATTATAAATAAAGCCGGCACATGCGTCGAGAGATCTGCCGGAGGCGGGGTTTTCTATAATCAGCCAAATCCTGCCTTCAGATTCAGATTTGGCTGATTATGAAATGACCGACAGACCGACGAGTTCCCCGGCGGCGACATCGCGACGGCGGAGGTGCGCGGATCCGGCCGCGTTCAGGGCGACTTCACCGTCCCTGCAGATTCCAGCATCCTTGCGGCCTGCAGCAGTCGCAGTTCTTCGAAGGCCGGTGCCTGCAACTGCAGGCCGATCGGGAGCCCGGAAGAGCTTCGGCCGCACGGCAGGGAAATTGCCGGAATGCCGGCCAGATTGGCTCCGATTGTGTACAGGTCGTTCAGATACATGGCCAGCGGATCGTCCAGCTTTTCGCCCAGCCGAAACGCGGGAGTCGGCGCGACCGGTCCGGCGATCAGATCAACCGTTGCGAAGGCTGTGTCGTAGTCCTCACGAATACGGCGGCGGACCTTCAGAGCTTTCAGGTAATACGCGTCGAAGTACCCCGCGGACAATGCATATGTTCCGAGCATGATGCGCCGCTTGACTTCGGGCCCGAAGCCTTCGCCCCGGCTGCGGCAGTACAGATCCACCATGTCGTCGTACTCCGTCGCCCGGTGACCGTAGTGGATCCCGTCGTAGCGAGCCAGGTTGCTGGAGGCTTCGCTGGGGGCGATCAGATAGTACGTGGCGACTCCGTATTTTGCGTGCGGCAGTTCGACGCGGCTCAGTTCGGCGCCGGCGGCTTCCAGACCCGCGATGGCGGCTCTGACGGTGGAGGCGACTTCGGAATCGATGCCTTCGCCGTAATGTTCATCGACGACACCAATCCGCAGTCCGTCCAGCGGTTTGTCGAGATCGGCCGAATATGCCGGCACAGGACGTTCAACCGACGTGGAATCTCGTTCGTCATGACCGCTGATGGCCTGCAGCAACAAGGCCGCTCCGGCTGCATCGCCGGCGAACGGGCCAATCTGGTCCAGCGAACTGGCAAACGCGACCAGGCCGTAACGGGACACTCGGCCGTAGGTTGGCTTCATTCCGACAACGCCGCAGAATGAAGCGGGTTGTCGAATGGAGCCTCCTGTGTCCGATCCCAGCGCCAGTGGGACCATGCCCGAAGCGACCGCCGCCGCGGAACCGCCGCTGGATCCTCCGGCGGAATGTCCCGGGTTCGCCGGATTCCGACAGGCTCCGAAGAACGAGGATTCGGTCGAGGATCCCATCGCGAACTCATCCATGTTCGTCTTGCCGACAATCACGCCGTCTTCGGCCCGCAATCGTTCGACGACGTGTGCGTCGTACGGCGGAAGAAAGTTTTGCAGCATTCGGCTTCCGCAGGTGGTTCGAACGGACGTCTGGCACATGTTGTCCTTGATGCCGACGGGCAGGCCCTGCAGCAGTCCGACCGGTTCACCGGATTTGCGCTTCGCATCGATGGCGTCGGCCTGCTGCAAGGCACCGGCTTCGTCGACGGAGATGAACGCGTTTAATTCCGGATTCCGTTCGCGAATTCGTCCCAGACAGGCTTCCGTCAGCGCGCGGCTGGTCAGGTCTCCGGACTGCAGTGCGGAGAGGAGTTCTGCCGTGGATTGTCCCGGGCTGTTGGAAACGGTCATCGTTGATGGTCCTCGTCCCGGAGTTTTGTCCCGACACGCGCTGGATGGAGGTCCTGGTTCCCGATTGATGGCTTGCCGGGCACCGCATCCCGCGGGCGGGCGATCGAACGGGATCAGGTGTTCTTTTGCTCCAGAATCTGCGGCACCTGGAAGAACACGCCGTCGGTTTTGGGAGCGTTGGCGAGTGCCGCGGAACGATCGAGCGAAGGTTTGCGCACATCGGCCCTGAAAACATTCTGCAGGTCGATTGCATGCGGCATCGGCTCGACACCGTCGATGTTGACTTCGTTCAGCATTTCGACATACCCCAGGACCTCCGTCAGTTGTCCTCCGTAGACGTTCAGTTCCTCGTCGGTCAGCGACAGACGGGACAGAGAGGCAACTTTACGAACTTCCTCGATATTCATGGCGGCAGTTTCTCAACTGAAACCGGCAGATCAAGCCGGTCGCCGACTGCTTTGGCGAATTCCCGTGCCAAGTGTGCGAATTTGCCGCGAAAAAAAGAAACACGTCTTCGCCGCAGCACGCTCCGCCGGTAGGATTCCGCACTCGCCCGCAAAGGGCATTTCCCAATCCAGCCACCTGCCAAAGCCCGGCTTCTTGTTAAGCCGGGCTTTTTTCAGATGCGGCCGTCCAGCCGCCGTGTCGGCGTTCCCCGTCGTTTTCCGAAGCACCCGAATTCCATGTCGACCGCACTTGAATCCGTGATGACCGCACCTCAATCCGGCCCCGTTCGACGCAGTGACCTGCGCAACATCGCCATCATCGCACACGTCGACCACGGCAAGACATCACTGGTCGACTGTCTGATCAGGCAGAGCGGGATGTTCCGCGAGAACCAGAAGATGCAGGAATTCCTACTGGATTCCAACGATCTGGAGCGTGAGCGAGGCATCACGATTCTGGCCAAGAACATCGCCATGATGTACCAGGGCGTTCGGATCAACATCATCGACACACCCGGCCACGCCGACTTCGGCGGTGAAGTCGAACGCGTGCTGAAGATGGCTGATGGAGCACTTCTGCTGGTTGATGCATTCGAAGGCCCGCGTCCGCAGACGCGATTCGTGCTGCAGAAGGCGCTCGAAAACGGCCTGAAGCTGATGGTGGTGATCAACAAGATCGATCGGCCGGACTGCCGTCCTGACGAGGTGCTGTCTCACACGTTCGACCTGCTGGTGGAACTGGGTGCCGATGACGAAACGCTCGACTTCCCTTACATCTTCACCAGTGCGAAGGAAGGATACGCGGTTCACGATCCGACTGCTCGCAGCGGCGATATTCGACCTCTGCTGGATATGGTGCTGGAGAGAATTCCGGGGCCGAAGGTTCGTCCCGACGATCCTCTGCAGATGATGGTCACGTCGCTGGAATGGTCGAAGTATGTCGGCCGCATCGCCACCGGGCGCATCGCGGCGGGAAAAATTCGCACCGGCCAGCAGATCGCGATCACTCGGCGCGACGGTTCCATCACCCGAGCGAAGATTGACCAGGTGCAGCTCTTCAGCAACCTCGGCCGCACCGATACAGACGTCGCCCATGCGGGTGACATTGTCGCCGTGATCGGCCTGCCCGATCCGGAAATCGGTGACACGGTGGCGGACCCGGACCGGCCGATTGCCCTGCCCCGCATCGAGATCGACGAACCCACACTGTCGATGAAGTTCACAATCAACAGCTCGCCGCTGGCCGGTCAGCACGGTAAGTACGTGACCAGCCGCAATCTTCGGGATCGGCTCTTTCGGGAACTGCAGTCCAATGTGGCACTGCGAGTTGAGGAAACGGGCGACAAGGATTCCTTCACGGTCTCCGGTCGCGGCATTCTTCATCTGGCCGTTCTGATCGAAACGATGCGTCGCGAAGGCTATGAGCTGTCGGTCGGCAAACCGGAAGTCATTGTGAAGGAAATCAATGGAAAGAAGTGCGAACCGTACGAACAGCTTGTTGTTGACGTGCCGACGGCTGATGTTGGTCCCGTCATGGAGTTGGTCGGAGCCCGGCGGGGTCAGGCCACGGAAATGACGGCATCCGGCACCGGCATGACACACCTGAAATTTACGATCCCCGCTCGCGGACTGATCGGCCTGCGAACCCGGATGCTGAATGCGACCCGCGGTGAAGCCATCATGCACCACCGTTTCGATGAGTATCGTCCCATTGAAGGTGAAGTCCCGTCGCGCCAGAACGGAGTTCTGGTGTCGCAGATCGGCGGCAAAGCCGTGGCCTATGCCTTGTGGAAGCTGCAGGACCGCGCGGACATGTTTGTCAATCCCGGCGACGATGTTTACGAAGGCATGATCATCGGCGAGAACGCGCGCGAAAACGATATGACCGTCAACCCCGTACGGGAAAAGAAGCTGACCAACATCCGTTCCTCCGGCGCTGACGACGCGATTCTGCTGCGTCCGCCGCGCGAAATGACTCTGG
This sequence comes from Planctomycetaceae bacterium, assembly GCA_041398785.1. Classification (NCBI taxonomy): domain Bacteria; kingdom Pseudomonadati; phylum Planctomycetota; class Planctomycetia; order Planctomycetales; family Planctomycetaceae; species Planctomycetaceae bacterium. Next base: position 273,105 of record JAWKUA010000001.1, on the reverse strand, counting down.
AGGCCGCGCTGGAGTACATCGAGTGGGACGAATACGTGGAAGTTACGCCTCAGGTGATTCGCCTTCGCAAGACGCACCTGACCGAAAACGCCCGGAAGCGCTTCGCCCGCAATTGAAGGCCGGTGGCCTTCTCGCTTTACGACGCCAGGAACGTCGCACCGGATTCCACGGCGGTCAGTTCCTGTAGATCCTGTGCCGCGGGCGGTCTGACAGAATCTGCTCCTTCCCCCAGTTCGTCACATCGCGAAACGCCTGGCTGTGGATGAAGTCCGTAAATGCTTTTTCGTCTGTCCACTCGCTGGTAATCAGATACGAAGCTCCGTCGGCGACGTCCTTCCACAGGGTCGAATTCTGGTGGCCGTTAGCGGCATTCAGTGCCGAGATCACTGCGGCGAATTTGTCTTCAAAGTCCTGCTGGCGGCCTTCGATCACGTGATAGTTCATTCCGACGGTAATCATGGTACCTGACTTGTTCGCGGGGAAATGGGTACGTGAACCGTCATGGTAGCACGATTGAGATTCCGCGAAACGCTGTCAGCGTCGTACCGTCAGTCATTCGCCGACTTTGCGTCACGGACGCCGACCGTCTCTGACGCCCGTGTCGCAGCAGTCTGGCCCGGCGATGCGCACCGGAATCGGGTGAACCAATAACAAACGGCGAAGCCGGTGCCGTGTCACCGTGCTTCGCCGTTGTTCAGTTACCTGCAAATTCTGTGACGGCTGTCAGTGAGACAGCATCGCGTACAGCGCCTCAAGAACTGGCTGTTCGATCTGCGGCATGACGCCGAAATGATCCAGCACGCGCAGAACGCATGCCATATCGATCAGACCGAATGTGTACGGCAGGCGGACTTCGCGGAACGAACGCAGCTTGCCGTCGACCTGCTTGTTGCGGTTGACGCGGGCCGCAGCCTTCAGCCAGCGCTGCTTCTGCGATTCACGAAGCTCGTAAGCCTTCAGCAGTCGCAACTGAGCCGCATAGTCGACCGGTCGCCCCAGCGCAACTTCCTGCGCCTTGCAGCTCGTTTCGAGTTCCCCGAACGCATCGGCCGCATGTTCGTACGCGCTTTGCGCACGGGCATGCTTCCATTCGGCAAGTCGGCGGAGCATCGCCGAGACGCCGCTCATCAATCCATACAGCAACATCATCTGGTTGACTCCCTTTGAGAGGAACCCGGAATCTGGCCACCGCTGACAACAGGCGCGCCGGCCGAACATGCCGGATAGGAGTCGTTCCGCGGATGGAAGGTTCGCGAAAAACCTGCGGATCTCACCGGCGACGGCGACAAGCAGGGCTCGCTTGCAGCGTGACGGAGCACAGGTTGCAATACGGTCGGAACTCGCAACAGTGAAGTTCTGACTTGTCATCCACGCTCAATTCCGAAGGTTGCCTTTCCAATGACTTCGCTCGATCAGTTGAAGCAACACACCGTTGTCGTCGCGGACACCGGAGAACTGGATGCCATCGCCGAGCACAAGCCTCAGGATGCCACAACGAATCCTTCCCTGCTGTACAAGGCGGCTCAGATGCCGCAGTACCAGGACCTGGTAGACGACGCCATCAGCTACGCACAGGCCGGCAGTTTCGCGGATGATCAGTTGATTGATGCGATCATCGACAAGCTGTCCGTCAACTTTGGTTGCCGTATTCTGGACATCATCCCCGGCCGGGTTTCCACCGAAGTCGATGCTCGCCTGAGTTTCGACACCGCCGGTACCGTCGACAGAGCTCGGCAACTGATCGAACTGTACGCCGAGGCCGGCATCGGTCCGGAGCGCGTCCTGATCAAGATCGCCAGCACCTGGGAAGGGATTCGCGCCGCCGAACAGCTCGAACGCGACGGCATTCACTGCAATCTGACGCTGCTGTTCGGATTCGGTCAGGCGGTCGCCTGCGCGGAAGCCAGGGTCACGCTGATCAGCCCGTTCGTGGGTCGGATCTACGACTGGTATCGGGCAAAACGCGGCGTCGAAAGCATTCCGACCGAAGATGATCCCGGCGTTCAATCGGTGACTCAGATCTTCAACTACTTCAAGAAGCACGGCTTCAAAACAGAAGTCATGGGAGCCAGCTTTCGCACGGCCGAACAGGTGAAAGCACTGTGTGGCTGTGACCTGCTGACGATTTCTCCCGGCCTGCTTGCGGAGTTGCGATCATCAGACGCCGATGTGCCTCAGCGACTCAGCGCGGATGCCGCCAGGCAGCTCGACATCGAACGCATCGAAATGGACGAAAAGACGTTTCGCTGGATGCTGAACGAAGACGCTATGGCCACGGAGAAGCTGGCGGAGGGAATTCGCGGCTTCACTTCGGACCTGGACAAACTTCGCGCCTACCTGGCTCAGCGAATGGAATCCATTCCGGCCTGACTGCGGCCTGACTGACTGCGGCATCGTCGGCCGAGAAATCGCCGGGGTCCTATTTTCCGTCCGTCAGGTCTTCGAGTCGAACTTTGCCGGACGCCAGTCTGGACGCCAGTTCCGCCGCATCAAGTGCGACCAGCGGGCTGATTTCGACGTTGGTGTCGTCAGCGACGTGATATCCCGCGGCGGCCAGCCATTCGCGGCCGATGCGATTCAGCGCCGCTTTCGCCGTCGCGGGAGAATCACTGCCGTCGGCGTTCTTGACGGGATTGAATTCGCGAGCCCGGTCACCTTCCACGATCAGCCTGTATTCCGCCAGCGGCAGCGCGTCGAAAATGAAACGTTCGAACTTGTTGGCATTGGGTTTCTCCGGTTCAACGACGACGCCGGAATCGTCGAGATACGGCACTTTCTTGAGTGCCAGATGCAGCGGCAGGCTGAGTCTGCCGTCGGTGAGCTGTTCGAAGAACTCCCGTGCAAAGATGTGGATCGCTGTGTTTCCGGCCCAGAAAACCCACTGGCCGGCGCCGTCCGTTCGGTTCGCCTGCTCGTCCGTCAGTTCACTGTACTCAATGATTTCTGTGCGGCCATCAAGATCGACCAGCACGCCCATTCGTTCCGTCGGACTGGTCTTTCTTACCACGTTTGTCGTCATCTGCGATTTGTGCTGGTGATGCAGTCCAATCAGCGCGGGGTCGCAGATGATGACCGTCGGATTGTCGACCTGGTGGTAAAAGACATAGTCGACTTCGTCCCGCGCCAGTCGGTCCAGCAGGCCTGACTTCTTCAAAGCTCCGACGATTCCGCCGTGACCGTCAGGTGAAAGAGCCAGCGAGGCCTTATCTTTCAGCAGCAGCCTGCCTGTTGCCGCGTCGACGGCCGGCATGTCTCCCTGCATGAAGAACGCGACACTGTCCGCGGGAAGTCCGAAGAAGTTGTGCTGCCCGAAGAATGCAATTGTTTCCTCGTGCGTCGCCGCGCTGGTCATGATAAGCCACGGAATCGATCCGCCGTGCCGACGGCGACGAGCCCGGATCTGTTCGGCAAAGATCTGAAACAGCGTGCGATCGCTGACCGGGCCGATCGGGAACATGCCCTTCGGGTGCTCAAACCCAAGTCGACTGCCCTGGCCTCCCGCGACGGTGATCACGGCAACACTGCCGTCGGCGAGCAGTCTTTCGCCCGCGCTGACTGCGTCTTGCCAGGCGGCGCGATCGCTGTCTGATACCGGCTGGCGCACAACAGACGACGGAGCCGTCGCGCGGTCCGCGCGCCACGCGGCCTGGTTGTCGTCTGCCGCCACCTGGGAACTCGATTCCGACCAGACCCGCCGGACGGTTTCAAAGTCGACATCTTCGATCTGGGTTGTCAGCAGACTTCGCTGGGCTTCGTTCAAATCGTTCCACCACCGCAGGACATGCTGCTGGTTGTGAATTCGCAGAATTGAAAGCAGTTCGGCGGGTTCAGCAGTCATGAGAACTCGGTACAAGGTGATGTCGTGCAAAGGCCGGATGCCACCCGAGACAGTCCCGCGGCGGAACAGAATCTGTCAGACGGGCGGGCTAAATCTTGATTGCCGAACGCTGCTGGGCCAGTTCCTGCATGAAGGATTGCACGCGGTGAGCCATGTCCTGGCCGTCCGGTGCCAGGCCGGCCATGATCATGGCATTGTCGTAAAGCTGCCGACCGCAATTGCGGATGAAGCCTGCGTTGTCGTCGTTGACGGCGATTTCGCAAAGTCGCTTGATCAGCGGAGCCTTCGGATTCACCTCCAGAATCATCTTCTGAAGTTCAAAATCGGGAGTATTCAGTTGCAGAACCTTCTGCATCGTCGTACTCAGCGAACCTTTGGCATTCACAAGACAACACGCGCTCTCAGTCAGGCGTTTGGACTGCCTGACGTCTTCGACCTGATCGCCGAGTTCTTTGCGGAACAGTTCAAGTATCTTTTCGAAGTGAGGGGAGGCATCATCAGCACCGGGGGCCGCAACTTCCGGTTTTGGTTCGGCGTCGTCATCAGAAGATTTCGCTTCCGGCAGTTCGATGTCAGCGGAATCAATAGACACCAGACGGCGATCTTCGAACTGTCCGAGATTTGCCAGCACGTATTCGTCGACGGGATCGGTCAATACCAGCACTTCCAGATTTTTGTCGCGGAAGATCTCCAGGTTGGGATCGCGCAGCACTGCGGAGCGTTCTGTGCCGGTCACAAAATAGATCTGCTTCTGATCCTCACCGGCTTTCTCTGCGTATTCGGCCAGAGAAACAAATCCGTGTTCTGCATCGCTTCGAGTTGACTGGAATCGCAGCAGCTTCGCCAGGCGTTCGCGGTTGTCGAAATCCGAACCAACGCCTTCCCGAACAATGGAGCCGAATTCCCTGTAGAACTTCGCGTACGCGGCCGGGTCATCGGATGCTATTGAGTCAAGATGATCCAGGACCTTCTTTGTCAGCACCTTTTGCATCTTGCGAAACACGGTGTTGTCCTGAAGAGCCTCGCGGGACACGTTCAGCGGCAAATCGGCCGAATCCACGATTCCTCGCAGAAAACGCAGGTAATCCGGCAGCAAATCGCGGTTGTCATTCTGCACCAGAATCCGCTTGGCGCAGAGATGCAGACCGTGCTCGGCGCGGCCGAAACCCATGCGTTCCAGATTGGATTCCGGGCAGAACAGGATGCTGTGAAACTGAAACGGCGAATCGGCGGAAAGGTGCAGGTGCCACAGCGGCTTTTGGCCTGGAAAGTGTGTCAGGTATTCAAAGAAATTGTTGTACTGATCGTCAGACAGCGATGACTTCGGCTCCACCCAGATCGGTGGCTGATTGTTGATGTGTTCGTCGCTGACATAGATTGGATGCGGCACGAACGTCGAATATTTTTTCAGGATGTACTTCAGCCGCGTCGGTTCCGCGAATTCCCCGCGGTCCTTTTTCAGGTGAAGGCGGATTTCCGTGCCGCGATCCGGCGCGTCAGCAGTTTCCGTGACGGTGAAGGATCCGTCACCGGTCGATTCCCAGGTCCAGCCCTTGTCGTCGCTGAAGCTGCGCGACCGGACTTCCACGCGATCCGCCAGCATGAACGCGGAGTAAAAACCGACGCCGAACTGTCCGATCAGCGAAACAGGATCCGCCTTGCCGCCCTTCTGCTGCAGCTTCTGCAGGAACTCCAGTGAACCGCTGTGAGCGATCGTTCCCAGATTCCGGATCAGTTCATCGCGTGTCATCCCGATGCCATTGTCGCGGATGATCAGCAGTCTTGAGTCCTTGTCGGGTTTGACCGTGATCCGCAGGTCGGATCCGTCGATGGCTGAGTTCGTCAGTGATTCGTGCCGCAGTTTGTCGAGCGCATCGGACGCATTCGACACGAGTTCCCGGATGGCGATTTCCCTGTTCTGGTACAGCGACTCAGAAAGCAGGTGCAGCAGCCGACTGATTTCGGCCTGAAACTGGAATTGTTCTGGTTGCGTTTCGACGGTCATGCGTCAGCCTTTGAGTTTGATTCCAACGTCGCTTCGTGCGGAGTTTCGTGTTCGTCCGGTGCTTTCCTGAGCAGCCAGATTTTCATTGAGGAAAGATGCCAGCAGTCCTGCGTCATCCAGCGATTCAGTGCCGGTAGGTCGAACCGGTCCTGCGTTCGCAGCACCAGCGTGACGTCGCCGGAAGTCACTTCCGGCCGTGCCAGACGGGTCAGCGCCTTTGCCAGGGGCTGGCCGCGTTCAAGCAGAGAGCACTGGGCATACGGCGGGTCAAGAAACACTACTGAGTATGGCAGGATGCCGTCGCAGCCTTTTGGACGGAACGACGTCCGGTGAACGTTGGTCTTCCAGCAAACCGTGGTGAAGTCACCTGCCAGCAGATCGACATTCTCCTTCAGCGACGCGAACACCTGGCGATCAGCTTCGAAGAACACGCAACTGGCGGCTCCCCGGCTAAGCGATTCGAGTCCCATCGTACCCACACCCGAAAAGATATCGGCGACTCGCGCCTGTTCAAGGCTGGCACCGATTCGGTCAAACACGATCTGCCGAACTCGGTCCGTGTACGGCCGAGTCGTCAGACCATGCGGTGTGGTCAAAAGCCGGCGACGGAGAGTCCCGCCGATGATTCGGAGTGTCATTCTGCAATTCAATGGCAGTCGAAGTGGCACACGACAACACAATGTTCGAAGCGTGCGAACCGGGGATTCAAACAGCCATCACGCCGGCGATCAACCACCGGGAACGAAATCCCGCTGATTGCCACACTGTGCGACATTCAGGAATCTGACCCACCGTGTGCGTTCCGGTGAGCCATGCCATCACACACGCTCCACATCAAAGACGCTCCGCATGCCGCCTCACACGCGCGGCAACCGGTTTCCCGGATCGCGAATCCGCGGCGTGACAGGCTCTCGACGGCCTGATCACAGAGCCAGCCTGAGACTGCTGGCGGAGACTACGATTCATCCGCGCAGATTCGACGGGATCCGAATCCCGACATACGAAGTGAATCGATCATCCGAGTATGCAGGACCAGGAACCCGACCGGCTTGCGGCAAAGGCGGAAGCCCCGCTGGCAGACGTGTCTTCTCAGAATCATCCGTACAGCATCCGGCAAGAGCGATTCGCCAATGGATTGCTGAGTGCGGAAAAACTGGCATTTTTGTGAGTTTTTGCAATTCGCCTGCGTTGACATCATGATAGCTTCACACTTAACTTCGGCCGAAAATCCGGTCTCTGTCTCGCCAGAAAAACCTTCTTTGCGGCGAGATTCGGCAAACACTCATGAAGGAGTCATTATCGAATGGCCACGGCAAAACCGCGTTCCAAGTCCGAGATCCTGAACGCACTGGCTGAAGCAACGGATCTGAGTCGTAAGGAAGTCTCCGCAGTTCTGGACGCGCTGGAAGCGCTGATCGAAAAAGACCTGACTAAAGGTGCGGGCGTCTTTAATCTGCCCGGTATTCTGAAGGTCTACGTTCACAATAAGCCGGCTACGAAGGCACGCCCCGGACGCAATCCGCTGACCGGCGAAGAGATCATGATTAAGGCCAAGCCGGCATCCAAAGTCGTAAAGGTTCGGCCGCTAAAGAAGCTGAAAGAGATGATCTGAGGATCGCCGGTCTGTCGGCAGTTCGGCATGGCAAATTCGCCGTGTCGTGCATGTCTGCAGCGGTTTCCCGGTGTCACTGCTTCCCCACTGAATACCACCGATGCCCTGCGGGTACGTTCAGTTCCGGTGTCATGATTCCGGACTTCTGAAGGTTCCTGTCGCAACCAGGCGGGGTTTCAGAAAATTCCGGATTGCCAAATTGAGGTTAGGCAGGTGCTTGACCTCAGTATTCGGCAGGCGTAAAATCTCCGGCTAGTGAAAATCTGCACACGTCCAACGGGCTTGCAGCGAACCAAAGACAGCCTTTCTGTCTCCTCGCTGAATGGACAGTGGGTGTGAAGATGCTTATCCGAGGGATCTGCCATGTTGGTTTTGTCGAGGAAGAAGAGTGAAAGCATCGTCATCAATGATGACGTGGTAATCACTGTTGTCGAAGTGCGCGGTGACAAGGTGCGACTTGGGATTCAAGCACCGCGCGACGTCTCTGTGCATCGGCAGGAAGTACTCGACGCGATTCTGAAAGAGCGAGATACGGCGGCACTCGCCGGAAACGCCGAAGACCAGTAGTCTGGCGCTTGATTTTCAGAAATCTGTCTGCAACTATCCCCGGAACTCTGAAGTTGGCGGCGTCTGCCTGCCGACGTTGCGAAAGCAATTCTGTTCGCTGATGTGAAGGAAGAAATGTCTCGCATTCCCGCGGGGCAGTGAACATCGCTTCCCGCCGCGAATGATCGGCCCCATCGTCTAGTCAGGCCTAGGACACTGGATTTTCATTCCAGCAACGGGGGTTCAAATCCCCACTGGGGTCATTCACGATTTCCGGACACCTCGAACGGCAACGTTCGAGGTTTTTTTGCGCTCAGCTCAAGACCGCGACTCGTTCAATCAGATCCGCTTCAGCAACAACCCTGGGCGAACCGGTCACCGGCCGGTGGTAAACCCTGCGCCCGTCCGTGTAGCAAACGCTTTCATCGGCGCAGAGATCCCATGCCAGGACGTTGTCGGCCAGAACTGACTGCATACCGTTCGCGTCCCTGCGCATCAGTTTCCATTCATCTGGCACCAGCGGCGTTCGCGGACCGTCGCTGCGTTCCCGGCTTAGAATGCGGTGCGTATCGATGGCCTGTCCCCAAAGCATCAAATACGGGTTGGCTTTTCGCCTGCGATTGACCGGCCCGCCTGCGGAGATCAGCGGCTTCCCTGTAAACATCATCGACATGAAATGAAAGAAATGGACAAACGTCCGCAGCAGTCGGTACGGAAACAGGACAACATCCTGAAGATATTGCGAAAACGACAATTGCGGCCGCTGCATCGCCTGATGAGGCCGACGTATGCAAATCAGCGAATCATCCGACAGAATTCTCGGCTGAAGCAGGTCATATCCTTCTTCTTCGAAAACGGCGGTCACTTCCTTCGTTGCCAGATCCAGTTTTTCGATCCGAAACGGGCTTTGTCCGATCGCGTACCCGTGCTCATCGCGCCCAATGGCAGATGACTGAAAGACAAGTCGTTTCGAACCATCCGGCAGCCACGCCGGGGACTCATCCAGCGAATCGGACATCGTGATTGCGTGGCCGAATAGCCCGTCATGCCGGGTGATCTTCAGCCCGATCGTGCCGTCATCGCGCGGTAGCGAAACCGCCAGTTCGCCATCGGCGGAATGGCGTGAAACGTCTTTCAGCACGAACCCCTGTCGATGAACCAGCCGGCGTTCCGTATGCTCCTTCAGGTTGTAACAGAACAATCCGCCGACGGTTCCCATATCCAGCACATAGAAGATCTCATCGGCAGTCGGTCCCCGCGCGACGGCGACAAAGCGGATCTGTCGCTGCGGGTCCTGGTCTTCCCATGGCGCCGCGCCCGGCGGCTGCATGCCGAGGTTTCCCCATACGCCGCTGCGACCTTTCCACGCGTTCAATTCTGAATCACGGAGGTTGCGCTGCTGCGACTGTCGGGCAAACTCACTTTCTATCTCCTGCAAGGGCTGTCCGTCTGTCTGGACGAACAGCCTGCCCTGAGCAATCCACGCGACGCGCAGCTCTGTTGTTGTTTTTTCGGTCATCGACGGAATGCCAGGGAAAAGCCGGCCTGAGGCACAGGAGTGGGCAGTATAGGGCGACCGATGCACGCGGCCAGTCCAGTCTGCGTGCAAGTCTGCCATTGCCCGGCGATCATGAGAACGCAGCGGTAGACATGTTGTGCCCTGACGTATCGCAGTCTTCCGTGACCGGCAGCCAGTGACCGCAAGAGATCGCCGTCACCGATTTCGGTGCCGGCGTTCGGACAACATTCTGATCACTGGCCGACCGCTCTACGTCCTGCAGGGTTCAGGCGAAGCTGTCCGCATGCGGCATCGATGTCTGCTCCCTTCCGCTTTCGGACGGTCGCCGGGATTCCCCGGTGTTCCAGGATCGATCGAAAGCGCTGCGTCATCGGTGGCTCCGGCGCTGTCATCAACAGTTCCGTGACGCCGTTCATCGGAATCAGATTCACATGGGCATTTCGCCCGTGCAGCAACCGCGCGAGCTGTTCCGCGTGTTCCGGCTGGTCATTGACGCCGGACAGCAGGATGTATTCATACGACACCCGGCGTCCCGTGATTTCAAAAAATTCGTCGGCGGCAGCGATGATTTCTTCCAGCCCGATTCTGCGATTCACCGGGACAATCTCTGATCGCAGCTCGTCGCTGGGTGCATGAAGAGAGATTGCCAGATTGAACTGTTTGCCGCTGCGGGCGAAGTCGCGGATTCTGTCCGGCAAACCGACCGTGGAGACCGTGATCCTGCGAGCACCCAGGCCAAAACCATTGCCGGAACTCACGAAGTCCAGCGCCGACATCAGGTTCCGATAGTTGGCCAGCGGTTCGCCGATTCCCATGACAACAACGTTGGTAATCTTTTCGTCGTCGTCCATCAGCCGGTGCAGCAGCAGGACCTGTTCGAAGATCTCCGCGGCGGTCAGGTCACGTTTGACGCCCAGAAGTCCGCTGGCACAAAACACGCAGCCCATCGCGCAGCCGACCTGAGTACTGATGCACACGGTTCGCCGACCCGGCTCGCGCATCAGCACGCATTCGATAAGTTCGTCGTCATGCAGCTTCAGCAGCAGTTTTTCTGTACGGTCCTGTGCCTTCTGATGCTGAACAACTTCGAAGCTGGTAAAGCGAAAGTCCGCCGTCAGCGTTCGCCGCAGGTCCGCGGGAAGGTCCGTCATTTCTTCGAACGACCGGATTCGCCGTTCGATGAGCCATCTGCGAATCTGCCGACATCGAAATGCCGGCTGCCCGGCTGACTTCAGCCATGCAGTCAGTTCGTCCTCCGTCAGTGACAGCACGACCGGCGCAGCAGCAGCGGTCTGCGGACGACGGGCAAGCTGCGATTCAGGAGACTGCATGGGAACCGTCGGGACTGCAAAGTGGGATTGTACCGCGGGAACGATCGCCGCGCCGCGGCCGGTAAGTCTCACCAGCGAAGGCACGTGGCAACGTCGCTGCACCGAGTTCACAATTTTGGCTCTAACCCAATCGCGATGCGATTCCGGGGGGACGACATCCGCTGGCCATGTCGCCGACTGAGTGACCGTCTTCATTCATCCAGAAACGAGCACACGTAGTCGGTGGCCTTCGTCACCTGCAATTCAAACTTGTTGTTTCCGGGGACGTGAAACGACTGGCCGGCGATAAGGTCCTGCCATTCAGATTCGCCGCAAAGCCGCCAGCGCAACTCCCCGGACTGAATCTCTACGAACTCCGCTTTTCCGGTATCAAACGTGTAATTGCCCGGCAGCATGAAGCCCAGAGTCCGGGTGCTGCCGTCCGGGAATTCAATGGTCCGGCTGGTGACACCACCGTCAAAATAGACGTTTGCGGCCTTGACGACGGTGACGTTCTCAAATCTGCTCATCGGCGGTTCTTCAGTATGGGAGGAATTCAACCAACCACTGTGAGTGTACGAGTCCGATGTCGGCGCGAACAGTCCGCCGGAAACTGAATTCTCCGCGACGGCCGCGGAATCCGCTCCTGCCGTGGGCCGGCGGTGCGTCGAGCTTGCCGTCAACTGGCGTCTTCCTTTGCGGAATTCGATGCGCCCTTTGGCGATCGATGTCACGCGGGCATTGTGGTGAACCGCCGCATGCTCCGAAATCCGGGAGTTCCGACACCGGACCGCAGTCGCGCGCAGCCGAATCGTGCGGCAATCTCCTGCCGACGGTGACTGTGCAGCCGGTTATTGTGAGTCGACCGAAAGCCTGTGCTTCAGCTTCATGCCGTTCAGATCGAATACCCAGACGTCTTTGACTTCGTCGACGAATGCAACCAGCGTCGCACCGTCAGCCGACAACTGCATGCCGGTCGGAACCTGCAGGTCGTCGGTTTCGATGGAATCACGCTTTTCGAACATGTCGGACAGCACGTGGATTCCCTGATGGTTGACCAGAATCAGCTTCAGTTCCAGCGGATGAAATACAAGCTTTTCAACGGGCGTGTCTTCGTTCAGCGTCCTGACAGGGCCACGCGCAGCCTTTGCGACTTCAAAGATCTGCACATTGCCGGTGTCGTACGAAATCGCGATGAATTGTCCGTCGTGACTGAAGCCGAGGTCAGTTACCCTGGGCTTTACGGTTGCATCTGTCGTCAGCCAGCGGCTGGCCGGAAACGCCATCTGTTGTGTACCGTCCTTCGCGGAAAGGATCTGAATGTCGCCGTTATCACCGCCGCACAGCATCAGTTCCTGGTCCGGACTCAGCCACGGATCGCGGGCGGAACCGGGCAGCTTGAACGACCGCTGGATCTTTCGCGTCATCAGATCAATGACGGACACATTCTGCCCCGAGAACAGGAATGCCGTCTTGCCATCGGGAAGCCGGACGACCTGTTGCACCAGCGCGACGTTGTCTCCGGGGATCGAATGCACCGAGTAGCCATTCGGATCAGCCAGCGGATTCCATTCCAGCATTCCGTCGGAGCTGAACAACAGAACGGAGTCATCGCCGGCGCACAGCAGTTTGTTGACCGGCGATGACACGGCGAAGCGATTCACCAGAGTTCCGTCACTCGCGTTCCACGACTCAACGACACCACGGTTTCGCAACACGGCAATCTGAGAACTGTCCGCGTTTACGGATGCTGAAATCACGTAGGACACAGGTCCGCTGAACGTACTGCCGCCGGTCGCGAATCGGTCAATTCCCTGATAAACCGCGTAGCCGATTCCGAGAACGACCAGGATCGCCGCGGCCACAATTCCCACTCCGGCCATTGGTACTCCGCCGGCAGCGACATCCGGCAGGACAATGCTGGCGATTTTCCTGACTCGCTTCTTCAACGGTCGCAGCCAGGTTGTTCCGGAAGTCTTGACTCCCAGTTTCTTCAGAGCGGCTTCCGCGCCCCGGCGAACCATGGCATCACTGTCATCCAGAAGCGCCTTTAGTGGTTCCGGGTTGCTGAGTTCCCCGATCTGCGCGACAGCGTTGCAGGCGTGATAGCGAATTTCCGGCGCGGCATCCTTCAGCATCACCAGCAGCGCGGGCGACGATGTTTTCTTTCCGATCTGACCCAGAGCGATCACAGCCTGACAGCGCACGCTGCGTCCGTCGTGCAGCGATTCTTCAAGCAGCGTCACACTCTCCGTGTCCCGGAGTTCCCCCAACGCGCGGGCAGCTGCGGCGCGCGCTTCTTCATCAGTGTCATTTCGCACTCGGTCCCGCAGTTTCGGGGCGACTTTTGTCGCTCCGAGTTTCCCCAGCGTTTCAATGACCAGCCGTCGTGTCTCGCCGTTTTCGCTGTCCATCAGACGTACCAGATGCGGCGTCGCTTTCGCGTTCTTCAGTCGGCGAAGCGCGGCGATGGCTCCGTGACGCACGTCCGCGTTTTCAGAATTCAGCAGTCTGACCAGCGCCGAAAACGCGTCATTCGATGCTGCCTTGCTGAGACCCTCCAGCATGTACAACGTGGTTTCTTCGTCCGACTCTGACTCGATTGCGGAAGCCAGTGCGCTGGTCGCTTCGTCTCCGCCGATTTCGCACAATGTTTTGGCGACAACTCGTCGAACGCTGACTTCCGGATCCTGCAATCCGGCGGCCAGCAGCTTCATGCTGCGGGGACTCTGCAGCTTTTTCAGTCCGCGAGCTGCCGCTGCCCGGACTTCGGCGGCCGGGTCGGTCATTGCGGCATTGACATACTTGACGACCTGCTTATTTTCGCACTGGTCGAGAGCTTCTACCGCCGCTGCCCGGACAACCGGAGATTCATGCCGAGTCAGCCGAATGAACACCTTGTCCAGCCTGGTGTCGCCCAGTCGTGACAGCAGCGCCACTGCCAGGGCCGCCACTTCGGAATCCGGGGATTCCATTTCCCGCTTCAAAGGCTGCTGCAATTTCTGTTTCGCATCATCATCCAGAGCACTGACGGATTCGTACAGCACCGATCGCTGCCGGGCATTCGTCAAACCAAGCGCCAGGACGGCAGGAATGGATTCCTCGTATCCCAGTGCCAGCAAGCCGCGAGTTGCCGCGTCCAGAATATCGGTGGAGCGTTCCTGAAGCTGTCCCAGCAGAATCAGACTGCTGGATGCATGAGGGATCATCGACAGCGCCTGGATACAGGCAACGCGAACCGATCGCTGGCGGCCGCCAACAAAGTCCCGCAGTGTGTCAATCGCCGACGGTGACTGGGTTGCGCCGAGCCGTTCCACCTTTGCGATAAAAGCGCCTGGATCATCGGCTGACGTGGAATTCAGCGCCGACGTCAGCTTCTCGACCGCACGCGGCGGCTTCTGCGGAATTGGATCCTGCAGCCTGAACAGTGCATGTCGCCCGCGTTCCACGGCACGCAGCAGACGGTCTCTTGACTTCGTGTACTGAAGTCGCGCCGACTCGCGACTCTGACTGCTGTCGCCTGATTCCGGCGCTGCGGCTTCGTCAAGCGGCGTTTCCTTCGGTGCGACTGACGCCTTTGCAACGGGCGCCTCCGGAACGCCCGGACTCAAATCCCGGTCATCTGCCGATGAAATCGCGACAACGTCAGAGTCCTCGCGCGATTCCCGTGATGTCGCGATGAGTGCCGGCGGCGGTACCGGTGCAGCCACCGGAACCGGAATATGGACCGGTACATGCACAGGCACATGGATGACCTGAGGCGCTGTGATCGTCGGAGTTGACGGCGGCTCCGCGATGGGCGCTGCCGTCGCGGCTTTCGGCGGCGACCGCTTAGTCGGCGGCGGGCTGACCTGTGGTCTTGCGAAGTCGGTATTTCCGGAAGACGCCTCAGAACCTCGCGAAGCAGCGGGCGACTGTTGCTCCTGTAGTTCGAATTCCCTGTCGACAGTCGGCGCGGATGCGATTCCAGGTGCCGGACCATCTGCCGGCTGCAGCCAGTCGTCCAGATCCTCCAGCCGTGGTGCATCGGCTTCCGACAGTGCTTCGGGAGGCCGCAGTTCGGCGTTGTTCTCTTGCTGTACCTTTTCGCGATATCGCCGCTCGCGAGCGGTGCCGGACAACTCGCGTGCATTGGCGTGCGTTCCGCCGTTGCGCCTTGCCGAATGGGGAGCCTTCACTCCACGAGACTCCGGCGACCGCCCGGACATCGTCAACGATAGTTCAATCGCGCCATCATCGGACGGTTGCGGCGCGTTACCGGGAACAGCCTCGTCATTGTTCGACGGTTGAAGCCAGCTAGCCAGGTCGTCGGCGTCCGGCGTTTCCGTTGAGCCTTCCGGACCTAGCCCCTGCAGGTCGAACTGCGAGATCTCATAGTCGCTGCCTTCGATATTTCGCTTCCAACTTTTGGAATCCAGTTCGGGCGGTGCATCATGGCCGGAGTCTGGCGACCGATCCGACGTGGCGGACGGACGTTTGGTCGCGGGTTGCTTTGAATGTGCGTTGCCGACCGGCGTTGCCCTTCCGTGCGACTGCTTTCGCGACGAAGAGTCCTCGCCAGTCGCAGACTCCAACTGCAGCCGGTCGAATTCGTCGATCGAAATGCTGTCTGCGTCCTCGTTCGTCTCTGCAGAGCGTGCGTCTCTGGTACCAGCGCCCGCCGTGCCGTTGACTCCTGTGGAAGAACGTCCATTGGTGAATCGGCTTCCACTTCTGTCTTTCGCCGGCGGTTGTTTCCCGGTCGACACTTCCTCCCTCGCCGAACTCCTGACAACCATACCGGAATTGCGACCGGGGCTGGCCGATTCTGTCTTCGACCGACGGCGCTTTTCCGGTCCCGATTCCCGGCCACCCTGCGCCGTCTGCGACAACCGGGAGTCGACCGACGTATTGCCCTGTCGTGTGCGCAACTCAGCCTCCTCGGCGACTTTCTGTCCACATTGTGAACAGAACCTCGCGCCAACAGCCAGGACTGCTTCACAGTCGTTGCAGCGCAATGTTTGCCCGCCGGCCACCGCAATTTCACCTGTACCGAATAGCAATACGCCCTCGCATTGCCGAACTGGATAACGATCTTTTCGTTGTCACCCGACCATACGGGAGACTTACGAAGAACCCTATCCGCAGTTCGTTAAGATCGTGTGAATACAGAGGTGCTCACATCGTGCGAGCGAAACCGGCGTCTTGATTTCGAAAACTCCGCCGCACGCTTTCCGGCCGGATGCTGTCGCAGGTCCAGGCAAATCAGTGTCTCTTCATTTCGAAGATAGAGCCGTCCGTTCGACAATGCGGGGCGGCTGAAACAGGGAGCCTTCAGAAGCGGCTCAACCGTCGAAAACAGCTTTTCGTATTTGGCTCCGTTGACGGCAATCACGCCGAATTCACCAAATTCGCCGATCACGAACAGCTTCCCGTCAGCGACCGCCTGACTTCCTCGTGCGAACTCCGTCCTCTCCTTCCACAGGACAGCGCCGGTCTGCAGGTCGATGCACCGCAGCGTTTTGTCGAATGAGTTCCATCCATAGACACACCCGTCCACGAAGCTCAGGGGATTGAACAGGCTTTGCAGAGTCTTCTTGTTCTGCCAGACCTCTTGAAACTGCCCGTCATTCTGAATTCTGAGGCACCAGCAGTTATCCAGGCAGATCGACAGAAGAACCAGGTCGCCGACGACCAGTGGCGTTGTGGCATTGGGGTTTGTCCGGTTGTGCGCCCCCGCTTTGAACCGGTCCAGTATGGCTCCGTCGTCGGGGTTCAGGCAGTACAACGCATCAGACGCCAGCACCAGCAGGTACGGCGAACCATCGACTTCCGCAGATACGGGAGTCGCACAGCTGAGTCCCCATTCAGCGGCTCTTGCGGACACTCCGGATGTCCAGATTGTCTCACCGGTTTCGGCGTCCAGCGCGACAACTGCACTGTGGCCGATGGTTCCACCAAGATTGAGAAACAACCTTCCGTGATCCAGCAACGGAGAATGCGCGACGCCGTATCCCTGAAGTTCGACTCCGTAGTCCTGTGTCAGATCGCGACTCCAGATCAGGGTTCCGTCGCTCAGACTCAGGCATCTCAGGCCACCTTCCGCCGACTGGACACACACGGCGGCATCACCGGTCACCGGAGTGCTATACGGGCCGCTTGAATAGGTTGGGTATTCGCATTCAAACGCCGTTCCATAACGATGTTCCCAGAGTGGCTCTCCGGTTTCGCAGTTGAAACAGGAAACCACTTCCTCGTCATCACAGCGATGGACAAGGATCAGGCGACCATCGGCCACGACCGGCGCACTATAGCCCGTGCCGATTTTGCGGCTCCAGATGATGGAAGCCGATGGCTCTTGCGGCTGAGCTGCCGATTCCTTTCTGAAGGACCGGGAACCGTCTTCGACACTTGACCGCCGAGGCGGGTTGACCGGTGTGGGGGACGAATCCGTGAACGAAGACAGACTGGCGGCCGTCCGATCCGCGCGACCTGCGGCTATCGGTGGGAAACCTCCCAGAACTTTGTCGCGGGACGCAACATACTGACGCCGTTGCTCAAGGCCGACGTACACCATGACGACGACAATCAGAATTGCGGTCAGCGAAGATCTTGCCATTGCCGTGGCTGCCGTCATGAGAAAAGGCCGGTCACCGAGCGGAAACTCAGTGACCGGCCGCCAATTTTCACGGTGCTGTCTGCAGGGTGCCGAAACTGCAATCGATCTCGCCGCGCCGAAGGACGCGACACGAAACGATCCGGCTCCGGCCAGTCAGCGACTATGGTCACTCGAAGTTGACCTTTTCGATCGTGCTCAGGTCCAGTTCAACACCAAAGAAGACATCGAACGAATCCACTTCGGTGACGTTGCTGGTGTACCCGTCGCCGGCAAGAGTGAAGCCGGAGGTGACAGGAAATCCCGGATTGAAGTACTTGTCGCCATTCAGGTCACGCAGCACCTTCACACTGCCGTCAGCCATCAGCACATTCGCGGCAGCGCCGTGCTGAGCAAAGAAGTCGCGAGTGTCCTGCAGAACCAGGCCGACACCGCTGGGGTCGCGTGCATAAGTCGAAACCGGGAAGGCAGTCGAACCAACGGCTTCGCCAACCTGCGGGTACCTGATAGGAATGATGTTCGACATTGCAACGCCTGCCGGTGGTGCCTGGCCAAAGTTGCTGGCGTCCATGATTTCAATGCTGTCACCTGTCACTCGGGCGGGACCGTCATTGAACGATTCGCACAGGCGGGCACCCGCAGCCAAGCCGGCTTCAGCATCGATAGTGTCGCTGAGAATGGCTTCGCTGGCATCTCCGGGAGCCGCGTCCGCCAGAAGCGGAATGGAGCTGCCGGGGACAGATGCCTTGGACACCTGTGGCTGCGTCAACGGACCGCGTGACTTTTCAAAGTCTTTGCAATCCAGTCCGTAAGCGACCAGGTTGTTCAATGTGTCATTGGACAGGATCAGACCGCCGCGAACCATGTGCCAGCTCGATGCATAGTTCGTGTTGAAACCGTCGCGTACGGCAGCCTGTGTCAGTGCGAGCCGCGTTGTGTAGGCATTTCCGCGATAATTCGTGGTCCCGTTGGTGCTCACTTCATAGAACGGTCCGACACCGACGCGATTTGCCGGAGCATTCGAGCTGTTCGAGGTATTCGTTGTGCCGATCATGTCGTTCAGCTTTTCGATACCTCTCAGCGTGTTCGACGGACACAGCATGTCTCCAATCAAACCGCCCTTCACTTTGCTGACGTCTGCAATCCAGCCATACAGCGTGACATCGCCGTCACGCTTCAGGTCAAACGCCCCGGAACACAGTGCGTTGTTTGGCTGAGTGTCGCTCCATGCGTACAGAGCGATGCCGATCTGTCGCAGATTGTTCTTACATTGAGTGCTCCGTGCCGCTTCACGAGCCGACTGAATGGCCGGCAGAATCAAAGCCATCAGAATGGCAATGATGCTGATCACGACCAGCAGCTCGATCAGCGTAAAACCGCGACGTGCGGCCTTCTTCAGTGTTGTCCTTTTCACGTTCTTCGTACCTTTCCTGATTGAAACAAATTCCAGGTGAAACAAAATCTTCCCGAAACCTTCCACACAACAGTTCTACCGGTAAATTCCCGAGCCAGTTCACCCCGTCGCGGCGTCACTTATCAGGACGCGTCAACGGATGTCTGAGCAGTCATTTGTCCGGGAGGCCACCCCGACATCTGCTGCAACTCAGTTCGCAGCGAGCGGATTCTTGAACGGGGATGCGAAGGCTTGATGAAGCAAACGCGAAATCCGGCAAACTGCCGATTCTGCGACTTCAAAACTCCGATCCCCGCGACGACCGCAAACTGCGCCCCCTGATGATTCAATTACGCTGCGTGTTGTGCAGCCGGTCTGTCGGCAACGCACTTGCTGACATGCTGACTGGCGGGATTCTGGCTTCACAGATGAAGGTTGTGTGAAGACTCTGCGAAGACAGTGTGCATATGCGGAATTCGTCCGATGCACGTCAACGGCATCGCCAGGAACTGGGCACGGCTGGGGTATGAGGCAGGGATGTCACAATCCGGTGAAGCGATCGCCAGGCTTGCAGAATCGTTCTTCGTACAGGAAATCAGCCCGGTGATCGCGCCGGAAGCACGGCTACGGCTACGGACTTTCGAAGTTGATCTTCGCCAGGCTTTCGACGCTCAGCTCCACGCCAAAGTAAACGTCAAACGAATCAACTTCGGTGACGTTGCTGGTGTACCCGTCACCGGCGAGAGTGAAGGCCGGGGTCACCGGGAAGCCGGGATTGAAGTAGCCATCACCGTTCAGATCTCGAAGAACTTTGACGCTGCCGTCGGCCATCAGCATATTTCCGGCACTACCATGCTGTGCGAAAAAGTCGCGGGTGTCCTGCAGGACCAGACCAACTCCGCTGGGATCCGGTGCATAGTCCGACGTCGGAAATGCAGGCGAACCCACAGCTTCGCCGACCTGTGGAAACCTGAGCGGAATCAGACTTGCCACCGGGATTCCGGCAACAGGCAGATCGAAGTTGTCAGTATCCATGATCTCGATACTGTCGCCCGTCACACGCGCGGGACCGTCGTTGAACGATTCGCACAGACGGGCACCGGCGGTCAGTCCGCGGTTCGAGTCGATCGTGTGGCTCAGGATCGCCTCGCTGGCGTCGCCCGGCGCGGCATCGGCCAGCAGCGGTATGGAACTGCCGGGAACATCTGCCTTTGCAACCTGTTGCTGGGTCAGTGGCCCCCTGGACTTTTCGAAGTCTTTGCAGTCCTTTCCCAAAGCCACAAGTGTCGACAACGCGTCATTGGTAAGAAGCAGCCCGCTGCGGACCATGTGCCAGCTCGACGCGTAGTTCGTATTGAAGCCGTCTCGGACTGCCGCCCGAGTCAGAAACAGAAGGTTGGTGTAGGTGTTGCCGCTGTATTTTGCCGTCAAATAGCCGGCACTAAGCCGGTTGAACGGACCAACGCCGACGCGGTTCGCCGGCGCGTTGGATCCGTTTGACGTCGGCGTGCCCCCGATCATGTCGTTCAGCTTTTCGGCACCCTTCAAGACGCTGGAAGGACACAACATGTCTGCAACGATTCCGCCCTTGACCTTCTGGACGTCCGAAATCCAGCCGTACAGCGTCGGGTCGCCATCTCGCTTCAGGTCAAAAGCCCCGGAACACAGGGCGCTGTTGGGCTGCGTGTCGCTCCAGGCGTACAGGGCAACACCGATCTGCCGCAGGTTGTTCTTGCACTGCGTGCTTCGTGCCGCTTCCCGAGCGGACTGAATCGCCGGCAGAATGAGCGCCATCAGAATCGCGATAATGCTGATCACGACCAGCAACTCGATCAGCGTAAACCCACCCCGTTTTTTTGAACCGTCACGTGTCGCCGAAGTCACCATGGCACTCCGTTGAAATTCAGGACGAAAGCAGAAAGTGAAACGTCGGGTGAATCAGGGATGCGCAAAATGGACGAGACAAACCGGTATCTGAGCGAACCAGCATTCCTTATTCGGCAGCGCGTGACATCTTTCGCCGATGCACGCCCACCACCAGAACTGCACCGATGAGCAGCAGGGCGACCGATGACGGTTCCGGAACCGCTGTGAACGCGAAATTGACGTTCGTTCGCTGAAAACCTCCGGCGGCTTCTGGAAACGAAAGGACCCCTCCCTCATGAAACACAGTGGGAGTGCCTGCCACGCCATTGTTGACGTCCGTGATTTGTATTCGTGAATCAACGGTAATCGTCGTGCCGCGAAGCTCGTCGAGTGCTGTCGTGTAAAGTGCACCAATCCGGTACACCGTACCGGCAGACAACTGCACTGAGCTTGCTAACGATGTAAAACGGAAACCTGACGGGTCGAGCAATGCGCCAGTACCGACCGCAATGGTATCCGATGCCAGTAGTGCCATGTCGCTGGCTCGCCAGATGCCAACGTCATGCGATTCGGCGAGTCCGTCACCGTCCACGTCAAACACTCCAAGCTGTGTCACGGCGATATTCACCGTTGGAGTGAATTCAAATCCAAGCGTTGCGGCAGTCGGCAGAAGAGACATCCCGCCAGTTGACGAACTGATTGCAATAATGTCTGCCCGGCTGCATTGTGGGGCGAGCATTGCAGCGGCAAGCAGAATTGCGGCTGCCAAACGGGGTCTCAGCATTTCGAAATGGCCCTTTGTAAAGAATCCCTCGCTCCGATCGGGAACTGCCACAGAATCGGCAAACTCGTTGCGATCGGGAAAACCCGTCGTGACCTTAGCCCGGAGTTCAACGTGCAGGCAACGACTGGATTGAGTGGTTCACTGATTCTTAACACAAAGGCCACATGTCATGTGCCATCGTCGCCCGCCGACCAACGAGTCGGTTCATTCGCGATAGGGTCAGCGTCGGATTCGGACCAGTGAACCAGTTGATCGATGAACTCCGGCGACATTCCCGCCTGCAGGCGGGCGTCCTTTTGAAACTGGTCGCCGATGGCTTTGGACGGGCGGATGGGCCACAGAAGGTTTTGTTGCCAGGCTTCGAAGTCTGTCAGTTCCGGTGGTTTCAGCCTTCGCAGCCAGGTCATGCCGAATTCCACATGGCGGATTTCGTCCTTGTGGATCGCTCGCATGATCGCCGCGCTTCGACGGTCGCCTGCAGTTCGAAAATGGTTTTCAAACTCAACGGTGTGATCCAGATTGCGACCTTCGAACACCAGCGGCAACCCGGCGATGTATTGCAGAACCGTTGTGTATTCGGCGGCCTTGCTCCAGATGTAACAGTTCACCGGCAGGTCGCCGAATTGCAGTCCGAGTTCTTCGCAGCGCTGGGCGTGCATCCTGGTGTGCCGCTGTTCGTCAATCATGACCCGGCCCAGTCCCTGCCGAAACTCCGGATGTGCTTCGGGGAAGGCCAGCAGAATCATGGCCATGACTTCCAGAGCCTGCAGTTCGTGGTTGGCCATGATGTGGTGAGCGACCGCGCGTCGGGCCGGGTCGGCAAACGATGCGGGTTTCGGCATGGCGGGAGCCGTCCGGCGCGGCGCGAACTGCAGATTGTCCGGTCGCGCGGGCACTGCGACTCGGACGGGTGGACCGGGAACAGCATCCGTGAACGCACTGTCGTCGCGCTGCAGCTTCTGCGCGAGTGACTCGGAAAACAGGACACGTTCGGCGAAGCTTCGAAGTTCCATTCATGTCTCCGCTGACAAAGCGGCAACGTCCGCCGCCGTGAGTCGCCCGTGATGTAGTGCGGACGCGACCAGAACCCCGTCGAGTCCCTCGTCGCGAAGGAATTCCAGGTCGGCCGGTCCGCGCACGCCGCCGCCGGTGATGATTCGTCCGGCCGGCATCCGTTGTCTGATTCTGCGGCACAGGCCGGACGTAGTGACACCGTTATCGACGCCAACGCCGGCGATATCCAGCACGATGAATTCGCGAAAACCAATGTCGATGAGTTCCGACGCAATGTCGCCGGGAGTTCTGTCGACCCAGGCGGCGCAGGGCGTCACCGGACGTCCGTGCTTCAGATCGAGGCTCAGAATCAGCCGGTCGTTTCCGAACGCTGAGACAAAATCGCCGGCCGCTTCCGGTCCGGGCAGAGTCTCCAGAGCGATCACGACCTGCGCAACATCAAGTTCCAGCAGTTCTTCAATGTCGCCTGCGCCGCGCACGCCTCGGTCGACAATCAACGATTGGCACTGGCTGGCGAGTCCGGAGATTTCACGGCGGTTGACCGGCTGCTGCTGAAGCCCGTTCAGATCCGCAACGTAGAACTTCTGAAGCCCGAACGTCTGGCGAATCGCCTGCAGGATCGCCGAAGGATCCTGCGATGACGTCAGCGGGCTGAGAATCGGACGATAGGTGCTCCGTTCTCCCGCGACACCGTGGACAACGACGCCGTTCATGATGTCCAGAACAGGAATGATCTCCATCACGGCGACTCACCGGTTTCCGACGGACTGGCTTGTCCCCTGACGACAGTCACCAGCATTTCCTGGCCGTAGTAGTCGCGGCGGAACTCACGGCCGAAATCACGAAACCGCAGGTCTTCCAGGTAGACGTAAGCCAGAATCTTGACGATCGTCAGCAGGCCGACGATGGCCAATAGCAGCATCACCAGGTGCTGAGGCGGCCGGTCATAAATGATAAACGCCAGCGCACTTCCGATGGCCGCCGGGTGCATCGTGTCGGTCAGCCGCATCAGCGCGATCGGTCCGCCCACCGCAAGAAAGCACTGCACCGGCAGCGGCACCCAGCCCAGTCGATGTACGGGAAACAGCAGCACACAGATGACGGAGGCGATGACGTAGGCGGAGACAATGGTTCTCAGGCTGTTGGTCTTTGCCAGCGGCGCGAAGACGACGGACGCGGCCGAAGATCCCAGGCAGGCAAACACCAGCAGGTCCCCTTCCTCCAGCGTGGTCAACAGCCACGCGATCAGAGCGACCGCGGCTCCGGCGATCGTGCCGTTCACGACGGCTGCCTGCCAGCGGTCGGCCTGTTCGATTTCAAAAAACGCGCGTTCGGCATCCTTCGCAAGCCGAGTCCATCGCGATGCCAGCACGTGGCGTCCGTCGCTTCGCATTGTCTGTAATCCCTTGTCCGAACTCCGTGGCACGCAGGTCTTTCGGGGTCGAATGATACCATTGAGCCCTGCCGCGGTCAGGCAGTCCGACGCAGGCTCGCGGTTTCCGACGGCGACATTTCAGCCGAAACGCAGTACCTGATTGTGATACCGCGAACAGAAAAAAATGAGGCATTCAGGCTCGCGGAAGTACGAATTGCGAAAACCATCAGCGTCCGCCGCGGCGAGACTGCATACGTGGTCTCTGGCAGAGCAGATTCGCGCGCTTCGTGCAGATTCGCACAGCCCGCTGATGATGCGCTGCGCGGTGGTTCCTGCATCGAAAGCACGGATCGTTCGGGAACGACGTTTGCATTGTCCGGGCGTGTGTTTGACTGTTGGCGGCCAGCGCGCAGGCCGGGGAAATGTGCGTGTCCGCCCATCATCAGGTTTCGGGTTCCGGACTTTCAGGGATTGTAAGATGACCGTCACTGCTGTGCCCACTGCCGGGGAAATGATGCAGACGCATGTTGTGTCTGTGAGTGAAAATGACAGTCTGCGTGAAGCGCTGATGCTGATGACGGAGCATCATGTGCATGGACTTCCCGTGACTGATGCACAGGACACGGTCGTCGGGGTGATTACGGCAACCGACATCCTGCAGTATGAAGAGGAAGTCGTTGAGTCGACTGAAGGGCAGCCGGAGTCGCTGGGAAGTTACTTCGATCCTCAGAATCAGTCGTGGGAAACGGTGCGGATGCTGAATGACATCGATGATCTTCCGAGTGCGAAGATTCGGGACGTGATGTCGCCGGACGTCATTTCCGTCACTTCCGACACGGATGCTCGCGTCGTTGCCAGGAAAATGCGCTGCCACGATGTTCACCGGGTGTTGGTTCTGAATGAGTCACGGCAGCTTCTGGGAATCATCTCCGCATTTGATTTTGTGAAGCTGTTCGCCACGTAGCGGCAACGTGGAAATCGCCTGAATTCTCTGCCGCGGCAGCCGGCGGGTTGGAAGTCTTGGCGGCGGTTGGCTGTCGTTCTCTGCTCGCAGGGATGAATCCGCCGCGATCGTTGTGTAACTGAGACTGTTGTGGTGTGTCGTGAGGCGACCATGCCGACGAACGAATCATTTCGAGTGCTGGTGTTCTCCGTGCCCGACGATCGGCAGCAGTCGACCGCTCTTCTGCAGCGGGAGCTGGGACTGGTTCACGCGGACGCGGCCGTTCTTGCCAGATCGTTACCGGGTCTGATCGGGCATGAGTTGTCACAGGATAGTGCCGTCCGTCTGGCCGCCGCGTTTCGCGATCTGGGCGTCACGGCCACGACGATTGACGAGTCCGAAATCCCCGATCTGTCGCACTCCCGGCGGGTTCATCATCTGAAGTGTGACGCATCCGGATTGACGGTGATTGATGCGGACGGCCGGGAAGAGGCGCCCTCGCCGTGGTCAAAGCTGGACGTTGTCAGTGTGGGAAGCGTGCCTGCCGATGATCCGCCTCACTACCACGCGGCGCCGCTGGCTTCGATGAGAAGTCGCACCAAGCTGACGTCCGGTTCCGGAGAATCGGAGTCGCCTGAAATGCTGATCTGCTGTCTGGTGCTGAGTGACCCGCTGCGGATGGTCTGTTTTGAGCACCGTGAGATGAACTACGAGTATCTCACGGACCGCAAGTCTTCTTCCAGCCGCACGAATTTCGCCACCGTCGTGAAAGACCTGGCCCACCATGCTCCCGATGCCTGGCTGACTCCGGCGACGCATACCTTCATCGATCACGGACTGACGCGGCACTACCAGTTTCAGTCGACGGAGGAATTTGAACGGTCCACCGCGTTTCAATACCTCGTCAGCCAGCACCTGCGCAGCCAGTCGCAATAGCGGGCATGCTGTCCGCCGCGTTCCCTGCTATCGAACTCGCCGCGGGATGTTCGGCAGGTCCATAAGTCGCCGGGGAATCTGATACGACGTCAGTTTCGACGTGCGGGTTTCATGTTGAGTGAACCGAAGCGGCGACGATTGTCCGTTGACCGTCACAGTCGCCGAACCGGAATACGAAAGATCAACCGTCAATTCCTGAAACCACGGACGAGGAGTTGAGGCAACGTCGACAGAATCCGGTTCGGCTTCGTCCCGCTGCGATTCCCCTTCGGTCTCCGCGTCGTTTGTATCGTTCGCTGTGGGGGGAGGCGGATCATAGAAACGCAGAACGGCCGTTCCCGAGAAATCGTCCAGGTTCATTGTGACGTCTGAAAACTGCACCACTTGAGTGCCCTTTTGGTCGTTGGCGGGAGGCTCTTCCAGCCGTGATGTCCCCTGAAGAGTGACGCTTGCTTCACGGTCATTGATGTCCCGGACTTTCAGAGTCACCGCCGTTCGCATCCGGCCCAGCAGTCCCAGCGAATGCAGATCCGTCCGTTCCCACGTGCCGCCGGCTTTCAGTTCGGAAACCGGAGGCGCCAGCCAGAACGGCTGAGCAAACCATGACTGGACCACTTCGGTCGGATACGCGGTCAGCAGAAGCTCCTGATTCTGTTTGTCCATTCCTGCCAGCGAATCCAGAGTTTGCCGATAGCCGTCGACAACGTGCGCGGTGCCGTCGGGTGTGACCATCAGCGGCAGTTCCACGTCTTTCAGCCGCGGCAGCCTGCGATCTGTCATCGCGGCAAGTCGCTCTCCGGAAGGCTCAACCGTCCGGCTGACCGGCGTAATCAGCACGCGGAACAGCGTGTCGCCGCGAGCGATGGCTGCACCGGCGAAATACTCGACTTCAAACACGTCGGTGATCTTCGAATTCAGCGGCGCGAGATCACCAAGCTGTACCGATGATTCCCGGACCACAGTGGTCGTTACGAAAAAGCGGCTGCCTTCGCTGAGACCCCAGACCGGATGCAGGGTCTCGGGCTGCCACGCTCCCGCGCCGGCAGGCGTCAACAGCACGGCGATGGTCAGCACCAGCCGCCGGGCCGTCGTTGATGGACGAATGGACGTCGCGGATCGCGGGCCGGCCGCCGCAGGAAGTTCCGCGGCGCGTTCCGTCTTAGCTGATGCGAATGCGTGTCGTTCGCGCTGCGGCATCACGTGACTTCGTCCAGAACGGATTCTTCCACAAAGATCGGAAGCGTGGGGCTGCAGTGGACCGCCAGAGCAATCGCGTCACTGGGACGACAATCGATCTCAAATAACTGGTCGCCCTGCTTCACTTTCAACACGGCGTAGTAGGTATGGTCCTTCATTTCCGTGATGACGACAGCCTGCGGTTCGCCGCCGAGTGCCTTGATGACCAGTCGCAGCAGATCATGAGTCAACGGTCGGAACGGCGGTTCGTCCAGCAGGCGACGGTTGATGATCTGCGCTTCGAATTCTCCGATCAGAATCGGAAATGTCCGCACTCCGCCGACTTCCTTCAGGTAGATCGCCTGCTGGTCATTGATTTCTGACACAATGACGCGACTTAATTCCATCCTGACTGACACGTCTGGTTTGTCCTTCTGAATTCCAGCGCTACTGGGAACCGCGCCATTTGCCGCGACACCGGTCCTGCCGCGTCCGGCCGATGATTGTACGCAGGACTTCGCCGCGGACGAGGTTTTGAGTTCCCGCAACCGGTGCGGACGACGGGACGCGTCGCTTCGTCCGCGGCGGATGCCTTGGTGGTGTCGGCCATTACGGCAGACGGCGCACTCGAAGATTTCGGAACATGACTTTGCTGTCCGGGTCATGGGCCTGCAGAGCAAACGTGCCCTTGCCCAGTGTCCGGTCGAATTCCGCGGAGAACGGTTTCTGGTCCGCCGGTTCCGTGTAGTCGACCATCGTCTTGTCGTTGATTTTGACAGTGATGTGCTTGCCTTCGACTCTGACGGACGTCTTATACCACTCGTTGTCCTTCACCAGGCCTTCCAGATCTTCGGCACCGACGTTGACGATTCCGTACAGGCTGCCGGTTTTTTTGGGATCGCTGTGAGTGATGTTGACCTGAACCTCGTGACCCGCCTTCGGCCAGCCTTCCTCCTGATACTTCGTGTGGATGTAGATTCCGGCGTTGCTGCCGGGAGTCGTCATGACTTCGCACTCGAACTCAAAATTCTGGAACGGCTTGTCGTCGCCGACGTAGAACAGGTGGCTTCGCGGTCCGTGGCACACCAGGCTTCCGTCAACGACCTTCCATGAATCCTTGTTCTCACTGGCTTTCCAGCCATTCATGTCCTTGCCATCGAACAGGTTCACCCAATCGGAATTCGCATCCTCCGCGACTGCATTTCCGCATGCGAACAACAGCCCGGCAACAATCATCAACGAAGTTCGTGACATCGCAATTTCTCCCGAATACTGATTTCTGATCTCATTCCGCCCCAGGCTGCTCAGCCTACCAAAGCCGCTGAAGGAATCCACTCAGGTCAGTCTGTCGGAGGAAACGCGATGAAGCCATAAAGCCGCTTCAGACTTGCGTGGAAATCGCGGGAATGTCCTGTCAGGAACGCGTCTTTACCCCGCACCCGGATCACATGGAGCCGGCCTTCTGTGTTGAGAAGGTATGCTATGAATGACGCAACCAGCACCATGAAAGCCAGAGCTTCAGCTTTGTTCGCCACAAGACCGAAGAGTCCTGCGGCGGTGATCATGACCGTGCGAAGAATCAGCGTCAGCCACCGACAGCGCCTGACGTATTCCCGTGACACAAACCACGACACGGTCAATCGAAACGGCTTGGCGGGACGGGTTGTGCGCGCCGAAACGACGACGATGATCCCGAACAGGGTCGCGGCAATCAGTGTTCCGGAAACACCAAGCCAGGAGATCAACTCGGCGACTTCTGACCGCCCGGCCCATAGGGAAAGACTCAGAATGCCGAAAACGAAGGCCGCCCCACGTCGAACCTCCGGCCAGGTCCGCGAGCGACGCAGTAGATCCTCTGTCGCACCGGTCCGAATGCAGACTGCCGGCAACTCCACCCGTTCCGCACTGCACATGATTTCGGAGATGCCGACCCGAAGGCTATCTCCCAGCGAAATCGAATCGTCGCCGGCTCCAGCATGTTCCGTAAGCTCCTCCGAGACTCGGTACGGATTGATGTCACCTTCCGGAACAGTCATGGCCACGACTACTTTCTGCAGGACCTGACGTTGATCACTGAACTTCCACCGCTCACGAATTCAGCATCTGACGTACCTGAAACAGCAGGCCGTTCACCGGATCCAGTTTCGGCAGAATGGAGCCCAGATTCCTGTCGACGACGTCCGGAAGAATGACCGTTTCCGGCATCGAAGCGATGCCCAGATGAATGGCGGCCGGGTAACGCGTCAGGGCCGACTGCAGCGGCGCCAGCATTGTGTCGGACCAGGGGTCGAGATCATGCACGACCAGGTGAATCGGCCCCGTCAGCGAAGTCGCGATTCCGGCCGTGTCGGCTTCAGCCGAAGGCATCTGCACCGACGCGCGCAGTCCGAATTCGTTCAGAAGCTGCCGTTGAGTCTCCGCGAGGACTCGATCGTGGCTGATAACCACGGCGTTCAATGTCGCACCGGCGGCAGCAGACGCCGGGGAATCCGGAAACCTGCTGCGATGGAAGAACACTTCGTCGCGCGCCGCGGTGACGGGAAGAGCTGGATCGCGTCGGCGGCAGGCGTCGATTTCCGCAACCAGAGCTGCTCGCGCCAGTCGTGCCGGCACCCGAACGGCCTCCGGCCAGATGTGATGATTGCGACCGTCCGATTCACACCACGGACCGTAGCAACAAAGAACCCGGGAACTCAGCGTGCGTCCGATCAAAGCGTCCACTTCGAACGCGGAAAATTCATCCGACCACGACTGCAACACGACCACGATATCGACGTCGGCTGTCGAGTGTTGAATGTGGCTGAGAAACGACGTCAGCGTTGGAAATTCGGACGGGTCAACCGTCCCGGTTCGGTTTCCGAGCAGTTCCGTAACAGGCCGGAACACCGACGGTGTCGCATTCCCGATGACGGCCACGCGCACCTTCGACGATATCGAATGTTCTGCAGCGGGTGTCACTGAACGGCTTTCTTCCGGGGTCGCCGGGATTCCGGACAACGGTTGAACGAAACCGTCGCGTGCATGGAGTTTGTCGAAGTGCTTTCGTAGCATATCGGCTGAGATGCGATCGAACAGCCCGGGCCCGACGCTGCAGCGAATGCCCGCGGTAGGTCTTACTAAGGGCGAGCCGAATGAATGGTCTGGAACTGGAGCAGAATCGAGGCTACTGCGCCGTCAGATTCGAGCCGAACCTGCGAGACATGTCCTGGGGCGAGGTCGAAAAGACCACCGGCGACGTTGTCAATCGCCTGAAGGAAATCAAGGCGTCGCGACTGCTGATCGATCTTTCACGGATGGAAATGATCCACAGCGGTCTGGTCGCCGCGCTGGTTCGCATCTGGAAGGCCATCGATGCCCGGGACAGCAAGGTGGTTGTCGTCAGCGCGAACGAAGTTGTGACGGAGGTCATCCGTTCGGCCGGCCTGCTGAAGCTGTTCAGCGTTTTTTCCACACGGGAGGACGCAGCCTATGAGCTGGGCGTTTCTCCGGTGGCGCAGATGGAACAGCGCGAACACCGAGTCGTCGCGTGGGCGGCTCTGCCATCCGCGCTGCTGGCCGTCACGGCTCTGGGGCCACTGTTTCTGCACAGCGATGTCACCGTTCAATGGAACGCAGAATTGATTGGTGCCATGCTGGCCGGCTTCGCCTGTGTCACCGGGATCCTGTCTTTGGTGACAGATCGTGCCTGGCGCCGGTGGCTGGGACTGCTCGCGATGATCATTGGCATCGGCGTGCTGACGACGCTTTGGTTCCGGAGATTTCCTTTGAACCCCGTGGCCCCCGAAGCCGACACTGAAGCAACGGAAAGTGATACGAAGCCGGCCGACCCAACGAACGCAGCGCCACCTGCGTCGTCAGGAGCACCCGAAGCGTCCGCTCCGCGCGACGAGCCGTCATCGCCTCCGACACCTCCGACGACGTCCGAAGACGGGGCATCGTCGTCCACGTCGCCCGTGGTTCCGGCGACTTCCGCACCGCCGCCGTCGAAGTCCTCAGCGCCGCCGAACGCTTCGGCGCCGCCGGTGTCATCGGGCGCGCCGTCGTCGGCTCCGTTGCCTTCCACGCCTCCCACTGCGGAAAGTTCGGCTCCGGTACCTGCGCCGTCGGTCGCCGCTCCGCCGCCACCCGCGCCCGTTGGTGACCCGGCTCCGTGACCGGCGCGAACCTGCCTGGCTTTTTGGGCTGGACCTCGCCGGTCTCACGGCGCAGCGACCGCCGCCACGGACCTTCGAACTGTGTTCCGACGATCCACGCTTCACTCAACAAGTCTGTTGGAAACAAGCACATGAGCACTGCCTACAAAGTTCCCGTTGACAACTCTGCGCTGGCGGCGGAAATCCAGGAACTGCTGGACGTCGTCGAAGCCGGTAACGTGGCCGACATGGTTCTGCAGCGAGCGTTCACACACGGCGCCACTGACGTCCATCTGGATCCGACCGCTTCCGGAATGCGGATTCGATTCCGCGTGGACGGTGTGCTGCGAGACATCATTCCGATTCCCAAGGCAAAGGCGTCGACGTTTGTGTCGCGCATCAAAGTTCTGGCCGGGATGGACATCACGGACAAGCGACTGCCTCAGGATGGTCATGTCACTTCGCAGCGACTGGACGGCGTTCCTCGCGACATTCGAGTCGGCAGCAGTCCGACGATTTACGGCGAACGGCTTGTGCTGCGAATGATGCCCGATCCGGGGCAACTCACGTCGCTGCAGTCGCTGGGGCTGCTTGACGATCAGCTTCGCAACGTGATGCATTTACTTGAAGCGCCGTATGGCCTGCTGCTGATTGTCGGACCTGTGGGAGCCGGCAAGACGACAACGCTTTATAGTCTGCTGAAGGAACTGAATCAGCCGGATCGCAGCGTCGTCACGATCGAAGATCCCGTGGAACGCCGGATTCCGGGAGCCAACCAGATTCAGATTGAACCGAAGTCCGGGCTGACGTTCGTCAAGGCTCTGCGCGGCGTTCTCCGACAGGATCCGAACGTCATGTGTGTCGGGGAAATCCGTGATCCGGAAACCGCACAGATTGCCTGCCGGGCGGCAATGACGGGGGTCCTGGTGCTGTCGACGCTGCATGCAAACGACACAGCTTCGGCCGTGGAAGTGCTGCGACAGTTCGGCCTGCCTTCGATGGCCATCACGGACGCGCTGCGGGGCGTGATTTCACAGCGGCTGGTCCGTCGCATCTGCACTGACGACCGCGAAGTGCAGCCGGTGGACGACTACGTCCGCGATCTGATGCACCTGTCGCACGACGGCGAAACTCCCACGATTTATCGCGGCATTCCGACGGACAACAACTTTCATACGGGCTACGCCGGCCGAATCGCCGTCTTCGAAACGATGCCGGTGACAGGCGGCGTGCGCGACGCGATTCGTCGCGAAAAAGCAGCCTTCGAAATTCGTCAGGTCGCCTGTGACGAAGGAATGCTGACACTGGAAGATTCCGCCCGGCGACAGGTGCTGGCAGGCGTCACGTCCGTCGACGAACTGAAACGAGTGATCGTCGACACGCGAATGGGAACGGAATAGCCGCGTCGACATCAGCTCAGCGCGGCTCGAGGCCGCCAGCTACATCACGCCGACACGATGCTTCGTCGCCAGGACCGGATTGCGTCATGCGTCGGAAGAGCAGTCTGTACGGCGGGACTCCGGGCTCGCCGCGTGAATTCGACGCGATCATGGTCGCGTGGTGCCCGGTGACTGAAAGACCCTGGTCGAATCGGCTTTCGGGAAATCGTCAACCGCCCGGCCCGACGCTGCTGTCGGAATTGCGACGGCTGACCCGGGCGGGTCGATTTGAATTCGGTTCGCCAGAAACCAGAATTCACAAAATACCGCCCACGGTTACGTCCGAGCACTCCCGCCCTGAAGGAAAACCCAGATGCGAGCAACGCCCCTGATTTTCAGTTTCGTTCTTTTCGCGGCGGTCACCGCCGATTCTGTCGTTGCCGATCAGATGCCGCCCGCGGCCCCGTATGTGCTCGGCTATGCCAATCGGCTGAGCTGCGTTGCGGGTGAAGACATCGCGTTTCATCTTTCGGCGACGGGAGACTCCGTCGGAATTGTGATCAATCGCGTTGGCAAAGAACGGACACCTGTCTTCGAGAACCCGAACGTCGCCTGCGCAGCGCATCCGATTCCTGATCGAGCGTCATCGGACGGTTGCCAGTGGCCGGCCGCTCTGACTCTGACGATTCCACCGGAATGGAAGAGCGGCTACTACGAAGCCACGCTGACTCTGCAAGGACCGGACAAGCCCGTTCAAAGCACACTGTTCTTCGTCGTGAGAGCCGCGGAACCGGGAAAGAACACGTCCATCCTGCTGCAGCTTTCCACCAACACGTACAACGCCTATACAAACTGGGGCGGGCATAGTCTGTATTCCTATCACGACCGCGATGGTCTGCAGGGACACCGCGTTTCGTTCGACCGTCCGCTGAGTTCACAGTTTGGCAACTGGGAGCTGCCTTTCGTTCAATGGGCGGAAACGGCCGGCTACGAACTCGACTATGCCGTCAACAGCGACCTGGAATTTCATCCGGAAATCCTGCCGCACTACAAGCTGGTCCTCAGCGTCGGTCATGACGAATACTGGTCGTCTCCGATGCGAGACAACCTGGAACAATACATCGCCGGCGGCGGCAATGTCGCGTTCTTCAGCGGCAACACGTGTTGCTGGCAGGTGCGCAGCGAAGACAACGGCCGGGCTCTGACGTGCTGGAAACAGTGGTATAACGTGGACCCGCTTTACCGTCGCGGAGACCAGCGCCTGCTGAGCACCGCGTGGAGCCATCATCTGGTGGAACGGCCGGAAAACGAACTGACGGGCGTGGGTTTTCTGTGGGGCGGATATCATCGCAGCCACGGTCAGTTCATGGACGGTCCGGCTTCATTCATCGTGCATCGTCCGGATCACTGGATCTTTGCCGGCACCGAACTGAAGCAGGGCGACCGCTTCGGCGGAAAGGACACAATCGTCGGCTACGAATGCGATGGCTGCGAAATGAAATGGGAAAACGATCTGCCGTTTCCGACTCACAGCGACGGCACTCCCGAATCATTCACGATTCTGGGAACGTGCCCCGCGAAATGGGAAGCCGGCGACTGCTACTGGTATGACCGGTTTCCGAAAGACCGAGTCGGAGCCGCCGTGCTTGGCACATACACCAAAGGCGGCACCGTCGTGACCACCGGGACAACTGACTGGTCGCACGGACTGAAAGGAGAAGACGCCAGCGTCGTGCGAATCACTCGCAACATTCTGGACCGTCTGTCGAAGCCGTGACTGCCCGTGCGGATTCCGCGCCTCCGTCATTCGCGCGAAGGCGGGGACCCGGCAGCGTTTCACGGGCACGTCTAACATTCACCACACTGTGCACATCCCAACCGCGTCCCGGAATTTGTCGCACACAGGCAACTCACTTCCCGCATCGCAATCTGAACAACGCCAGTCATGATTGTTCCCGAGTTTTGGGCGGAAGGACGAATCCAAAAACGGTTTCCCGACCGGCAGATCACCGTTCGCAGGTTTGGCTGGTCCGACGTGAGTCAGCAGGACGCTCAACGGCACGCCGACGAACGAGTCCAGGAAGCGTTTAACAGAATCGCCAGCGGTGAACGACTTCCGCGCCGGGAGCAGAAAGTTCGCTACAACGGAGCCGAAGGGCTGCCGATTCGCGAGCAGATCGTCGAACGGCTGGGCGACTCGGTCGTGACCCGGAATTCCTACGGAGCACGTTGCCTGAACACTCCCGACGTGTTTTTCGCGGATATCGATTTTCCGGAGTCCCTTGTCGATGGCTGTGCCGCGTTTCTGATTTGCCTGGTGCCGTCCATCGTGCTGGCAGGTCTGGTCCAGGCAAAGCTGCACAGCGTCATCGCTGGTCTTGTTGCCTTCGCGTTGCTGTGCGTTGTCCTTGGATGGTTCGTGGGAGTTCTGCATCGAATGTCCGTCAGACTTCAGGGAGGCTCGGACCGTGCTGTCCGCCGCCGCATTAATGCCTTTGTCGAATCAAACAGTCACTGGCATCTTCGAATTTACCGGACACCGAACGGTTTCCGCGTCATGGCACTCCACGCGACGTTTGATCCTCGATCGGAAGAAGTTGACCGCGCTTTCAAAGCACTTCGCGTCGACCGCGCGTATGCGGTGATGTGTCAGAAGCAGAACTGCTTTCGCGCGCGACTGACCGCGAAGCCGTGGCGGATCGGCATTCAGGGGCACCTGACGCCTCGACCAGGAGTCTGGCCGATCAGCGAAGTGCGGCTGCCCGCGCGAAACGCCTGGATCGACGAATACGAAAATTCCGCCGCCAACTACGCTGCCTGTCACTTTGTCGCGGCGGTCGGAGCCGTGCATGTGGTTTCTCCTGCCGCGGATGCAGTCTGCCGTTATCACGATCGCGTTTGCCGCGCTGACGAAGAGCTGGAACTTGCCTGACGCCGGCCGTTCCGAATTGCGTCGCGTGACTCACGGCGACTCGCGGGAATTCACCGGCGCCGTTTCGTACACTCGACGAACGCTCATTGCGTGCTGCCCGCCGTCGGGCAGGCGAACGGGAAACGGAAGTCCGGTCGGATCCGCCGGAGTCGTCTTTCACGAAAGTTCCCTTCATGATTCGTCACGCTGCGCTGTTGGCCGCTGTTTTTGTCCTGATGCCCGCAACCGTTCCTGCACAGGGTCTGGACTACGTCAAATCGCATTACACCAAGCATGAGCACCTGATTCCGATGCGGGACGGCGTGCGACTGTTTACTGCCGTTTACGTTCCCAAGGACGATTCCACCACGTGGCCGATCATGCTGCGGCGAACGCCGTATGGTCTGCGGCCGTACGGCGCCGACCAGTATCCGGAAAACCTGGGACCGTCGGAGTTGTTCGGAAAAGCCGGGTACATATTTGTCGAGCAGGACGTTCGCGGACGCTGGATGTCCGAAGGCGAGTTTGTCCAGATGCGGCCTCACCGCGCCGTCAGACATGACTCACGCGAGATCGACGAAAGCACCGATACGTGGGACACCGTCGACTGGCTGGTGAAGAACATTCCCGGCAACAACGGTCGCGTGGGAATTTCGGGCATCTCGTATCCCGGTTTCTATACGGCGGCGGGGATCATCAATTCGCACCCGGCGATCAGAGCCGCGTCACCGCAGGCTCCGGTCAACGACTGGTTCGCCGGCGACGACTGGCATCACAACGGAGCCTTCTTTCTGGCCCATATGTTCAACTGGATGTCTCGCAGCGGCCGCATTCGGCCGGAACCGACGAAGGATTTTCGCCGGGCAAATTTCGACTACGGCACGCCCGACGGCTACGAATTTTTCCTGCGCATCAAATCGCTGTCGGAGATCGATGAAAAGTATCTCCGGGGAGAAGTGCCGTTCTGGAAGGAAACCATGCACCACGGAACGTACGACGAGTTCTGGAAATCTCGGAACATCCGGCCGCACCTGACGAACATCAGTCCCGCCGTGATGACCGTCGGCGGCTGGTTTGACGCGGAGAATCTGTTCGGCGCAATCGAGACGTACAAAGCGATCGAAGCCGGCAATCCGGGCATCTCCAATGTTCTTGTCATGGGACCGTGGCGGCACGGCGGATGGTCGAGAAACGAAGGGGCTTCCTTCGGCGATATCCCGTTCAATTCCAACACGGCGGAGTACTATCGCGAAAAGATCGAACTGCCCTTCTTTGAGTTTCATCTGAAAGACGTCGGCGATCTGAATCACCCCGAAGCCTGGGTCTTTGAAACCGGTACCAACCAGTGGCGGAAGTTTGACGTCTGGCCGCCGAAAACCGCGAAGCCGAAATCGCTGTATTTCCACGACCACGAAAGCGCCGACTGGCAGGCTCCGGGTGCTGATCGGGCCTACGACGAATACGTCAGCGATCCGAACAAGCCGGTTCCGTACATGAACATCACCGCCACGGGTATGACGGCCGAATACATGATCGCCGATCAGCGGTTCGCCTCAACACGGCCTGATGTGCTGGTCTATCAGACACCCGTTCTGGAAGAAGATGTGACGATTGCCGGTCCGGTGGATGTTGGCCTGTTTGTGTCCACGACCGGCACCGACAGTGACTGGGTCGTCAAACTGATCGACGTTTATCCGGACGACTATCCGGATCCGTCCGACAACCCGCGAATGGTTCGAATGGGTGGCTACCAGCAACTGGTGCGAGGCGACGTGATGCGCGGCAAGTTTCGAAACAGCCTGGAAACGCCGACTGCGTTTGAACCGGACAAACCGACGTCGGTTGCCTTCTCCATGCCCGACACGTGCCACAGTTTTCGTTCGGGGCATCGAATCATGGTCCAGATTCAAAGCACGTGGTTTCCGCTGGTCGACCGCAACCCTCAGACGTTCATGGACATCTACCACGCCACAGACGACGATTATCATCCGGCCACTCAGCGCGTGTACCGTTCTGCGGAAATGCCTTCGCACATAACGCTTTCAGTTCTTCCGTAGCCGGCAATTCGGGCGTCGCTGGCTGTCCCGAAGCATTCGCCGCGACTCGTGCCGTTTGCGTCGGGGTGAGTGACATGATGAGTCTTTCCGTCTGTCCGTAGGCACAACTTCACCACATGTTTTTTCGGAGATCTTCAGCATGAAACTTTCTGATCGTCGAGCGTTTCTGCGTGATTCCCTGTTGCTTGGGATTGGAGCATCCGTCGGTGTGTCGGTCGCGCCGATCGCTGGTCAGTTGTTTGCTCCGGTGCAGGCTCAGGACAACGCTGCCGGCTTCGAAAAGCGGCTGCGGGAATTGAACATTGAGCTTCCGCCTCCGCCGGAACCGGTTGCGGTGTACGTTCCCGCGGTCCGTTCGGGAAACATGCTGTATGCGTCCGGGCACGGTCCGAAGCGATCTGACGGTACGCTGATTCAGGGAAAGGTTGGCGGCGATCTGACGCTGGAACAGGGATACCAGGCGGCTCGGGTTGTGGGACTGAACGTGCTCAGCAGCGTGCGGAATACTCTGGGCAGTCTCGACCGCGTCGTACGGCTGGTCAAAGTGCTGGGGATGGTGAAC
Source organism: Planctomycetaceae bacterium (assembly GCA_041398785.1). NCBI lineage: Bacteria > Pseudomonadati > Planctomycetota > Planctomycetia > Planctomycetales > Planctomycetaceae > Planctomycetaceae bacterium. The sequence continues at coordinate 235,151 of JAWKUA010000001.1, read as the reverse complement.
TGTACCGCGGATTTCACGCAGCATCCGCAGGTCATCAACGGTTTCAGTGAACTGATGACAAAAGTCTTTGGCGAACAACACGGCAAGGGCGCTCGCAGTGCCGTGGGCATGGGTTCCCTGCCGAGTAACATCGCCGTCGAAATCGAAGCGATCTTCGAGGTGCAATCATGACAGAGGATCACAAAGCTGTGACCCGCCGGCACCTGCTGGCCGCCGGGGCCGGAGGAACAATGGCTGCAACATTTCCCGGTTCGACGACTGTCGCGGAAGAAAAAGATTCCCGGCTGCCGGATGTGTACGGAACGCTGGGCATTCGTCCGATCATCAATGCCGCGGGCACAATCACGACACTCGGCGGATCGCTGATGCCGCCGGAAGTCATCGCTGCCTGGACCGCCGCTTCGCGCAGCTTTGTCAGCCTGACGGAACTGCGGGACCGCGTCGGCCAGAAGATTGCCGAACTGCTGAACGTCGAAGCGGCTCTGGTGACAACCGGTGCCGCCGGAGGAATTCTGGTGGGAACCGCCGCGGCGCTGACGTATCGCGATCACAGTCTGATCGGACGCCTGCCACTGCCGCCCGATGAAAACTGGCAGGTGATCCGGCAGACGTCGCACCGCGAATGCTATGACAATCTGGTGACCGCCTGCGGCGTCCGGCTGGTCGATGTGGAATCGATCGACGACCTGCATCGCGCGATCAGCGACCGGACGGCGATGATGTTTTCGTACAACGTGCATGAGGAGTCATCGAAGATTCCTCAGACCGAATGGATCCGCGCTGCTCGCGAACACAACATCCCCACTCTGCTGGACGCGGCGGCCGATGCTCCGCCGGTGGAGGCACTGTCCAGGTTCAACCGGATGGGCTATGACATGGTTGTGTTCAGCGGCGGCAAGGCGATTCGAGGTCCGCAGGGTGCGGGGCTGCTGCTGGGCCGACGCGACCTGATCGAAGCCGCAACCCTGAACACAGCGCCGCGGTGCGGCAACATTGGTCGCGGGATGAAGGTCAGCAAGGAAGACCTGGTTGCCATGTGGGCCGCCGTTGAACGCTTCGTGCATCTTGATCACGACGCCGAGCTTCGTGAATGGGAACGCCGCATCGCCACCATCGAAGCGGCCGTCGCGAAAATCCCCAGCGTGACGACTCAGAGGATCACACCACCAATCGCCAACCGGGTGCCGCATCTGCTGATTGACTGGGACGCAGATCGCGTGCGAATCACGCCGCAGGAACTGGGGCGGAAGCTTCGCGACGGCGACCCGTCCATCGCGACGGCTCGCGTGCATGGAACGGGAGACGCCGGATTTCTGATTTCCGTGTTCATGCTGCAGCCGGGCGAAGACAACGTCGTCGCGGACCGAGTCAGGCAGATTCTGGGCGAATCGATCGTGTAGAAATCGCGGTGGCGCAACGGCCGGCTACCACCAGATCTTTTCCGGGAAGAACCGGCCGACGAGTTCGCGATAGTACGGCATTAGCGCATTCACATCCGGTGCCGTCTCGCATTTGGTGTACAGGTCATAGGGATTGAATTTCCGGACCCATTCAAACATTTCCCGGTCGCGATCATCCATCAGCCACGTGTATTCGCCCTCGCGATGAGCCGCGTAGAACGAATGAAAACGAATCATGTACTGCGCTTCCACGGGCACGTACGGCCTGACGACGTGATACAGGTATTCGTCGTGTCCCCACGACATCAGCACGTTGTCCAGTCCGCAGCCGGCTTCGTAGATTCCGCATTGAGTCTGGTATGCAGGCACCGAACTGTCCGGGTTGGCGCTGAAGAATTCCGGATACACGATCCTGGGTGAATACGCACAACCGACGGGAAACGTGTCACCGGTCACAGCCCATTGCGGTTCGTCGAACAGGCACAACACTTTGCCCATGTCGTGAATCAGTCCGGTCAGAATGAACCAGTCCGGATGCTCGTCCGCTCGAATGGCTTCCGCCGTCTGCAGCGCGTGAGCAATCTGTGGCAGTTCGATATCCGGATCGCTGTCATCAACCAGGGAATTGAGGAAGTCCATCGCTTCCCAGATTCCCATCTGTCTGGTCCTCGGCGGCAGATACCGTTTTCGCGCGGAACGGACAAAGTCGACCGTCTGATAGAGGTGGTTCTGACGATAGAACTCGCGAACACCGTCGCGGGTGTCGTCGCCGTAGTTCCGAAAACCATCCGGTTCATCGGCGACCGCTGCCGGCGATTCCGGGTAACGGCGGCGAACATCATCGTCCCATTCGCCAAGATCACGCATTGGTCCGCGGGATTTGGAATGACCTGCTTCCGTCATGACACTTTCTCCAAAGAATGCTTCACACAGCCGGCACGATGAGATTCACGTTCCGGCAAGTGCCGGGGGACGGCTATCGCCCGACGTTACCGCGGACTTCTCGATGATCGGTCTGTGCTCACACGATATCGAATGCTCCGGCGGCCCCGTGCTGAACACCACTGCCGTCGTCCGACTCTTGACGCCGCGCATTTGGAAGTCGATTGGAACCGCGCCAGATCATGAATCGTGACACGGAACCTCGTTGTCGGCAAGGACTCCGGATGCAATCTGTGTGGCTGTCTCCCGCACATCGCTCCATTCGTGCGACCACCCGTGGACACTGCGCCGGGGAAAGCGGAATCTCCGGAACCGTGACTGCGTTTTCAGCACGCACAGTTCGACGAATTCCGCGGTGAATCGGCAGTCATCTTCCGATCACGTGCGTGATTCCGACTACGCATTCGGTTGTTGCAGCCACCGCTTCAGCACCGCGAAGTCTGTTGCGATCGCTGCCAGGTGCCGCGGCACAAGTTCCGGTGGATTGTGGTCCAGGTATTCTTCGTGGAGCGAAACGGGACCGGTGAAGTTCGTTTCCCGCAGCATGTCGAAGAACTTCGGATCGACCTGGCCTTCGCCGAGCGGAACGTTTTCGACCTTCTCGTCTATCCAGCGGAAGTCTTTCACGTACACCGCTGTCACGTGAGGCCGGATCATGCGAAACGTCACCGGCCAGCTCATGCCGCCTTCCACCGATGCGTGGCGGATGTCGTAAGCAACGCCGATGTGATTCGGATCGATGCCGTCCAGCACCTGCTGAAGATCCCACAACGCGGCTCCCATGTAGCCGCGTCCGGCGTGGTTCTGATAGACGGCGCTGATTCCCAGTTCGGCATTCATCGCGGCCAGATCAGTACAGACCGACTTCCACGATTGCAGTTGCGGCAGGATCGGCTGCCGCTCGTCGTACTGAAAATACTTCATGCGATACCGCGGAATCCCCAGGTCCGAGGCCGTTTTCAGAACGGATTCCGTCAGCGGTTCGCCGGGGTCGTTGATATCTGTGGCCATCACCGTCACGGTCAGGCCGCGCTTCTTCAGCGCTTCAACAAGTTTCGGCAATTGCTCCGGAACGGCCTGCGGTTCGATATGACCGCCCTTTCGAACGGGAGCTTCGATGCCGTCAAACCCGAGTTCCGCGATGCGATCGGCGAGTTCGTCGAATGACAGGGAATTGAATGGCTTGGTGAAGACACAGACTTCATGACGGTCGGTCGACGGAAGCATTCCGTCCGCGCGTCCTGAACCTGCCAGTGCCAGAGCTGATGCGGCCAGAAACGTTCGTCGGTGCATTGCGGTGCTTTCGGTCATGTCAGAATCTCGGTCAGGACGTTTCCATGTACATCGGTCAGGCGGCGATCGATACCATCGTGGCGCACCGTCAGGCGTTTGTGATCGATGCCCAGCAGATGCAGAATCGTTGCGTGGATGTCGTAAACTTCTGTCGGATTGCTGCGATCGAGCGGTTTGTAACCCCAGTCGTCCGACGGCCCGTGGCTGACGCCGCCCCTGATGCCACCGCCGGCCAGCCAGTTCGTGAACACAAACGGATTGTGATCTCGCCCCCTGCTTCCCTGAGTCGACGGCATGCGCCCGAACTCCGTTGTCCATAGCACAATCGTGTCTTCCAGCAGCCCGCGCTGCTTCAGATCCGTCAGCAGTGCCGCCGTGCCGATCGCCATGCCCATCGACAGCGGGCCGTGATCGCGTTCGATGTCTTCGTGACTGTCCCAGTTGCGGCGCGGAAAACTGTTGTCGTTGCCCGACCAGATTTGAATGAAGCGCACTCCGCGTTCGAGCAGGCGCCGAGCGATCAGACACTTGCGGCCAAAGTATTCCGCTTCTTCCGGAATGTTGATTTCCGCCGGATACGTCGTTCCTGCGTTGTCGAGTCCGTACATCTTCAGCGTGTGATGAGACTCCTGCGACAGGTCGAACGCTTCCGGAGCACTCAACTGCATCCGCGCCGCCAGTTCGTAGCTGCGAATGCGAGCTTCCAGGCGCGAATCATCCGGGTGCCGGTCGGCGTAGCGTCGGTTCAGGCTCTGCAGGATGTCTCGCCCGGCCGCGTCGGCGCCTGCGGTGACGAAGTCCGCCTGCGGCAACAGATCGTCGACGGGATTCTTTCGCTGAGGAAAGATGGTGGTTCCCTGCGTGCTGGCCGGAAGAAACGCGGACGCCCAGTTTTTCGGTCCGTTGCTGGCATAGCCGCGATGATCGGGCAGGACAACAAACGCGGGCAGGTTCTGATTGATGGCTCCCAGAGCGTAGCTCACCCACGCTCCCATGCCGGGAAATCCAGGCCGGTCGAAGCCGGTTGCCTGCAGATACGTCGCCGTACTGTGGACTCCGGTCTTGCCCACCATGTTGTGCACGAACGCGATGTCGTCGACGTGGTCACCCAGCGGCGCGACCACATCACTGAGTGCCTTGCCGCATTCGCCGTACTGGCGAAATTGAAACGGCGATTTCATCCACGGCCGAGTCCGTCCTGAAAGGCTTCGACATGTTCGCCAAAGTCGGACGGTTCGCCATGATGCTTTTCCAGCAGCGGCTTGTGATCGAACAGATCGATATGGCTGGCGGCTCCACCCATGAACAGCTGAATGACGCGTTTGGCGCGCGGAGCGTGGTGCAGCGCCTCGAGAACACCGCCCGTGCCTGTTGCCGCTTCAGCCTGCTGCTGTTCGAACAGCATCGTTGCCGCAGCAAGTCCGGCAAAGGATTGTCCGGTTTGATTGAGGAACATTCGGCGGGAGCATGATTTCAATCCACAAACACAAATTCGCTCAGGTTAAACAGCACTCGGCACAGGTTGGCGAAACCGTGTTCGTCGACGTAGCGACTCAGAGTTTCCGCTTCGTCGGCCGTCGGCTGTCGGCCGGTGGCGTGTTCAAACGCGAACGCGACTTTTTCGGCCGTCGTGCCGGATCGCTGTTGCAGGCGTTCCGCGAAGGCTTCCGACATTGTCAGCACGAAGCGATTGTTCAGCAGCGACAAAGCCTGCAGAGAAGTCAGCGTCTCCGTGCGTTTGGGAGTGCTCTGCGACGAATCGGCACAGTCGAGCGTTGTCATGAGCGGATCGGGCTGCGATCGCACAATGAAGCGATAGATCGAACGGCGGTGTGATGCCGGGTCGGCCGGATCGAATTTGTGGTATTCGTAGTGTGGCGAATGGTCGGTCTTTTCGAGGATTCGAACAGATAGAAGCCGGGGCCGCCCATCTCCGGATTCAGGCGACCACTGACGGCAAGAATGCTGTCCCGAACCTCTTCGGCCGAAAGTCGGCGGCGGTTCATCCGCCACAGGAATCGGTTGTCGCCGTCGATTTCAGCAGCACTGGCAACAGCATGTCCTTCTCCACCGGGGGAGAAGGTGGCCGAGGCCGGATAAGGGGCCGCGGCTGGTGCCTGTAACTCGTCCGCAGAATCGCCTCGCACCTTTCACCCCCTCACTCTGGCTCTCTCCCCGCCGGCGAGAAGGAACAACGGACGACGTTTGCCGGTACGTCGCGCTGCTCACGATCAGCCGGTGCATGTGCTTAAACGACTGGGCTTGGCGGAACTCGGCTGCGAGCCAGTCGAGCAGTTCCGGATGAGTCGGCTGCTGCCCCATTCGTCCGAAGTCGTTCGGCGAATCCACGAGTCCCTGGCCGAAGTGGTACTGCCAGATGCGATTGGCAATGGATCTCCATGTCAGCGGGTTGTCATCGCGAGTGATCCAGCGAGCGATCTCGCAGGCGATCCGCTTCAGATTGTTCTTCACCGAGTTCAAACTGCCACGCGTCGTTTTCGCTGAGGGAATTGTGCCGGGACGAGCGGGCTCGCCAGGCTGCTGCACGTTGCCTCGATGCAAAACTGTGACCATGCGAGGATTGCCATTCGTCGGCTTGAAGTTTCCCTGTGGAGAAAAATGTGTGGCCGCGGCGTAGACCATGCTGCCCGCCGGAAGCGCCTTCAATTGCTGATCGATTGCGTCGCGCTGGGTTTGCAGGGATTGACGTTCGGCGACGCGATCCGGCGTCAACACGCGAGCCAGGATTTCGTTCTTCAGCTGTTCCGCCTCGGCCAAGTCGGCGGCGATGTCCGGATCAGCCGCGCGCGGCCAGATGCCGTCGGTCAGGTTCGACTTTCGCCAGCGATCGGGTGCTTCGATCGAATCGAGCGCATTCACGGCGGCTGCCGCTGCGGCGTTGGTACCGGATTTGTCGAACACTTCGAGTTCGGCCAGAGCGAGGATGAAATCGTTCTGACGTTCGGCCAGTTGCGTCGCGGTGATGCGCACAAATCTCGCGGTGACGGAGTTCGCCGGCAGTTCGATCGGCTGGAGTCCGGGATTCGCGAATGCGGCGTCCGTGAAGTCAGCCACCGTCATTGTTTGATCCGTGCTGGTCCGTGCTTCGACGCGAAACCGCCGGGGAAATCCGAATCCCGCTCCAATGCCATTGAAGTCATCGTGACTGGCGTGCAGGACGACCTTTGAAAGCGCGACGTCGCGACCGAGATCCACTTCCACCCATTTTTCGACGTCGCTCGCTGCGGCGATCTGACTGTGGTAGCCGAATTCCGGCCGCTTGTCGGACGCGATCGCTCGCGGCTTGAGTTCGCTGATCTTCGCGGTCAAAGCGGCGAGTTCCGGACCACCTTCGTCCCGTCGCTCGGCGTCGAATTTTTTCAGCGCTGCGTCGAGTTCGGACCGCGACGCCGTGAGTTCGTTTCGCTGCTGTTCGACTTTCGGATCAATGTCGTACGGCCGTTCTGCTCGATCAACCGCTGCGAACACCGACTGCAGGCTGTAGTAGTGTTCCTGAGTGAACGGGTCGAACTTGTGGTTGTGGCAGCGAGCACACTGAATCGTGACACTGCAGAACGTGTTCAGCGTGTTGGTCACCATGTCGTCGCGGTCGAGATTGCGAGCGACCATGCCATCGATTTTGGATTCGGGCACTTCGACGTGTCCAATGAAGTCCCACGGCCCGGCAGCGATGAAGCCCAGTCCGAGAATTCCATCGGGTTCGCCGGGAAACAGGATGTCTCCGGCGATCTGTTCCTGGACGAAGCGCGAGTAGGGTTTGTCGTCGTTGAAGGACCGGATGACGTAGTCTCGATACGGCCAGGCATTCGGCCGCAATTTATCTTTGTCGTAGCCGCAGGTGTCGGCGTACTTGACGACATCCAGCCAGTGCCGCGCCCAGCGTTCGCCATACTGAGGTGACGCTAGCAGTTGTTCGACAACGTCCGTGATTGGTACCAGCGAAAGCTTGTGAAGCTGTTCGGGATCCGGCGGCAACCCGGTCAGGTCGAAGGCCAGCCGGCGGATGAGCGTCCGTCGGTCGGCTTCCGGTGACGGCCGCAGATTGTGCTCGCGCAGTTTTTCCAGGATGAACGCATCAATCGGCGAACGAATCCAGGCCGCTTCGTCAGAGCCGTCTTCGAACGTCGGCACGGGAGGACGCGTCAACGGCTGGAACGACCACCAGTCGAAGTCGTCCACGGCCGGTTCGGTGAGTTCGAAGTTTTCCGGCCAATGTGCTCCCTCGGCGATCCACGTTCGCAGCGAGTTCACTTCGTCGCTGGTCAGGGGTTCTGCGTCTTTGGGCATGGACGGAGGTTCGCCGTCGGCGGCGATCAGGACGTTCAGCAGGTGACTGTCGTCGGGCCGGCCGGGTTCGACGAAATCACTGGACTTCAACGCCACAGCGGACTGGAGTGAGAAATCTCCTTTGCGATCAACGTCGTTGTGACACGACAGGCAGTGCGTCTGCAGGATCGGCACGATGCGATCGCGAAAGTGGTCAGCGGCCAGTGCCTGTGACGAAAGGCAAATGACCGGGGCCAGCAGCATTCCGGAACCGACCACTAGCAGGTGCGAAGCGTAAGAAAGTCTGTGCCGTGTCATCGTGTCACTCGCTGACTGGAAGTCACAAGTCCGCAGCTCGAATCGGCAGATCCTGAATTCTGGAAGCTGTCAATGCGCGATCAGGGCCGGGTCGGCGTTGCCGAGCGTCATCTGAACCTGCTGTTCGACCATTGTGCGGTATTTTCCGCCCGACATCATCAGTTCGCGGTGCGTTCCGGTTTGTGTGATTTGTCCGTTTTCGATAACGCAGATCCGATCCGCTCCCGCGATGGTGCTCAGCCGGTGAGCGATCACGAACGACGTGCGTCCCTGCATCAGGTCACCCAGGGATTCCTGAATCAGTCGTTCGCTTTCCGTGTCGAGGTTACTGGTGGCTTCGTCGAGAATCAACAGCCGCGGGTTGGCCAGGATGGCCCGGGCAATGGCCAGTCTCTGCCGCTGACCGCCGCTGAGTTTCACGCCGCGTTCGCCAATCAGGGTCTGCATGCCGTCGACCAGCCGATCAATGAATTCGGTGGCGTTGGCCGCGTCGGCGGCGGCCCGAATTTCGGCTTCGCCGGCATCCCGCCGGGCATAAGCGATGTTGGCGGCGATGGTGCCGTCGAACAGGAACACATCCTGTTCCACGACTCCCAACAAGCTGCGAAACGACTCCACGCGGTAATCGCGCAGGTCGTGACCGTCGAACAGCACAATACCGTCGGTGGGGTCGTAGAAGCGAGCGACCAGGTTGCACAGCGTCGTCTTGCCTGCGCCGCTTGGTCCGACGAGTGCGACGGTTTGCCCGGCTTCGACTTTGAGATTGATGTCGATCAGGGCCGGAGTATCGGTACCGGGATAGGCGAACGTGACGCCGCGGAATTCAATGTCGCCCCGTGCCGTGCGGCGGTCCGCGCGGATGGAATCGTCGGTCGACTGCATTTCGAGTTCTTCGTCCAGCAGATCCAGAATTCGGTCCAGACCGCTGAGACTGTTCTGCAACTGCGTGGCGCTCTGGGCCAGCGTGGCCAGTGGCTGCAGCAGCATCAGCAGGTAGACCAGAAACATCATCAGGTCTCCGACGGTAATCGCTCCATCGATCACTCGCCAGCCACCGTAGAACAGCAGGGCGGCACTGCTGACGGGCATCATCGCTTCCCAGACCATTTCTACCGCTCGCATCCACCACCAGGCATACAGTTCCTGCCTGGCCATCAGATTGTTTTCGGTGGTGAAGCGACCGGCTTCGCGTTTCTGGCGGCTGAAGGCTCGAACGATTCTCATGCCGGCAAACGCTTCGGCCGCGCCGGCGTCGATTTGTTCGCGCTGCTTTCGAATGGCACGGAACTGCGGTCGGATCCTGTCGATCCATGCCCGGTGAGTGAAGAACACCAGCGGCAGCAGCACGAGTGCTCCCAGCAGCAGCGTCCAGTCAATCCAGGCCAGCACCAGAAAACTGCCGATCAGTTGAATGATGGCCTGCCAGGGGTTGTACAGCAGGCCGAACACCAGTTCGCCGACGCTGCCGCCGTCTTCCCGCAGAATTGAGGCGACGCCGCCGGAACGAATTTCCTGAACACGATGCAGCGGCAGTCGCACGGCGTGTTCGAAGACCTGCCGGCGTACGTCGAGCTGAATGTGCTTGGTGATGCGCGTGGCATACCATCGTCCCCAGATGTGAATCGCGATTTTGGTCAGCGAAATCGTGACCACAACCAGCACGGTTACCAGCAGCAGCAACCGCGCGTTTGCCAACTGAGGAAACCAGGTCCGCCACGGTTCCGGCAGCGGTTTCTGCGCCAGCACGTAGTCGACGAGAAACTTCGTGCCGGCGGGAGGAATCAGCGCCAGCACAGTCGCCACCGTCAGCGTTCCCAGCGCCCAGAGGATCTGCCCGCGGAACGGAGACAGCAGTTGAAAGAACCGCATCAGCAGTCGCGACGCGGAGCGGACCCGATCCTTCGGAAGCCGTGAGTTACCGGAAGTGTGGAATCCGCCGGGCGGCAGTTTTCCGGATCGGGCTCGTCGGCGATATTGCGTGAACCTTCGACGGCTGCTTTCGCGGTGTGTCGCACCGTCATTCCGTGCTGCTTCGTCTGTGGTCGTCGGGTTCGGTGTCGGATCGGGAGTCACGGACTGCTGCATTGAGTGAACCGCTTTCATGGCTGATTGTAAGCCACGGACGAATGCGGTCGAGCGTTGATGCGCCAATTCCCGGGACTCGCGTGACATCGTCAATGCTGGCAAACGGCCCGTTGACCTGGCGATCGGCCACGATCCGGTGAGCATAGCCCGGCCCGATCCCTTCCAGTTGATTCCATTCAATCCATGTGGCGGAATTCACGTCGACGCGAAACAGCCGGTCAAACGCCTCGCCCCGCTGCCACGGCAACGGCTCCGGCCTGCGCGTCATCATCACCCAGCGAGCACCGATAATGACGAAGAACACGATCCCCAAAATGAACAGCACCCGCTGATCTCGACGGTTGAAGACCGGATGAGCAGCCGGGGAATGTTCGGATGCCGGGGAATGCGGCTTTCCGTTACCGACACTCGGCTGTGGTGTTGCCGAACGCGACGTCGGCGGAGTGGCCACAGAAACGTCTTCGGGCGCTGCAGGCGATTCAATCACGCGCGGCGCTGCCGCGCTGCTGGAGCCCGGAGCCTGCTCTTCAATGATGGGTTGCCTGGAATCAGTCATCTGACGTGCCGCGCGGGGATGGCCGGGACGCGTTCAGAATGCGGACGCGACTCAGGCCCGTCAAGCCAACCGGCACGCCGGGCTGACGTCGGTCCGTCAGAGAAGCACGTGAAAATACGCCGCCGTTTCCCGCTTCAGCCGAAAAAAATTAGCCGCCGGTGTTCGGTCGACCGCTACTTTGTCCAGCCGTTTCGCTTCAGCCACGACGAACACGGATGGTTCCAGGTGGTTACCGGAAATTCGTCGACGGGCCGCAGTCCGTAACCGTGGCCGCCGGCGTCGTAAATGTGCAGTTCGGAAGGAACTCCGGCCTTCTTCAAAGCCTGAAGCATTAACAGGCTGCTTTCGGCGGGGACTCCGTCATCGAAGGCGTGAACCAGAAACATGCGCGGCGACGACTTCGACACGACCAAATCACTTTGCAGCGCCGATCGGTCTTCATTGGCAAGGTAACCGGGATAAATCAGCATTGCGGCATCCGGCCGGCACGGCTGCTGATCGGCGTCATCCTGTGCGTCGTAGTGACGGTGATCCGCCAGAGCAGCGCGAGCAGCCGTGTCGCCTCCAGCGGAGAATCCCAGGATGCCGATCCGGTCGGAACTCAGCCCCCAGTCGTCAGCGTGATGTCGCACCAGGCTGATTGTTCGCTGAGCGTCCTGAACGGGAGCCAGCCATTTCTGTTCCTGGTCGCGAGTCGGGACACGGTACTTCAGCACGACGGCCGTGATTCCCGCGGTATTCAGCCACTCGGCCACTTCGGTTCCTTCCAGATCCCAGGCGAGAATGCTGTAACCTCCGCCGGGGCACACAACGATTGCCGCGCCGCTGCGTTTGTCTTCCGGCGGAAGAAACACGTGAGCCTGCGGGGTGGCGACATTACCGAGCTTGATGATCCGTCGGCCGGCAATCAGCCTGTCGGTGTCCTTCGTGAAGTCCTGTTCCTGACCGACGTCGCGCTTGGGGCCGGGTGGAGTGTCGGACCAGATGTCGATGATTGTGTCCGCCTGCTTCTCCGCTGCGGTGGCCGAACCGGGCAGCGACGCAGCCAACAGAATTGCGGCGGTCAGAAGACAACACATCGGGTTTGCGTGCCAGGCGGGTCGGGATCTCATAGGATGTCACCGTTCAGAAAATGAGTTCATGGAATTTGCCGATCCATTCTCGCCGTGCCGCAGATTTCATCGGCAGGCCAGAACCATCGCCGGCAGGTTGACCCGGGCCGGCGAACGAACAATACACGGACCGACTTCCGTTGTCAGACAACCTTCGCTGAAACACGACTTATGCAATGGATCGATCGCACTCGACTGGCCACGGATGTCATGGCCGGAACGTTTCTGAACCTGGGATCGGCCACAGCCGTGGAAATCGCGGCCAACACCGGCTTTGACTGGCTGCTGATCGATCTGGAACACGGTTCCGGTTCGCTGGCGGATCTTCGAAACATGCTGCTGGCGTGCCGGAATTCCGCAGCGGCGCCGGTCGTTCGGCTGCGATCCGTCGATCCGGATACGGTCAAGTTTGCGATGGACAGCGGAGCCGCGGGGGTCATGTTCCCTTATGTCAGCACGCAGGATGAAGCTCGCGCTGCGGTGAGGTGCATGAAGTATCCGCCGCTGGGAAATCGCGGCGTCGCGGGGGCGATTCGAGCCACCGATTTCGGACGCAACTGGCAGACCTACTTCCGCGAAGCCAACGATCGCAGCCTGGTGGTGGTGCAGATTGAAACTCCCGAAGCTGTCGCGGCGGCAGATGCGATCGCTTCCGTCGACGGGATCGACGTGCTGTTTGTCGGCCCGCTGGATTTGTCGGTGAACATGCAGTGTCCGGGTGACTTCACGCCGCCGCATTTCATCGATGCGTTGAAACAGGTGGTAGAATCCTGCAATCGGCATGGCAAGGTGGCCGGCATTCTGTCCCGTCCGGAACTTGTCGAACAGCACCGGCAGCTTGGTATTCGCTTCCTGGCGCTGGGTTCGGATACGGGAGCGGTCGTCACGGGAATGCAGCAGACACTGAAACTGCTGCGAACGTAGAATTCCCGTGGTTCTGAAGCGTGGCGCGTTCCCGCGGCGCGAACGCCCGGCGAATTGTGAAAAGGGACAGATTTCTTCGGTACTTTTGCCGTCCGCGAAGGTTGAAACCGCAATGCAGGGGTCTTCCTGCGCCGATTGAAGGGGCGTTTCTATGAGAATCTTCTGGTCCATTGCCGTGGCTCTGTGCAGCATCAGTGCATTGGCAGTCGAAAATTCCGCCGATAAGGAACGTGCGGTGCCGGCGACATCCGGCGTACCGTCGCCTTCTGTCGTGGCTGCACGCGTCGACAAGCTGATTCTGGACGCGGAAGGTGTCGCGAAGCTGCCTCAGGTCGACGATGCTACCTTTTTAAGGCGAATCTCGTTCGATATCGCGGGTCGGCCGGCATCACCGGGGCAAATTTCCCGCTTTGAACAATCTGGCTCGCCGAACAAACGCAGCGAGACCGTCGATGTGCTGCTATCTTCCGATTACTACGGCGAAAACTGGGGGCGCTACTGGGAAGACGCCATGCTGCTGCGAGCGACCAACGTTCGAGCGGCCCTGATTCGCCCCGTCTTCGAAGGCTGGATGAGTCAGCAACTGGCCGCCGGTCGCGGATGGGATCAGATCGCCACCGATCTGCTGACGGCGACCGGCAAGGTCTCAGAAAACGGAGCCGCCGCACTGATGTTCGCCCACGAAGGCCAAGCGGAAGAAATTGCCGCGGAGGCTTCCCGGCTGTTTCTGGGAGTTCAGATTCAATGCGCCAATTGCCACGATCATCCGTGGGATCAATGGAAGCGGGAGCAGTTTCATCAGCTTGCCGCGTTTTTCCCGCGCGTTGCTGTCCGGCGAGATCCGCAGAGCGACAAGCGGGCTGACTTCATCATCACGTCATTTGACCGCCAGCCACAAGGTCGTCCGAATCTGACGCGAGCCATTCTGACTCGCATTGACCGCAACCGCGACGGCGTGATTTCCGAAGACGAAGCGCAGGGCACGCGGGTTCAGCGAGTCTTCCGGAACGACCGCGTGAAAAGCGCCATCGACAAGGACGGAAACGGCGAAGTTTCCATCCGCGAAATCCTGACTGCGGAGCCTCCCAACGCAAACCGCCCCGGCCAGGGCGCTTCGGAACACTACATGGCCGACCTGTCTGATCCCGCCTCGAAGGGCACGCTGGTTGAGCCGAAGTTCTTCCTGGACGGAAAGTCGATTCCGTCCGGAGAGTCAGACGTGGATCGCAGAAAGTCACTGGCAACGTTCATCACCAGTCCGGACAACGTGTGGTTCGCCCGTTCGATCGTGAACCGCATGTGGTCGGAAATGACGGGGACCGCGTTCTATACACCAATCGACGACATCGGCCCGGATCGGACTGTCGTCCACGAAGACGCTCTGAACGTTCTGTGCGACGGATTTGTCGCCAGCGGACACGACCTGAAGTGGCTGATTCGAACGATTGCTGCAACTCAGGTCTACCAGCGTCCCATGAACACGACCGCGGAAGGCTTCGTACGCTGCGAACCGGTGCGGCTGCGGGCCGATCAGTTGTACGACGCTCTTTGTCAGACGCTGGGGACAACTCGCCTGCTGCCTCGCCCGAACCCGCGGCGCGGACAGAACGCTCCCGGTGCAGAAGACCGCGATCCCGGACGTCGTGTGTTTTCCACAACGTTCGGCTTTGATCCGTCGACACCACAGGCTGACCTGACCGGCGGGATTCCGGAGACGCTGTTCATGATGAATTCGCCACCACTGCAGAACTTTGTGCGGTCAAACTCAGCCGGCAGCGTCGTGGCGTCGGTCGCCGCGGAAGCGACAGACAACAACGATGCAATCTCCCGAATCTACCTGCGGACACTGGGTCGCAAACCCACGGTCGCCGAAACCGAAATTTGCCGCAGCTACGTGGAGGAAACTCCGAATCGGAACGCGGCGCTGGAAGACATTCTGTGGTCGCTGATTAACGGCAGTGAGTTTCTATGCAAGCGATAATCAGCGCTGCCGTGAAGTCGTCGTCGCACGTGGGTGCCGGCTTCGAATATAGAGACAGGGCGGACTCGTGACGGTAGTCCGCTGCCAGTGCGTGCTGGTCGGGGTTGAGTGGAATCGTACTTCCGATTTTTTGCAGGCTTCGGCCGTGCGACCCGCTCAACCCCAGCCAGCACGCACTGAGACACACAGGGATTCTGAAAACTCGGATTTCAGCAATCAAGCAAGAACCGTGCCTGCGCTGAACGTTGTGTTGCGTCGATTCTGTTTGGTGGGTATCAGGCAGCTTGTCGGCATCCGAGAATCCCCTGAATGGTCTCGTGACTTCCGGCGTCCCGACGCCCCGTTTCCATAGGTCGTTTGCGTGAGCATCTCGTCAACTATGAGAGCGAACTGATGACAACACACATTTTTGACAGCGTATCAGTTTCCCATCCTGGATTCTCTCGCCGCCGGTTTTTGCACACGGTTTCGGCCAGCGCGCTGGCGGCCGGAACCCTGGGGTTTCGCGATGTAATGGCCGCCGCCGCTGAAGGCCTCAGGGCTCAGGGACGTTCGATGATTCTTCTTTGGATGCAGGGCGGACCAAGCCAGTTTGAAACGTTTGATCCCAAGCCCGGAACAGACAACGGCGGACCGACGAAAGCCATCGACACCAGTGTCGCCGGCATTCAAATCGCCGAATACTTCCCGAAGGTCGCCGCGAGTCTGAACGACGTCGCGATTGTTCGTTCGATGACGAATAAGGAAGGCAGTCATCCGCGAGCCACGTACCAGATGCATACGGGCTACATTCCGTCCGGCAGCGTGAAACATCCTTCGCTGGGGTCGTGTATCGCCCAGCAGATTTCCGATCCCGCCTGCGAACTTCCGTCGTTCGTTTCAATCGGAAGCAGCACACAGGGTTCCGGCTTTCTGGGAATGGAATACGAACCGTTTGTTGTGAACCGCCCCGGTCAACCGCCGCAGAACGTTTCGCTGCCAACATCGGTCGACCGGTTTCAGCGGAGATCGGGACTGCTGACGCGTCTGGAAAACGAATTCGCCGAAGCCGGCGCGAAGCAACTGGTGGAGAATCATCAGGCACTTTTCAGGACAACATCGGACCTGGTGCTGACTCCGGAAATCTCCGCGTTCGATACGTCGGAAGAATCACAGAATCTGCGGGATCAGTATGGAGACACCAATTTCGGCAACGGCTGTCTGCTGGCCCGCCGACTGGTCGAACGCGGTGTGACTTTTGTCGAAGTACGGTCCGGCGGCTGGGACACTCACCAGGACAACTTTGAACGAGTCGCGGCCAATGCGGCGGAAGTCGATCCGGCCATGGCGGCACTGCTCGCGGATTTGAAAGACCGCGGAATGCTCGACACGACGCTGGTCGTCTGGATGGGTGAATTCGGCCGCACGCCGAAGATCAATCCGCGAACAGGCCGTGATCATTATCCGCGAGTCTTCAACGTCGCACTGGCCGGCTGCAGAATCCGGGGCGGTCAGGTTTACGGCGCTTCCACGGCGGACGGGTCGGCCGTCGATCACTCTCCCGTGACGGTTCAGGATTTGTTCCAGACGATCTGCAAATCCCTGAACGTTAACGCCGCCCACGAGAATCTCAGTCCGCTTGGCCGTCCGATGAAAATCGTCGACGGCGGAAGCGTGATTCCCGGCCTGATCTGACCGCTGACGGCCGGCCGTTTTGCGACTCCGGCTGCCGCTGCGCCCCGTCTCACTGACGGTTGCCTGGCGAATTCGCCGAACCGCGTCCGGCATTCGACGGCTACGTTTGGATTTCGCGACGGGCAGCGGTACGATCTTCGGCTCGTTCCAACGTGACTGTCGTCTCACCTCTGCCGAAAGGAACCCGCCGCATGTCCGCAACTCTTGAAACTTCGGTCGAACTGCATCCGGACGTCTCCGACTTCCTGTCCACATCGCTGCATAAGTCATTCGTGGGAGGCCGCTGGGTTGAAGCGAAGAGCGGCAAGACGTTCGACGTTGTTGACCCGGGTCGCGGCGAAAAAATCGCCACCGTCACCGGTCTGCAGAAGGATGACGTCGACGCAGCCGTCGACGCAGCCGTCGCTGCGTTTCACAACAGCGGCTGGGGTAAGCTTCCGGTCAACGAACGCAGCGCCGCTCTGCATCGCATTGCCGATGCCGTTGAAAATCGGAAGGAAATCTTTGCTCAGATTGAGTCGCTCGACTGCGGCAAGATCTATGCTCAGGCGGAAGGCGATATTCAAAACTTTATCGACACGTTTCGCTACTTCGCTGATCTGTCACAGGCCGTCAACTATCGCAACGTCATCGCCGTGAAACATCACGAAGCATGGGTCGCCCGGCATCCGTGGGGAGCCTGCGGGTTCATCATTCCCTGGAACTTTCCGTTCCTGCTGGCTGGCTGGGGCTTGGCTCCGGCACTGGCCGCGGGAAATACGTGTGTGTTGAAACCGGCCGAAGACACGCCGCTGTCCGCGCTGTATCTGTGCCGGATGATTGAAGAACTGGAACTTCTGCCCGCGGGAGTTCTGAACGTCGTCACGGGATTCGGCGAAACCGCCGGAGCCGCCGTGGCCAATAATCCGAAGTTCCGCCGCATGAGTTTCACCGGGTCACCGGAAGTCGGCCGCCTGGTCGCGGAAGCCTGCGGTCGCAACCTGACTCCGGTCAAGTGTGAACTCGGCGGTAAGGGCGCCGCGGTTATTTTCGACGACGTCGACATTCAGGAAACCGCCGAGAAGCTGGTCCAGGCCATCACGTTCCACACCGGCCAGGTCTGCTGCGACGCGACTCGCTGGCTGATCCACAAGAACATCTACAGCGATTTCGTGGATGAATGCATCACCCGGATGAAGTCGGTCCAGATCGGCTACCAGATGGAAGAAGGTTCGGAGATGGGGCCGGTGGTGAATCCCAAACAGCGCGAACGAGTGCTGGGCTACCTGAAGAAGGGCGTCGCCGAAGGAGCCGAAATGGTTCTGGAAGGCGGACCTGCGGAAGTCCCCGGCCGAAACGGGTATTTTGTGAAGCCCGCTCTGTTGGCCGGTAAGCTGGACAACGTGGCGGCTCGCGAAGAGATCTTCGGCCCCGTCGCGTTTCTGGCTCCGTTCAGCAGCGAGGACGAAGGCATTCGACTGGCCAACGACACAGACTACGGTCTGGGCAACAGCGTGTGGTCGAAGGACCTGGCCCGGTGTGCCCGCGTGGCCGAAGCGTTCGAAAGCGGCAACGGCTGGATCAACGCTCACAATGTGATCGTTCACGGAGTTCCCTACGGCGGAGTCGGCAAGAGCGGCATGGGCGGCGGAGTCGTTTCGCCGGACACGCTGAACGACTACCTGCGCCCGATCTCTGTCGTTCGACCGCTGAACGGCTGACCGACCGCAGTCACCGGCACAGTACGACTTGCCCGTCGGTCGCGGGAACAATTGCGATCGACGGGCGTGATCGGTCTGCGATTCGACACGCAATCTGTACGTATGGCCCAGCCGATGCCCGCGCGGCGTTGATGGAGCGGGGGCAGACCAGGGGATTCGCGACGCTGGAGATTCTGAGTCGATACATGCCCCCGGCGTTTGCTCATCGACAGGAACTACAGGGAAGGTTATCGCCGATTCGACGAAGCGACGCGGGTGCCGGAATCGGAACGCCTTCGCAGCATGACGGTTGATCAGGCATGCGACATGTTCGAGGGCATGTACCGGTTCGCGTACGACGTTGCCGGTGACACGCTGCGCAAGACCGCCGACCTGCGGTTGTGCAAGAAGATTCAGTCGCGAAAAGTGGTTGTCGCCGCATTGCACAAGCTGGACCAATACCCTGCCTCAAAGTCGCGCCGCGATTGCTCTCACCCATGAAAATTACAGCCATCGAAACGCTCGTTTGCCATGCCCGGATGCGTAACTGGGTGTTTGTGAAGGTGCTGACCGATCAGCCGGGGCTGTTCGGTTGGGGCGAAGCGACGCTGGAATGGCATACTCGCGGTGTCGTGGGGGCCATTCAGGATCTGGCGTCGCTGGTGGTCGGTGAAGATCCGGTGCGGGTTGAACATCTGTGGCAGATGATGTGGCGGCAGCACTTCTGGCACGGTCACGGCGTTGTCCGGTCAACGGCGATCGCCGGCATCGACCTGGCACTTTGGGATATCGTCGGCAAGATTCACGGGGTCCCCTGTCACCGGCTGTGGGGCGGACCGGTTCGTGATTTCATTCGACTGTATTGCCATCTTGGCGGCGGCAAGCTGGAAAGCTTTTACGAAACACCGGTCGACAACGCGAAGCAGTTCGCGGACCTCGCCCGTCAGGCCGTTGGCGACGGGTTTACCGCATTCAAGTCAATGGCCGTTCCTCCGACCATGCCGGTGGAAGGACTGGCTCCCGTGCGCGCGGCGGAAGCGTGTGTCGCGGCGATGCGCGAAGCGGTCGGAGACAGGATCGACATCATGGTCGACTGTCACGCGCGTCCGTCACCGGCGATGGGAATGAAGTTCGCCAGGGCTCTGGACGACTACGGCCTGTACTTTTTCGAAGAACCCTGCTGGCCGGAAAACATCGAAAGTCTGGCAGCCATCAACGCGGCTGTCACGACGCCGATTGCCACGGGAGAACGGCTGACTCATCTGGCCGCGTTTCGTGACCTGTTCGCGGTTCGCGGCTGCGAAATCTGCCAGCTTGACCTGACTCACTGCGGCGGATTTACCGAAGCCCGCAGGATTGCCGCGGTCGCGGATGCCTATCGAATCGCGCTGGCTCCGCACAATCCACAGGGACCGGTCAGCACAGCTGCGTCGCTGGAGTTTGGGTTTTCTCAGCCGAGCTACATCATCTGCGAATCGGTACACAGCGATGTGCCGTGGCGGCAGGATATCGTTGATGAGGGATTTATTGTTGACCCGGCGACACGGACAGTGACTCCCGGCACGCGTCCGGGGCTGGGCATTTCGATCAACGAGGATGAAGTCCGGAAGCATCCGTTCGAACAGGAACTTCCGCAGCGGGTGTTCTATCGCGACGGCGCGGCGGGGGACTGGTGATTTATGACAGCGGCAAAGCCACCCGTTTTTCAGCACGCTTCCTTTCGCGGCCGGATCGGTGTTGCTCGCGCGGACATCACTCCGCCGGTCGGCATCTACGCGCGGAACTGGGGAGCCGCGCGGCATGATGTTGCGGAATCCATCCATCGGCCACTGACTCTGACGGCGCTGGCACTTTCTTCGGCGGACGGCGGGCAGCCTTTGGTCTTCGTCGACGCCGATCTCGGCTGGTGGAAGACGCCGGCCACTTTTCAGCGGTTTCACACGCGACTGCTGAGCGGTCTGAAGTTGCCGCCGGAAAATCTCATCTTTGCGCTGAGCCATACTCACAGCGGGCCACCGCTGATGGATGCCGACGATTCGCTGCCGGGAAGTGATCTGCTTCGCGGCTGGATGGAGCGTCTGTTCGATTCCACGGTCGACACCGTTCGACAGGCGACGGAGTCGATGTGCGACGCGACGCTCGACTGGCACCTGGGGCGCTGTGGCCTGGCGACGGTTCGTGATCTGCCCGATCCCGTGGCGACCAGCGATCGTATCGTGTGCGGCTACAATCCGGACGCTGTTGCCGACGACAAGCTGCTGGTCGGCCGAATTACCGACACAACGGGAAAGCAGATGGCGACGCTGGTGAATTATGCATGTCATCCGACAACGCTGGCGTGGGATAACACCGCGATTTCACCGGACTACGTGGGAGCGATGCGGGAGACGATTCAGCAGGCCACCGACGCTCCCGCGCTGTTCCTGCTTGGCGCCTGCGGCGAGCTGGCTCCGCGGTATCAGTACGTCGGCGATACCGGTGTCGCGGACGCTCACGGTCGCCAGCTTGGTTACGCGGCGCTGGCGACGCTGAATGACATGGAACCCGCGGGGACTCGCCTGGCGTTTCGCGAAACGGTGGAATCCGGAGCACCTCTGGCGGTGTGGAAACATGAATCCCGCGAACTGTCCGGGCAGCTTCGTGCGATTCGCAGCACGGCCGAACTGCCTCTAAAGGACTGGCCGTCGGCGGAAGAACTTGAAGAGCAGCGATCGCAGTGTTCCGACCGGGCATTGGAAGAACGTCTTCGGCGAAAACGGGATATTCGTCGAGGTATCGGAGACGGAACCACGTACAGCCTGGCTATTCACGCGTGGAGAATCGGCGACGCCGTGCTGGTGGGAAGCTGCTGCGAACCGTATTCGATTCTGCAGCGGGAACTTCGACGGAAGTATTCCGATCACACCGTCTTGTGCATGAATCTGATCAACGGCTCAATCGGATATTTGCCGCCGGCAGAACTCTACGACACGGAGGTTTATCCTGTGTGGCAGACCCCTTTCGATCGCGGCAGCCTGGAACTGACGCAGGCCGCCATGACCGATGCCGTCAGCAGCGTGCTGGGTTGATGGTCGGCGACTGCCACCGGTTCGTCGGCGGCCGATGAGAATTCCGCCGCGGGCCGCAGACAGGAACTCAACGCCCATGACAACATCGAATCTGCCGCACGGAGTTTTGCCGGTGCTGCACACGCCGCTGACCGACGAAGGCGCGATTGATGTCGATACTCTGCGGCGTGAGATCGACTGGGCGTTCGACACAGGGGCCGACGGAATCGTGGTGGCGATGGTCAGCGAAATTCTTCGGCTGGGCTGTCACGGAAGAATGCAGCTTGCCGAACACGTCTGTTCGGCGGTCAGCGGTCGCGGCTTTACGGTGATCAGCGTCGGCGCGGAAAGTACCGCTGCGGCGGTTGAGTTCGCTCGCCACGCCGCCGCGCTGGACGCCAGCGCGGTGATGGCGATTCCTCCGGTCGCCACCAGACTCGGCAGCGCCGCCGCGGCAGACTACTTCGCTGCCATTGCCGACAGCGTGTCCATTCCGCTGATCGTGCAGGACGCGTCGAATTACGTCGGAGGCGGTATCGATTTGAGCGTCTACCTGGATCTGCTGAAACGATTCGGCGCCGATCGGATTTTCTTCAAGCCGGAAGCCAGTCCTCTGGGACCAAACCTTTCGAAGCTGCGCGACGCGACAAACGGCGAAGCTCGCATCTTCGAAGGTTCCGGCGGCATGAATCTGGTCGACTGCTACCGTCGCGGAATCACCGGCACGATTCCCGGAATGGATCTGCTGGACGCGATTGTCGCTCTGTGGAACGCTTTGCGGGCCGGCGATGAGGAACGAGTCTATCAGCTTTCGCTGCCGGTCTGTGCAATCGTCGCGCTGCAGATTCAGGGTGGCCTGGACGGTTTTCTGGCGATCGAAAAATACCTGATGAAGAAACGCGGGCTGTTTCAAAATACGCTGCAGGTGCAGCCGGTTGGCTGGGAACTTGACGAAGAAACCCGGGCCGAAGTCGATCGGCTGTTCGAACGACTGCAGGCGGTGCTTTGAATGAACGACCGGCCCACAACCGTCCGCTATCGAACGATGGCCTGGCTGACCGTCGCCGCGGCGCTGGCCTATCTGTGTCGAAATGCGGTTGGTACGGCGGAAAGCACGATTCGCGACGCTCTGGGACTGACGCTGCGGCAGTCCGGCTGGTTCATGGGATCATTTTTCTGGACCTACGCACTGCTGCAGATCCCCGGCGGCTGGTTTGCTCAGCGACTCGGCACACGGATTTCACTGACTGTGTTTGCGCTAGCCTGGTCGATGGCGACCTTTGGAATCGCGGCGGCTCCGGCGTTCTGGCTGCTGATTGTGGCACAGCTGGTAATGGGATTCGCGCAGGCAGGCATCTTTCCGGCGTCGTGCAATTCGGTCGGCTACTGGATGCCGTTTTCGCAGCGATCGCTGGCCTGCGGACTACTGGCGGCCGGAATGCAGGTCGGTGCGATCGCGGCCGCTGCGCTGACCGGACGACTGATCGCTCCGTTCGGCTGGCGATGGGTGTTCGCCGCATTCGCCGCACCGGGAATTCTGTGGGCCATGGGATTCTACATTCGATTTCGGGATCGGCCGGAACAGGATCCCCGGGTGAATGATGCGGAACGCAAGCTGATCGCGTCAGGCCAATCCGAATCCGGTCGTTCTGATCCGGCATCCGCCGAGACCTTCGAAGATCATTCAACCGGCCACTGGACGGCGCTGCTGACGCGTCCTGTGATCTGGCTGCTGTGCGGTCAGCAAGCGTGTCGCGCCGCGGGATATATGTTTTTTGCGAGCTGGTTTCCCACGTTTCTTCAGGAAACACGAGGCGTTTCGACCGCGGAATCCGGCTACCAGCAGGGACTGGTCCTGACGGGAACTCTGGTGGGCAGCATTCTTGGCGGAATGCTGACGGACTGGGTCTGGCGCCGCAGCGGAAGTGTGCGATTGAGCCGCAGCGGCGTCGGCGCGGCAGCCATCGCCGCATGCGCAGGTCTGATCCTTGCCGCCTGGTTTGTGAAGGACGTCAACCTTGCCGTTGCGCTGCTGGCGGCCGGAGCATTGTTCGCGGCGCTCGCCGGTCCGTGCGCGTATGCCGCGACGATTGACATCGGAGGCCGGCACGTGCCGCAGGTTTTCGGCCTGATGAACATGTGCGGAAACCTTGCGGCCGCGGCGTGTCCTGTGCTGGTGGCCTGGCTGTTCGACTGGACGGCGAACTGGGACCTGGTGCTGCTAATGTTCGCCGGTGTTTATTTGACGGGAGCTGTGTGCTGGCTGTTCGTCGATCCGCGCCAATCGTAAATGCACATCGCCGGCAGGCACCGATCCGGTTGGCCGCGGTTCGCCCCGGAATGTACCCTTCACGACCGACCTTGAAGGATCCCGGTCAAGCGGACATCACGACGTGAGTTGTCGACCGCATCCGGTGCGGCGGAAATCGTTGCGGAAGAATGATGCCTGCGACGACGGCGGAGCTGCGTTCAACAGCGCTTGTCGATGCGGCTCCGGCAGCGAATGAAACTGCGTCTTTACCGCCGCCGGATGTGAATTCCGGTTTTCTGCGCAACAACCGGCGGCATTCGCTTCGAAGCGGATCGGCCTGAAACTCAACTCAAGTTTTCGACGACGCTACGGATATAACTTCGAACGACAGGAAGACTCATGCAATTGCCGGACATTGTCGCCGATACCCGACTGCTGGCATTTCAGGAAACCGCACAGACCGCTGAACATGCCGTGCCAGGCTGGGTGACTCTGCTGTTTGGGCTGCTGCTGGTGTTGATGATCGCCGCTCTGGCTCTGGAAGAAAAACTGCACGCGAAGAAGTCGATTATCGTCGGAACCTTCGCAGGGCTGTGTTTGATTCTGGCGACGCTGCTGCACCTGCTGCATTTCGGTGAAACGATTCTGCCCGGCGGCGATACGACGCAGCTTCCCGTGTATATCCCGTCGATCGACTGGGGCGTGATCACCATCATTCTGGGAGCCAGTCTGTTTGTCGAAGTCACCAGCCGTTCAGGCGTGTTTTCCTGGATGGCGATCATGCTCACGCGGAAATCCGGCGGCGATCCGTGGAAGCTGCTGATCTTCTACGGACTGCTGACGGTGCTGTTTTCCGCCGTGCTGAACAATGTCACGGCAATGATTATTATCGGGTCGCTGACGACGGTTTCGCTGAAGAAGCTGGGAAGGCCGGAACTGATGCTGGGGTTTCTGCTGACGGAAGGACTGCTGACGAATGTTGGCGGTCTGCTGACACTGATCAGCAGTGTTCCCAACATCATCGTCGGCAAGGAAGCCGGCATCAGCTTCGTGAAGTTTTTTCTGGTCGCTGCGCCGTACGTTGCCGTCGCAACGATTGCGACTCTGGGAATGGCCCGCTGGCGGTTCGGTGTTCGCGGACTGCGAACCGATGAAGAACGCGACGAGGCTCGCCAGCTTGTCAGCAGCTTTGATCCGTCCGAAAGCGTCCCCAGCTCGCGATTCTTCGCGTTTTCCATCGCGGCACTCGCGGGTTTCATCGCAGCTCTGGCTGGTCAGTCAGCGCTGCCGTTCGGATTGAACGAGCTGGGAATGGGTTTCGTCGCTCTGTTTTTCGCCGGGGTGGTGCTGCTGGCCTACAAGCACGAAGTGAACAAGTTCTATTCGGCCGTCGACTGGGACCTGCTGGCGTTTTTCGCGGCGCTGTTTGTCGTGATTCACGTCATGGAGCATGCTCGCGTGCTGGCCGTTATCGGCGACGGCATTGCCTATCTGCTGAAGTGGCCCAGACCTCTGGATTCGTCGGTGCTGCTGGTCAGTTCGGCGGCAGCCAGTTCGGTGACGGACAACATCCCGCTGGCCGCGATGCTGGCTCAGATTCTGGGAAACATGCAGCCGCCGACACCGTCCGATTCGCCCTATTGGTGGTGCGTGATTTTCGGAGCCAATCTGGGCGGCAACATCACACCGATCGGCAGTGCATCGACGGTTGTGGCGATGACGATTATCAACCGTCAGAAGCTGGGACTGACGTTTCTGGACTTCGTGAAAACCGCGGTTCCTTTCGCGGCGATGCAGATCCTGCTGGCGGTGGCTTATGTGCTGATCGCCGTGTGAGCTTCGCCGACGGGAAGCATCGCCCGCATTGCGTCTCGGAACCTGGACGATACCAGGTCGTCGGTCAGCGCGCGGGCGCGTGATGGGCGTTCTCGGCCGGTTCAACGTAACGATTGCGGACCAGCGTGACCTGGTTGCCTTTTTCATTGAAGGTCATGCTGTCCATGATGGTCTGCATCAGAGCCAGACCGCGTCCCGAAGTCGGATCCGCTCCGATGACGGTGATGTCGGGATCGATGCGTGAGGTATCGAAGCCGTTGCCGCCGTCCCGAATAACGAACTCGGCCCGATCGCGGTTGATTTTCGCGGTCAGGTGAATTCGTCGATCGCGGTAGGGTTCCTGATAGCAGCGTTCCCGCAGCAGTTCCGCGCGGCGTTCGTCGTCGACGCGACCATTCCCGCCGCCGATCTCCAGATTGCCGTGATACAGCGCGTTCAGCAGCGCTGCTTCGACCGCCAGCCCGACGCGCAGACGTTCGGTTTCATTACCCAGCGGCAGGCATCGAAGCATGCGCTGAAGGAACGAGACCACGGATGGAATCAGGTTGGGGTCATTGTGCAGCGTGAATGACATTTCCGCCGTTTCCAGATGATGCATCAGTTGCGGCGGGATGAATCCTTCGCTGGATCCATGCAGAATTCGCAGCACGGTACTGATCAGATCCTGAGCCAGCCGACGCTTCGGAACGTAGCTGGTGGCACCGGCTCGCATGGCCGTGGCCGCCATTTCCTCGCTGCCCTGAGCCGTCATCAGCACGACGGGAACCATCGGAAATTCATCGCGAATGGCGTTCAGAAGTTCCATGCCGTTCATTTCCGGCATGTGGATGTCCGTCAGCACCAGATCCGGCCGGTGCTCCGTGATCATCTCCATGGCGACCCGGCCGTTCTCGGCCGTTTGAATTTCGCAGTCGAATGCCCTGGACAGCATGCCGCTGATCAGTGTACGGTCGGTCAGTGCGTCGTCGACGACGATAATCGTCAGCATGCTGCCACCTTCATTGTCTGTGATGAGTGATGAGAATTTCGTGAGGTATGTGACGGGCCGCGGCTTAGCGACGGGACGGTCGAGCCGGATTCACTGTCCCTGACGTTCGACGAACGGCCTGATCTGCCGCACAAGTTGGTGCAGTTGTCCGGAAAGCTGATCGGCGATCTCGCGGGCATGCTCAGTCGTGCCTGAGCTGCCGATCTGTTCCAGCCGCATCGCGGGCTCGGCCGGAATGCCGGCACCGATGGAAAGCAGGGCTCCCTTGATAGTGTGGCCGGCGCGCATCAGACCGGCGGGATCGTCGTCCGCGATCGATTTGTTGATCTGATCGATCAGTTTTTCGCGTTCGTTCAGGAATGCATCCATCACCGACGCCAGCAGTTCTCTGTCGCCGCCCACGCTGGCCAGAGCGGAATCCCAGTCGACAAGTTCCGTGATCGGCGCCGTGTCGTCCGGGCTTGCTGTTGAATCGGCTGTCTTGGAAGCTGCCTGCGTCTGCGCCGGATTCATGACGGGTGCGTTTTCGGCTCGATGCTGTCGCTGCAGTGTCAGCGGAAAGACGACACGTCGCAGCATGTCATCCAGTTGCCTGGCGCGGATGGGCTTCGAGAGATACTCGTCCATACCGGATTCCAGACAGCGTTCGCGATCTCCTTTCATCGCGTGCGCGGTCATGGCCAGGATGGGAATGGAGAGTCCGGATTCTTCCTGATACTGTCGAATGGCGCGAGTCGCGTCGAAGCCGTCCATCACGGGCATCTGGACGTCCATCAGGATCACGTCAAAATCACCGGAGCGTGCGGCTTCCACAGCTTCGGCTCCGTTGCCGGCGACGGTGACAGTGTGGCCCAGCTTGTTCAGCACTCCGATCGCCAGTTTCTGGTTGACGATGTTGTCTTCCGCCAGCAGCACATTCAGTTCCACGACCTGCTGGCGGCCGGTATCGCGACCGCGAAAACCGGTATCGTCGTCGGTGTCACTGACGCCCAGTACGGAAACGATGGCATTGAACACTTCGGATTGTTTGACCGGCTTCAGCAGGTTGGCGTCAATGTGCAGGTCGCGGCGCCGCGCGGAATCGCCGGGGCGGCCGCTGGACGTCAGCATAATAATGTGCACGGCCTTCAGATCTTCATCAGCACGAACCTGTTCGCACAGCATGAATCCGTCGACTTCCGGCATATTGACATCGGACAGCAGCAGTCGGAACGGCTGATGGCTGTGGACTCCCTGCCGCAGCAGCCGGAGAGCTTCCCTGGCGCCGGTGGCGACGATGGGACTCATGCCCCAGTTAACGCACATTTCAAACAGGATGCGGCGGTTCGTTGCGTTGTCGTCGACGATCAGCACACGCGTGTTGCTGACTGCCTGCGGGTCGCCCTTCAGCGGCCTCATGCGGTCACTTGCGATTTCGAAGTGTGCCGTGAACGAAAACGTGCTGCCGGCACCAACTTCACTTTCACAGCGCAGAGTGCCGTCCATCATGCTGACCAGCCGGCTGGAAATCGCAAGTCCCAGACCGGTGCCGCCATAGCTTCGGGTTGTCGACGTGTCCGCCTGTTGAAAGGCGACGAAGATGTCGTCGATTTTGTCCGGCGGAATACCGATGCCGGTGTCCGCCACGCTGAACAGCAGCCAGACATCCTGCCCGTCGGATTTTTCGATCGTCACGCGCAGCACGACTTCGCCCGTATGAGTGAACTTGATCGCGTTGCCGACCAGGTTGACAACAATCTGCCGCAGTCGTGTCGGGTCGCCGGTGATATAGTCGGGAACGCCGGCGGCGATGGAATACGCCAGTTCCAGTCCTTTCTTATGAGCCCGCAGCCCCAGCGACTTCATGGTGTCGCCCAGCAGTTCCTGCAGATCGAACGGCGTGGAATCGAGTTCCATCTTTCCGGATTCGATTTTGGAGAAATCCAGAATATCGTTGATCAGTTGCAGCAGCGCGTCGCCGGAAGCCTGCACCATCTGCAGATATTCCCGCTGCAGCGGCGTGGGATCGGTGTCCATCAGCAATTCGGTCATGCCGATGATGCCGTTCATGGGCGTGCGAATTTCGTGGCTGACATTGGCCAGAAAATCACTCTTGGCGCGGTTGGCAGCGTCGGCGGCGTCGCGAGCGACTCGCAGCGTGGCTTCATTGCGGCGGCGTTCAATGACGCGTCCGACCTGTTCGCCCACACTTTGAAAGACCAGCATCAGTTTTTCGTCGCGAGGCTGGCGTTCGAAGGCGAAGAACTCCAGCACGGCCACCAGATCATTGCCGATGAACACCGGAAATCCGACGGCGCTGCGAATTCCCGCTTT
The DNA here is from genome assembly GCA_041398785.1 of Planctomycetaceae bacterium. Lineage (NCBI taxonomy): Bacteria > Pseudomonadati > Planctomycetota > Planctomycetia > Planctomycetales > Planctomycetaceae > Planctomycetaceae bacterium. Next base: position 206,465 of record JAWKUA010000001.1, on the reverse strand, counting down.
GCGAAACGCGGCTGACCGCGGTGACGAAACCGGCAGGTCGGATTCAATGTCGGCGACCCATTGCGGTTCGCCGGTGTCCCAGATCAGCCCCGGCAGGCCTTCGCCGCGTCGAATGTGGATGCCTTCCGTCACCGCTCGAAATTCCGACATGGAATCCATGTTGACCGGATGCCAGATCACTGTCGGAGTCAGTTCCTGCAGCAGTCCGCCTTCGGTCGGCAGATACACATGGCCGACGGCCCAGCCGGTCAGTTCGCAGACGATGTCCAGGCAACCCTGAAGCGCCACCGTCAGCGAATCCGTGTCGCGCGCCAGGGACGTTGCCTGGTGCAGCAGGCCGGCTTCCATGGCCTGACGCGTGGCTTCCTGCTGAGCCTGCATCTGTTTGGTGATGTTGCGACCGATGCCGACAAGCCCGACGATCCTGTCATCGGCATCGCGCAGCGGAATCTTGCTGGTCAGCATCCACAGCGGATTTCCGTCCGGATCCACGTTGCATTCTTCGCGATCCAGCAGCGGCTGACCGGACGCCATGACCCGCTGGTCGTCTGCGGCAAAGTTGGCGGCGACCTCTTCGGGGACAAAATCGTAATCCGTTTTTCCGATCAGTTCATCGGCCGACTTCGCTCCGTAAAGCTGATACAGAGCGGGATTGACCATCAGAAACCGGCCGTCCGTGTCCTTGATCAAAATGACGTCCGGCAGGTGATTGATCAGTGTCTGCATCCGGTCGCGTTCGCGAGCCAGGGCTTCTTCGGTTCGGATGACGTCGGTGATATCCCGCGACAGCCCAAAAGTGCCGATGATGTTATTATCGCCGTCGCGCAGCGGCAGCTTGGTTGTGGACACCCAGGTGTCTTCGCGATCGGGCCACGTTTCCTTTTCGATGCGTCCGATGATCGGCCGGCCGGTGCGGAGGATTTCCAGTTCGTCCGCGCGAGCCGCGTCGGCGTGTTCAGCCGTGAAAAAGTCGGCGTCTGTGCGGCCCACGGCTTCGCTGACGTCATTCAGCTGGAAGGCTCTGGCCAGGCTTTCGCTGATGCGGATGAACTCACTGCGCGAGTTCTTGAAATAGATCGCGTCCGGAATGTGTTTCAGCAGAGCCTGCAGCAACGCGCTTTCGTGCTGACGCGCTTCCTCCGCCTTCACGCGTTCCGTGACGTCCCAGAACATCACCTGGATGCCGATAATCCGGCCGTCGGCGTCCTTCAGCGGTCCCTTGACTCGTTCCAGCCATCGCGAAGCCCCGTCAGGGCCGACGTGTGGAATCACGTCTTCCAGCACCGTTCCGTCGGTCACGACCCGCTGATCTTCTTCGGCGAATCGTTTGTGCCGCGACGCATCGAACAGATTGCCGGCGCGTCCTTCGAACAGTTCTTCCGCCGAGATTCCGTGAAACTTCAGATAAGTCGCGTTGGCGAAGATCGGTCGCCCGCTCAGGTCCTTTCTCAGCAGGCACACCGGCAGACTGTCGACCAGCGCGTGGTAATCTGCCTGGGTCTGCCGAAGCGCTTCTTCCGGAGATTGGCCGGGGGACGACATCATGACATTTCTGCGTTCTTGATCATGGTGACTTTGTTGCCGCGTTCGTTCCACCGGACATCGTCGAGAAACAGGCGCATCATCAGAATTCCGCGACCATGGGGTTTCAGCAGGTTTTCCGGATCGGTCGGGTCCGGCAGATCGTTCGGGTCAAATCCCGGACCTTCGTCTTCCACGGTGATGGACGCCTGTCGCGGCGAAATCGCAGCAAACACCCGGACCTGCCGCGATCGCCAGGGATCACGCTCCAGTCGATACCGGGCCAGCCGTTCAAACGCCACGCCGTCACCCTCACGCAGCCGGGAATCCAGTTCCAGATTACCATGCAGACAGGCATTCAGCAGCGCTTCCTCCATGGCGATCCCGACCCGCAGCAGTTCCTTTTCGGGACACAGGTTGACCGCCTGAATCGCACGCCGCAGAAAAGCGGCCGTCGACGACATCAGTGACCGGCTGTTGCCAAGGCTGAATTCGTATTCGTCGGCCCGCATGTGGCGAAGCACCGCGGCGTGTGACAGCTTTTCCGCGCGAGCCGCCAGGACGCGTTCCACGACTTCGCGAAGCACATGCGGCGCGGCGGATTTGTTGACATAGCTGGAGGCTCCTGCGCGAATGGCCTTTACCGCCAGTTCTTCGCTGCCCTCCGCGGCCATCAGAATCACGGGCACGTCCGACTGTTCCGAACGGAGCCGGCTGACCAGTTCCAGTCCGTTGATGTCCGACATCTGCATGTCGGTCAGAACCAGGTCGACCGGTGATTCGACGACGGTTCTGATCGCTGCACTTCCCGTCGACACCGCGGTCACCTGATAGTCCGGATGACACGACAGCAGCCCGGCGATGCGAACTCGCTCCGTGGCGGAATCATCAACGACGAGTATCGACGTCACACTTGACTCCAGGGGTTTGCCGGGCACTCTTCCGGCGACTCTTCACCTCAGAACAATGCGAGCTGCCAATCGACCGCGCTTCCGAATAGTCATCGTCCCGCGATGTGGCAGCGTCGCCACATGATTTTCGTTCAGGGAATCATACGCGGGAAACGCCGGCCGTGCCGCCGCTCTCCCCTTGTCGATTCGCCTGAACAGCCTTTCGACAGCGACGCTGCTGCTGCGCGGGAGGTTGAAGCGGCTGCCGATGATTGTTCTGAAAACCTGACTCACCGTGAACAGCTTTCCCGAAACCGGCGGTCCGGAAAGGCGTTTCCTCAGACCAGTGGATCGCAGGGCATGGCGGGAGAGCTGCCGGACGAACGGGCGCCCCGTTGGGCGCATTGAACGCCGCTGACGCTGGTTGCCCGCAACTGGCAGGGATCCTGAGACCATGCCGAACAGAGTCCGTCGGTGAGCTTACCGAAAACCGCAGCCAATGTCCTCAGCGATCACATCGAACCGGAAGTGCAACCGCCGGCTCCGATGAGCCTGGACGTCACCCCGTGGCAGTCGCACGCGGAACGAGATGTGGCCCGGTACTTTCGTCATCCGGCTGGCGGCAGTGCTCAGCCACTGCGACTTCCATCGGGTCGACAACGAGTTCGGACTGTTCTGTCCGAATGGTCTGCTCGTGTTTCCGCACAACAGACGCGGAACGGAAAACGCAGAAAGGGGACTGGCACCGAGCGTCAGTGGCGAACAGGCAGTCCTGCCGTCAACTTGCGCTTGGAGCCAGTCCCCTTTCCTTCGTCGTGTTCAGGGGCGTCAGCCATCCGGCCAAAGATCCGGCGGCTGACACAAAGGGAGCAGCCGCGACTGCATCAGACCATGTCCTTCAGGCCCTTCAGCGGCAGAATTTTGACGACGTTGCGAGCGGGCTTGGCTTTGAAGATGGTTTCTTCTTTCGTGAATGGATTGATGCCCTTGCGAGCCTTCGTCGCGGGCTTGCGGATGACCTTGACCTTCATCAGTCCGGGTACGTTGAAGACGCCGGGGCCACGTTTGCCGATGTTCTTGCCGATCAGTTCACCCAGCTTGTCGAGCACTCCGGCGACGTCGCTCTTGCTCAGTCCGGTGCCTTCGGCCAGGGCGGCCAGAATCTCCGTCTTCGTCATTGCCTTGGCCGATTCGGCCGCGTTCTGCTTTGCCATGTGATTTGTTCTCGTCGGATGTGATGGGAAACGGAAGGCGGGAACCTATTGACCGGACCATCCGCTGTCAACGCGCAGGCGACACAAGACTGCACCACTTTTCTCAGCCGACCGGATCCGCTCCCGGCAAGTGGCCGCTGCGAAATGCCGATGCAGTGTCAGATTCGGCCATTGGCGGCCATCGCGAAGAGTCGCTTGACGTCGGATTCGTGCCGATTCGCGAACTCCGCCGCGGCAGGATCCGTGCCGGACTCATGGCGATCGATCGCTGTTTTCATTCAGGGAAACGAACGCTACGCTTCCGGCGGCAGCACGGTTTTTCATCCAGCGGATTCGGCGATGATAACTTCACGACTGGCTTACGGAATTCTGGCGTTTGTGGTGCCCGGCGGGTTGGCCGGTGCCGGTGACTGGCCGCAGATACTTGGTCCGAATCGCGACGGAATCGCCGTCGACGAAAAACTGCTGGATGCGTGGCCTTCGGCCGGTCCGCAGACCGTCTGGGCTGCACAAACAGGCGAAGGCTTTGCGGGAGTCGCCGTTCGCGACGGCATTCTGGTGTTGTTTCACCGGAGGGACGACAGCGAGATCGCTGAAGCGCGCGATGCGGTCACCGGAGACCAGGTCTGGTCCGCCGAATTCGGTTGCCGTTACGAATCCGGCCTGTCCAGCGACAACGGTCCGCGCTGTGTCCCGATCATGACAGGCGATCGCGTGGTTGTGTTTGGTGTCACGGGAAACCTGCGCTGCCTGGATCTGCAGACCGGAAACGAAATCTGGCACCGCGATACCTGGAGTGATTTCTCCGCGCCGGAAGGATACTTCGGAGCCGGCAGCACGCCGGTCGTTGACGGTGATCGCGTGATCGTGAATGTCGGCGGGCGAGACGACGCGGCTGTTGTGGCGTTTTCTCTCCAAGATGGTGAAACGCTGTGGCACAGCTTTTCGGACGCCGCCAGCTATTCGTCCCCCGTGATCGCGGAAGTGGACGGAACCCGGCACGCGATTGTCGTGACTCGACTGAATGCCGTGTCGCTGAATCCCGAAGACGGAACCGTCCGGTTCAGCTTTCCGTTCGGTGCCCGCGGACCAACCGTGAATGGTGCGACACCGGTCGTGATGGATGACCATCTGTTTCTGTCGTCCAGCTATCGCGTCGGCAGTGTCTGGGCCGGAATTTCCGCCACCAAAGGCACGCCGACAGGCAGCGGCGAGACGCTGCTGGCGACTCAATACGCGACACCAATCCGATACAAAAATGTGCTGTTTGCCGTGGACGGAAGGCAGGACATCGGCCGCGCGTCGCTGAAGTGTATCAATCCGGCCGCGCAGAAAGTCATGTGGTCGCAGGACGGTTTTGACTATGGCAGCCTGATTCGCGTCAACGATGAATTGCTGTTTCTGAATGTCGCCGGTGAACTGATCCGGTTCGCGGCCGACGAATCGGCCTACCGGGAATCGCACCGCAGCCAGGTTCTTCAGCCGACTCCCCGAGGCTATCGGTTGCCGGCGCTGAGCAACGGGAGACTGTATGTTCGCGATGATCGCGAATTGAAGTGTCTGCTGGTAGGGAAGCCTGACTAGGCGTCGCAGTGGCCGTTGCGCGGCAGCATTGATAGGCTCCGGTATCAGCGCCCGGACGCGCCGCGGATGTCATCCGCGAGTCCTGTCTCTGTTCGTCACGAAAGGTCAGCCATGCGTCGTCGTACTTTTGTCAAGACCGCTGCCGCGGCCGGGCTTGTCAGTTTCGGCAGTCAGGTTGAAGCGCAATCGCAGGAAGTTGCGGACCGGTTTCCCAGGCCCGCTCACCTGCCGTTTCAGGATGAAGCCAGCGGTCTGAAAATCACAGCCATTCGGGCAGCAAAGCTGGTTCCTTCGAATCCACCGCCGACGTATGAACCGGCGGAAGGATCGTGGAACACATCCGGCGTCGAAATTGCCAACCCGATGTCGATCTATCCCCGCTTCAAGCCCAGACGGTCGCTGTTCTTCGCGGACGATCTCGGCCCTGATGGTGTCGTGATCGAAACCGACAAGGGCATCACCGGGTTCGGACTCGGCGGACCGGGCGGAGCGTACATCGTCGACCGGCATTTTCCGAAGCTGCTGATCGGCGAAGACCCGTTTCAGGTCGAACGGCTGTGGGACATCATGTGGCGCGGGACGCTGTACTATGGCCGGAAGGGGATCGCCGTGCATGCGATCAGCGGTGTCGACAACGCACTTTGGGACATCGTCGGCAAGGCTCTGCACAAGCCGGTGCATCAACTGCTGGGGGGAACGGATCGAGACCGCGTGCCGGGCTATTGCACCGGCAATAACATCGAACAGGCCCTGGAATTCGGTTACCGGAAGATCAAACTCGCGCTGCCTCACGGACCGGCGGACGGCGAAGCAGGACTGGACAAAAACGAAGAACTTGTCCGGCGCACGCGCGAGCTTCTCGGGCCCGACGGCGAAATCATGCTCGACTGCTGGATGGCACTGACCGAATCGTACACGGAACAACTGGCCGCGCGGCTGAAACCTTACCGCGTTTACTGGATGGAAGAATGCCTGATGCCGGACGACTATGAAGGCATGGGACGGCTGAACGCCCAGGTCAGTTCCACGCGGATGGCGACCGGCGAACACGAATACACGCGTTACGGGTTCGAACTGCTGGCTCGCCACAATGCCGCCGACATCTGGCAGCCGGACATGAACTGGTGCGGCGGGCTGACAGAACTGCGGTGGATCGACGCGCTCGCGCGAGCCCATCAGACGCCCGTGATTCCTCACGGCGGCTGGCGCGGCGGCGCCGCCCATTTCGTCCTGACCAACGACAACACACCATGGTGCGAAATGTTCCTGCCGTGGCCCGGCGGCCCCAAAGAGGTCTATGATCGCTTCGAGGAAGAGAACGGAATTACTCGCGGGCAGGAAGGGATCTACATGAGACCGCCGGACAGGCCCGGCTTCGGCTTCGATGTGAAGCCGGCCTGACGCAACAGCCTTTCTTCGGTGGAGTCCGCAGTATCAACAACGGACGTTGTGGAATCAGCCGTAGAATTCCAGCGTCGCGTGGTAGCGGATTTCTCCCGCTCGAAACAGCCGTTCCCAGTCGGTGTCGGCGTAGTTCAGCGCGGCCAGCGAAGCTTCCCGGCTGTCCGATTCACGCTGCAGGTCAGACATCCGTTCGTCCAGTTGCCACGCAAGCTGGTTGGCAAGATTTAGTGCATGACAAATGGGACTGGCGGCGGCGTCCGGATCGTGGTGCGATCGCATTGCCGCAGCGAGATCAGATGGCAATGCCCACGACTCGGCCACAAGCCCGGTGAGTTCGGCATGATTGATTCCGAAAATCTCATTCTCCGCGGCCACGGGCGACTGTGCCTGGTCTCTTAGCTTCAATCGTTGTGCATCTTCCGGCTGCAGATTCCCGGCCAGCACCAGCTTTCCAAAGTCATGCAGGATGGCGGTGACGGAAAGCCCGCTGCCAATCCGAGATCGTCGCTCGGAGTAGAGTGCATCGGCAAACGAGACGACGGCAATGCAGTGCCTCCAATAGCTGTCCGGCGTGAGTCCGAACGGAGTCAGGTCGATGTTCTGATCCGGCCGGGCGACCTCCGCCATCGACAGTGACTGCACAGTCTCACTGCCAAGCCGCACGACTGCTTCGCCGGTTGTTCGAATCGTACCGCTGTGCGCCGCTGAATTCGCCAGCCGCATGAGTTTGAAACAGAGACTCGAATCCAGCTCAACGGCGCGGACCACGTCGCGCATCTCATAATCAGGGTCGGCAAACAGGCTCAGCAGCCTGACGACCGACGGGGGAAGCGGAGCAACCTCACCCGCCGCCTGCACAAAATCTGTCTGGTTCTGTATCATTGAGCCCAACCTGATGCGATTCCCCTCTCGACGGTTTCCAACATTTCAGGTTCATCGAACACACGTCCCGCGCAGTGAAGCCGGAAACGGATTCAGTCGTTCGTTTCGGGTATTCCCGTCCGTAAGGAAGCGCGACTGTGAGCATTCTCGGTGCGTTCGGCGATCGGCAGATGAGAATTGACCAATGCAGAGCAGCGACTGGTTCACCCTCCCGTCGAAACGGGAGCGACGGTCTTGAAATGGTTCAAGGGTTTGTTGAGAGAAACGTTTTGAAATGCTGAGACTCGATAGTGAATCGAGTCGGCGACCAAACTGACCCTAGTATCTTCAGTCAGGTGAAAATACCGGTGAAATTCTGTTGACGGTTGATGAGTCTGGTACTGGTCTCGAGCCGGAATCAGGCGGCCATGCAGACGATAATCGACCCTTGGTGCATCGACATCGTGCGGGAGCGTGATCGCATGGCTTTTATTTTTCGAACCCGAACCGTCGCTGAGCGGTCGAGTGTGACCAGCTGTATTCACTAGGATGGGACAATGATAAGCTCAAAACCGGCAACTCGTGTGATTGGTGTGGACGTGGCAAGGACAAGCTCGACGTCTGTGATTCTCAGGGAAAGTTGAAATCGGAGGTGATCAATTCAACGGCTGCCGTCGTCAAACACATCGTCGAAGAAATTGAGTCGCCCGAGACGACCTTCGTCGTTGCGAAGCGACCGGTGACTACGAACGAACTCTGTCAGGGCACTGCAGAACGCCGGCATCGTCGCGTTGCCAATCCCCCAGGTGCGACAGTTCGGCAAGGGACTCGGCCTGCTGGAGAAGACCGATCCGATTGATGCAAGGCTGCTGCGGACATTCGGCGAAACCGTCGATCTCATGCCCACGCTTCCCAAAACAGAAGCTCAGGAGGCTCACGAAGCGCTGGTGCGTCGCCGCGAGCAACTGCTGCATCTGATCAATCAGAGAAACCGTCGCCGGCAGGCATGGGACAAGACCAGCCGCAGGTCGATCGACAGCGTTATCAAAATGCTGAAAAAACAACAGGATATGATCGAACAGAAGATCCGCGAATTTCTGAACCGCCAAGCCGAAACGAATCCCGCCATTGAGATCATTCAAAGCGTTCCCGGAGTCGGGGTCGTCACAACGTCGACACTGCTGGTGACCTGCCGAACCTCGGTATTCAATCGTCGTCAGATTTCGAACTGTCGGCGGGCACGATCGTCAGAATGGGGAAACAGGACAAACAGCGTTCCGTCTTCGGAGGCCGCAGAAATGTCCGACGAGTACTTTATATGGCTGCCCTGGTGGCAACGCGGAGTAACCCCGCCATCCAGACGTTCTACAAACGCCTTCTGGATCGCGGCAAAGCAAAGAAAGTTGCACTGGTGGCCTGCATGCGAAAACTGCTCACGATCCTCAACACCATGGTCCGAACAGGTCAGCCCTGGAGAATCAGTGAAAAGGTGGTGACCGGCACGCAAACGTAACCGGCCACCACGCGTGCTCGATGCATCCGTCGACACACCGGCGATTCGACTATCCCTCAGGAAGTTGCGTCCCCGCAGAGCTTCCGTCTGTTTCATCGAACTCTCTGACAATATCAACGTCACTACCCCAAAATCCATCGAACACCGGCGCCATGCCTCAGAAAATCCACACCCCGGAAGACCCCGACTCGATTCACTATCGAGTCTCAGCATTTCAAAACGTTTCTCTCAACAAACCCTTGAACCATTTCAAGACCGTCGCTCCCGTTTCAACGGGAGGGTGTGTTCTCATCGGCCGCAGGCCTTAGCGCAGTCTTAACGGAACGGAAACTCGCGTTCATCCCGATGGCCGGAGCGCAGCTGTTGAGAGCTTCTTCGACGCTGTCGCGATTCCTCGCGAAGCCGCCGGGTTGTCTGCTTTGACGAGGCAATCCAGGGGCGGTAACATTCTTAAGAACATTGGGATGTTGTGCCGAATGCTCGCAGGGAGAACGCCGCTTTGTCGCAGGTCGATTCGTCTCCGGATGTCTTTCAAGCGGATTTTTGCGCCGCGCGTCTGAAAGCGCTCGGCGATCCGCACCGGCTAAGGATCATCGCTGCGCTGCGTTCCGGTGAGATGACCGTGAGCGACATTGCGGCACTGCTGGCGGCTGAAGTCGTAACCGTTTCGCATCATCTGAAAGTCATGAAGTATGCCGACCTTGTTGCAGTGCGACGAGACGGGCGGTTCATGTACTACCGGCTGCATCCGGATCTGCTGCAGTCGACGGGCAAGGCTGGCAAATTTCTGGACCTGGGGTGCTGCCGACTGGAAATGCCGGACGGCAATTAGCACGCTGCCGGCAAAAGATTCATAACACGATTGAAGGTCAATCAATGAAACCCGTTTACATTATGCTCGGTGGATTTCTGGGTGCCGGGAAGACCACGACGATCGCCCGGCTGGCACGGCACTACATGCAGCATGGTCTGAAGGTGGGTATCGTTACCAACGACCAGACCACGGATCTGGTCGACACCCACAATCTGCGGTCGCAGGGTTTTGACGTCGGTGAAGTGGCCGGATCGTGTTTCTGCTGCAACTTTGATGCTCTGACCGACACGGTCGAAGGTCTGGGAACCGGTGAACTTCCGGACGTTATTCTGGCGGAGCCTGTCGGAAGCTGCACGGACCTGGTCGCCACCGTCATTCGGCCGTTGACCGAAGTCTACGGAGTGCCGCTGGATATCGCTCCGTACGGTGTCATCCTGAAACCCAGTCACGGGCGTCGAATTCTGAAGGGAGACGCGGGCAGCGGATTCTCGCCGAAGGCTAACTACATTTTCCGCAAGCAGATTGAAGAAGCCGATTTCGTCGTGATCAATCGCATCGACGAACTCGCGCCGCAGCACGTCGACGAACTGCAGTCGCTGATCGAAGCCGAATACCCCGGTCGTCCTGTCCTGCGGTGTTCGGCCCGAAGTGGCGAAGGGATGGATTCGCTGATCGCCATGTTGGAACAGCGCGGGTCGTTCGGTCAGCGGGTGATGGAGGTTGACTACGATGTGTATGCCGAAGGCGAAGCGGAACTGGGCTGGCTGAACAGTCAGGTTGCCGTCGACGGTTCCGGAGAATTTTCGCTGGACGACCTGCTTTCGGATCTGATCGGCCGCCTACATGCTCGCCTGGTCGCCTCCGATTCGGAAGCCGCGCATCTGAAGGTGATCGGTCTGTGCGATGGGGCGTATGCTGTGGCCAATCTGGTCAGCAACGCCAGCGGTCCGGAAATGTCGCTGCCGTCGTCGGCGAAGACTTCAGCGGCGAATGTTGTCGTCAACGCGCGAGTCGCCACGGACCCGGCCGAACTGGAAGCCATCGTTCGAGACGAGCTGGCCGCGGCCTGCGACGCAATGGACCTGCGACACCGAATCGTTTCCCTGCAGAGCTTCCGTCCCGGTCGCCCGGTTCCGACTCACCGCATCAATTCGTAACCGGCGCGGATTCCGGATGGCTATCGAAGCTGAAACCGCCAGCTGTCGATCGTTGGATGAATAAACAACCGCTCACGAACCCCCACGAGGCAATCAGGTGGCACACAGTCAGACATTCCTGGTTTTGTGGTGCGTGTTGGCGACCGCAGAAACGCAAGTGCCAGCGGCACCGCCTGCAGCAACGGCGGAATTCCTGTTTACGGCGAGACAAGGTGACCACGTCGGCATCTACCGGTATTCGGCGAATCGCATCCAATTGATGTCTGCGGGTTTCAAATACGCGGAGGCGCCTGGTTGGTCACCGACCGGAGATTCTTTCGCGTTCCATGCGAAGGTTGGAGAGCAGTGGGACATCCATGTCGCGTCCGTTGTCACGGGAAAAGTCGCTCGACTTACGAACCGACCGGCAACCGACATGCGTCCGAGATGGTCGCCGGATGGCAAATGGATCGCGTTCATTTCAGAACTCGATGGTGATCAGCGCATCTGGCTAATGGATGCCGATGGAGAGAATCTTCGGCCATTTGCCACCGAGATTCATAGCGCTTCCGACCTGTCGTGGTCTCCCGACGGAACGAAGGTCGCGATTACGGGGCTTGTGACGTCTGATAACCCACCCGCGGTGATTTTGAGTCTGACTAATTTCGATCGGAAGTTTGTCGAAACCGAAGTCTTCGTCTCAGATCCAGACGGTACGAACGCTCGAAAACTCACGGAATTCGGCAGCATCGCGATGTATCCAACATGGTCCCCTGATAACAAACAACTGGTGTTCTCACTCGTCCGTGATAAGGAACGTTTGTCTCTCACGAACATTGACATCTGGACCATCAACGTCGATGGCTCAGAGCCTCGACAAATCACCAACGAACCCGGCGTGGCGCTTTGGCCGAAGTGGAGTCCTGACGGCAAAACCATCCTATTCTACCACAATCCACCGGATCCCTCGGGCGGTGCTGTGATTCCTCGTATCATTGCGGTTTCCGCAGACGGCAAGGACCGCGTGGAAATCGATGTCGGTGAACCCGGCGGATACTTCCCGGATTTCCGTCCATCGCCGCGCATGCAATAGCTGCTCTTACGCGCTTTCGGCGTCGTGGCGGCCGCGGTTGACGATGAGCCAGGTGCCAGCCATCGACAGCGTCAGGCTGCCGGCGATGAAAAACATCTGGCGAAAACCAGCGCCGTCGAAAATTGGCAGGTCAATGATTCGTCCCATCAGCGGCGCGGAAATGGCGGAGCCAAGGTCCAGAAAGCCCAGCGTCAGGTTGGTTCCGCTGCCGCGATATTCCGGCGGAAAAGCTCCGGAACCGAGCGACACGATCGACGGAAACAACAGCGCGTGTCCGAGTCCGCAACTGGCCGCCGCGAAGGCAAGATGCCAGGTTTGAGTCACCGGGACCAGTGCCCACAAGCCCAGCCCCTGCAGCAGCAATCCGTAGAAGATCAGTCGATAGCGGCCGATTCGTCGGCTCAGCCCCGCTGTCTTGATGCGGAACGAAAACGCGGCCACCGCGTAGATTGTCCAGAACGTTGCGATGCCGCCGATGCCCGCGTGTCTGTTGAATCTCACAAGGTAAAGCGAAACAACGGTGAACGTCAGGCCCATCGCCATTGAAACCACCGTCACCAATCCCGGCCAGTAGCGTTTCATCAGCGTCACCAGCGACGGCCGCGGCTGCCTGGCCGGCAAGGCGTGTCCCTTTGTGGCCAGCAGCAGCAGAACGACATAGCCGCAATTCAGACCGAACACCGTCCAGAATACGGCGGAAAAGAACAGTGCGTCCTGCCCCTGGAAAGCCAGCGAAGCAGATCAGCCAGTTGCGGCCCCAGCATCATGCCGACAAACCCGCTGCTGCCCAGCAGCGCGATGAATTCCGTTCGCCGCAGTTCGGCCACGCACGATTGAATGTGAAATGTGGCACAGGTGAACATGCCCGCAAGTCCAGTTGCGAACAGAATTCTTCCCGTGTACAGCATCGGACCGGTCGACTGCAGCGTGGCAAACGTCAGACAGCCGGCAACGTTCAGCAGGCTCATCACTACCCAGACTCGCCGGACTCCAAACCGGTCGATCGCCTGACCCAGAAACAGCCTTGCGGTGATCGCTGCGATCAGCCCGAACTGAACCACGCGGCCGGGAAGTTCTTCGTGATACACGGCCTGCGAGTTTTCATGCCGGGCGATCCACGCGACCCAGTCCGCGAAGATAAACGTCGCCGCGTTAGCCGTGACCAGTGACAGGTTGGCCAGATACGAAAATACAAACACCGGGTGAGTCATCCGGTCCAGTGGCTGCGCAGGCCCGTGCGTCGCCGGCGATTGCACCTGATCGACGGGACCATGCTGCCTTTCGCGCCGGCGCGGGTGCGCGGTATCCGTCGCCAATCCGGCGGAAGCTGATTCCTGCGGGAGTTCGCTATCCACCGAATGCTCCGTACTGCCGGACTCCGCGGTCAAATGCAATTCGGTTGGCAATCAGCAGAACCACCACCCAGACAGCCTGAACAGCCAGTTCTCCGGGCAGCGATTCCGCGGGAATATGTCCCAGCAGGATCGCGGCCGGCGTGTAAGCGAGATATTTGAACGGCAGGTAGAAGACCCACGGAATCCATTCGCCGATCCACTCCAGAGGAATCATGTGCCCCGAAAGAAAGTAGTTCATCATCATGTAGATAAAGATCAGGGAACTGACTTCCAGAAACCAGAATGAGATCAGTCCGATCAGTGCTTCGATCAGAAACCCGATCAGAAACGCCATCACCAGCGACGACACAAACGCGGCCATCACGTTCGCGCCGGGCCATGCCGGCAGGTAGCCGCGGCACAGCCAGAACACCAGCGCGAACGGCAGCACGGCGATGACGTAGTAGACCAGCTTGTGAGCGATCCGGTGCCAGAACAGATAGTCCAGCATGTCGACCGGCTGGATCAGATATTTGCGAACGGACCCGTTGCGGACCGATTCCGCGATGCCGGTCGCCAGTCCCGGCATGCTCGAAAACGCTCGTGCCACCATCACCAGCAGATAGTAGGCCACCATGTCCGGATAGGTGTAGTTGTTCAGCCGTCGCGACGTGTCACCTGCGAAGATCGCGTTCCACAGAAAGATCTGCGTAACGATGGGCAGGAACCGGACCAGCGTCGAAAACGCGAAGTCGCCGCGGTAGACCAGCCGTTCTTCCATCGCCGTTTTCAGGATCACCCACTTGACTCGCCCACGCCACAACAGGCCGTCGAACAGGGAAGTGGATGTTGTTGTGGAAGGCGACAATGTCATCACCAGTCTGCTATCGGCGGAGAATGTCACGAAGGAGGGATCGTAGAGTGACGCTCGTGTCGGAACCAACGTGTTTCCGCGAGGCGGCTCGTTTCCCGCCACAATCTCACACTCAGGAGGTTCAAATTCGTCCGTCGGCAGGAGTCCGCGGCCACTGAAATCCCGGCCATTTTGGATCCACTGTCCGTCGAAAAACATTCCGGCGCGACGAAATGATTGAACCCGGACGCAAATCTGCCTAATCTCAAAGCCTGAATGATTTCCCGCCTCCCGCTGCCCTCCGCAGGAGATTCTGATCGTGAAGACCCTCGTCCCGTTTTTCTGCATTGTATTCGCCGCATCCCTGGCTGCCGGACAGGAAAAGCCGTCCGAAGCGGACCAGAAGCTGATTGAAGCCGTCCAGTCGGCCGGAGGTCAGGCAATGCAGCTGGCCATGAACGATGCCCGGCTGTCCGTAGCGTTCCACCTTTCGGACAAGGACGTCACCGACGACACACTGGCGCTGCTGAAGGATGCGGCAAACGTCTACTCGCTGAACCTGCGCGGAACAAAAATCACTGACGCGGGACTGCAGCATCTGGCCGGAATGAAGGAACTGCACAGACTTCATCTTGAAACAACCGGAATCACCGACGCCGGGCTGGCGCACCTGCAGGGGCTTGAGAATCTGGAATACCTGAACCTGTACGGCACCAAAGTCACCGACTCCGGGATGAAGCAACTGGAGGGGCTGAAGAACCTGAAGAAGCTGTTTGTCTGGCAGACAGCCGTGTCGGAAGCTGGCGAAGAGCCATTGAAGGCCGTGCTGACATCTCTGGAAATTGTGCCGGACTTCAAAAAGGACAGAGCAAAGGAACTGCTGGAAACGCAGCGAGCCGCCGAAGATGCCGCGAAGGAAGTCGAGGAACTGGCCCAGAAGGTTGAGTCCGACATCAAAGCCGCCGCCGCAGCGATCACCGCGTCGGAAGAAGCGGCGAAAGCATCGACAGCCGCAGGCGAGTCCGTGACGAAGGCCGAAGAAATCGCCGCCGCAGCGGACGCGTCCGTCGCGGAAGCTGCAAAGGCTGTCGCCGCGCTGAAGGACAATCCGAAGGCATCGGAGGAAATCACAAAGCTGACGAACGAAGCACACGCCGCCGCTCAGAAAGCCGCCGAAGCCGCACGCGCCTCAGTCGAAGAAGCGAAGAAGGCGGCGGAAGCGGCCGTCAAGGCCGCCGAAGAAGCTGCGAAGAAATCCACCGAAGCTCAGGCCGCCATCGACGCGACGAAAAAGAAGTCGGATGAAACCGTGGCTAAGGCCGCCGAGCTGAAGAAGAAGGCCGAAGAACTGGCTGCGGCTGCAAAATAGCACCCGCACGCAGCAAGCGACACGGCGTCTCTGTCCATGATTCCCGGAACCGCAGCACAGGTACAAATGCCTGTGCTGCTTTCGGTTGCTGATCGCCGGCAACTCGTCCACCGGGTGTGTGCTTCCTGCGTCCGAGTTCGCGCGCCGTGGCAATCTGTGCGGAAGGTGACAGCACGGGCAGACTTCATTCCGGCGGGTTCTTATCTTCCGCGCGCCGGACTTCAAACGATTCCGGAAGTTCGACGGGGTCCTGAACGCTGATCGTCTTATCTCGGCTCGTCTGCCCGTGAACGATCTGCACCTGCGACTTGGCGACTCGGAACTGCTTTGCGACGAATGCGATCAGGTGGGCGTTTGCTTTGCCGTCGACGGGAGGTGCTGTGATCGCGACTTTCAGCCGATCTCCCATCCGGCCATTGACCTGGTCACGGGACGCGCGCGGCGAAATCCGCACCTGCACCTGCAGTTCGGAACCAATCCAGCGGAAATGTCCTGCCAGCTTCCAGTCCCCCTTACCGCAGGAGACGCAACCACGGTGCGAAACGCAAAAGGCTTCGCCCGGATAACACCAGACGAAGCCTTTCAGAAAACATGCTCGCGGAAAGTAACGAGAACTCAGGAGAACGCTTTTCATCTCCGTATGAATGATGCGAGCAGCGTTCGGATTCACCGAACGGAAGAATTTGGCCCACCCCACGGTGCCAGCCAATAAAAGTCCGAACTTGCCACAACGGCCGAATTCGGCGTATCAGGCAATCTGGCCCTGTCCCTTTGCATGGTTCGCGCCATTTTTCGGAACTGACCGCATTTTTGCAAAATTCATCCAACGCTTGCAAGACGGAGTCCGCGAAACCGTGGAATTCCCACAATCGGTTCGGCTTGTCCTCCGCAGTCATCGGTGCAGTGGCTGAGTCCGCATACGGACGGTGTTGCATTCTGCGGCAGGCGACGGCGATCAGACGCAGCATCCTGCAACAGGCGGATGTTGAGATTCCCGGATCGTCGGAAGTTTCACTACGATGTGCGAGCCGCGACGCGTCCGTCCGTAACGGATTTCAGGGCAGGGATGCCACCATGAAGATTCGCAACAGTATTGCCAACTGGATCATTGCTCGACTTGGTACGTGGGCGCTTCGAGCGTTGTTTTTGACCGTTCGAATCGATCACCGCACAGTTGTGGACGACGCGACTCCCTATCGCCGGCCCGCCGGATCACGTCGGTACTGCTTCTGTTTGTGGCATGATGCAATCGTCACGGCAGTGTTTGGCCTGAAGACGTACTTTCTTTCCGGACTGATCAGTCGCCATCAGGATGGAACGTATCTGGCCCACGCTGCTCAACTGTCCGGAATTACTCCCGTGCGAGGCTCCGCCAGCCGAGGTGGAGCCCAGGCCACAAGGCAGCTTATTGACCGTCCCGAGTTGCACGTTTGTATCACTCCCGACGGTCCCCGCGGTCCGCGCCGCGTGATGAAGGACGGAATTGTCTACCTCTCGTCGCGCACCGGCCGGCCCATCGTCCCCACTTCGCTGAAGGCGACGAGAGCCTGGTCGGTTCCCGGCGGATGGTCGGACATGATGTTGCCGAAGCCGTTTTCAAAGGCTCTGCTGATCGCTGGTCGGCCGATGGAATTGCCGGAGGATCTCAGTCGGGAACAGATCGCCAAAATTGCGTCACAGATTCAGCAGGAAATGGACCGTCTGGATGCCATTGGCGACCGATTGATCGCCGGCGACGAATCGGTCGCCGAGTTGATTGGCCGGACTGGTGAGTGGCCCGTGGCGGACGTGATTCCCATGCGACGGGTCGCGTAAGACGCCTCAAGCCGGCTTGTTTCGACTTCGGCGGCGCTGGTGGCCAGCGGGGCATCCTCTCAGACGCACGGCACAACGAACGCTGTGCGATTTCTGTCCTGGCGACTTCGGGAGACGGCTGCAGTGTCGCGGTCGAATTGGTACAACGGGCATTCCCGTTGTCCGGCCGTTGGCAATTCGCTGTCGGCATCTGTCTCTGACTGACCGACCTGCGCGAATTGCGTTTCTGCCATGCCCGCCGTGTCCCACGAATCTGCACAGGAATCGGCTGTCGGTTCCTTCTGGCCTGACGTATCGCTCTTGGGCGTCGTGCTGATCTGGGGCATCAACATCCCCGTGTTCAAGCTCGGGCTTGATCGGATGGACTGGTATTCGCTGAATGCCATCCGTCTGGCGGTGTCGGTTGTTGTGCTAAACCTGCTGGCCTGGCACGAACGCGGCGCGATCCTTCCGTCGTGGCCCGGCGTTTCGTACGCCGCCATGCTGAGATACTCGGTCCTGGCGTCCGGGATTTATCAACTGACGTTCCTGCTGGGAATCGCCAGAGCCGCCTCCGGCAACGTTGCTCTGATCATTGCAACGGTTCCAATGTGGACCGCGCTGATGGCTCGAATCTTTCTGAACGAACGACTGGCGCGCGTGGCGTGGGCTGGTTTGGTGATCGCATTTGTCGGAACGCTGGTGGTGACCATTCAGAACGGCGGTTTCTCCAGCGATGAGAGGTCCCTGTACGGCAACGTGTTCATGCTTTGCGCGGCCCTGTCCTGGGCGGGCGGAACGGTGGCCAGTCGCCCCGTGCTGAAGCAGCTTTCTCCGCTGCAATTGTCGGCCTTTGCTTCGCTGACGATGCTTCCGTTCCATGTGGCGATCGCGGCTCCCCGTCTGGGTGACAGTGTCGCAAAGCTGAATCTTCCGGAAGTCTGGGTGGCGATTGCGTGGTCCGGAATCTTCTCCACGGGATTCGCTCTGGCCATGTGGAACTACGGAGTCAGTCATGCCGGCGCGGCTCACGCGGCCGTCTTCCAGAATCTGGTACCGGTGATTGCCATGACCAGTGCCTGGCTGGTGCGAGGCGAACCGGTGACGATGCGCCAGCTTGTCGGCGGCACTCTGATTATCGGCGGTCTGTTGATCATGCGGCGCGGCAGAATTCGACGAAGTCCCGACTGACGCAACACGGTCCGCGCGGCTTGATTCCCTGCCGAACAGGGGCTCGCTAGACTGTCCGCCCGATCGAAAGCGGCATCCCGCATCGAACAATCCGCAGCCGAAACACCTCACAGCCGCTCACGGCTGAAGCCCGGAAAGAAACAGTTTGATGAGCTATTTCCCTGAGATTCAGAAGATTCAGTTCGAGGGCCCCGCCTCACGGAATCCACTGGCGTTTCACCATTACAACCCGGATGAAATGGTCGAAGGCCGCTCGATGGCCGACTGGCTGCGGTTCAGCGTCTGTTACTGGCACACGTTTCGCGGCACGGGCGTCGATCCGTTTGGCGCTCCCACTTTGAATCGCCCATGGGACGACGGCAGCGATTCGCTGGACAATGCCCTGAAACGCGTTGACGTGGCGTTTGAGTTCATCACCAAACTGGGTGCTCCGTACTATTGCTTCCACGACCGCGATGTCTCACCGGAAGGCTCTTCGCTGAAGGAGACCAATGCAAAGTTCGACAAAGTGGCGGCGAAACTGAAGGAGGCTCAGCAGGCCACCGGAGTCAAGCTTCTGTGGGGCACCGCGAACCTGTTTTCGCACCCTCGGTTTCTGCACGGTGCCGCGACGAGTCCCAATGCCGACGTGTTTGCCTTTGCGGCCGCGCAGGTCAAAAAGGCGATCGAAGTTACTCACGAACTCGGCGGCGAAAACTATGTCTTCTGGGGCGGGCGAGAAGGCTATATGAATCTGTACAACACTGACATGAAGCGGGAACTGGATCACCTGGCCCGGTTCATGCATATGGCTCACAACCACGCGAAGTCCATCGGATTCACGGGCCAGTTTCTGTTCGAACCAAAGCCCAAGGAACCCACAAAGCACCAATACGATTTTGATGCGGCGGCGTGCCTGAACTTCATTCGGCAATACGGTCTGGAGGACGTTGTTAAACTGAACATTGAAACGAATCACGCGACTCTGGCCGGCCACTCGATGATGCACGAACTGGAGTACGCGTCGATTCAGGGATCGCTCGGCAGCATCGACGCCAATACCGGCGACCTGTTGCTGGGCTGGGACACCGACCAGTTTCCCACCGACATTTACCTGACGACACAGGTGATGCTGGTGATTCTGAAACAGGGCGGCCTGGCTCCCGGCGGCACAAACTTTGACGCCAAAGTGCGGCGCGAAAGTACGGACCCGATTGACTTGTTCCATGCTCACATCGGCGGAATGGACGCGTTTGCTCGCGGATTGAAAATCGCTGCCGCCATTCGCGCGGACAAGGTACTGACGGATTTCGTCGCGAAGCGATATGAAAGCTACGACACCGGTATCGGCCAGCGCATCGAACAGGGTCAGGCGACGTTTGAGGAACTGGAAACGTACATGCTTCAGAAGGGCGAAGCCGACGCAAGTCCCAGCGGCCGCCAGGAGATGCTGGAAAATATCGTGAACCAGTACCTATAACGCCGCGCTCGGGAGCGTCACCCAAAACGTCGATCGCTCCGGGTAGCACATCTTCGCAGAAGTTGTGCGGCGCAGCCGTCGGAAACCGACTTGTGACGTCCTGTCGCGATCGAACATCGTTTGTTCCAACAGCGTCCTTCAGCCGATTCCGGACGCAGCGCGAAACGCCTTGTTGGAAGACGTACTACCCGCGGTGTCGCTGCTGCCGGTAGTATTTCAATCCGGGGAAAAAGAAGGCGGCGGCCGTGACGAGGCCGAACAGTGAAATGCTGACGTTCGGCAGCCCGGAATAGCGAGTCGAAGCCACCTGTATCGCCGCCATGACCAGCGACGTCGCAAACAGCGCAACCGCCTGGACGTAGAATCTTCCGGAAAGAGTTCCCGCCTTCACCAGGAACACAATTCCGGCGATCGTTCCCAGCACCGGTGAGAATTCCAGTGCCGGACGGTTCATGATCCATTCGACGGCAAACAGCGTTGATGAAGCCGCCATGCTTCCCGCCCAGACGTGAGCGATGTGGCGTTCCACGGCCGTGATCGGTCCGGCGCGATGTCGCAGGTTCCAGAAGATTGCCGCCCACAATCCCAGCCCGACAACCCACAGGCCGACAAACGGCCAGCGTTCGCTGACTCCGCCCAACTGCATGGCGTTGGTTGTCAGGCACAGAATCAGCAGGACCAGGCTGTGCCACATCCACAGCACTCCCCAGTTCTGCAGCACGGCGGCGTGATGCGATTCGCGAAACAAGCGGGCGACAACATTGGCAATCGTTGATGTGCGTGCGCTGATCGGCTCCTTGTTCAGCCAGGCCTTCAGGTCACCGGCCAGCGCGGCGGTTGACGAATAGCGCAGGTCCTGAGGCTTCTGCAGACATTTCAGCACGATCATTTCCAGATCCGAATCGATGCCGGGATTCAGAACCCGCATCGCCGGAGGATCCTGTTCCATCACCATCAGCAGCGTGTCGAACGACGACGACGCCTGAAACGGAGGCCGGCCGGTCAGCATCGCATACAGAATCGTACCCAGACTGTAGATGTCGGAAGTCACGTCGATGGATTCGGTCTGTCCGGCCGCTTGTTCCGGTGACATCCAGGCGGGGGTTCCCAAAATAGCACCGCTTTGAGTCAGCCCGTCCTGGGAACTGCTGCACGCTGCAACCGGTTCTTCCGTCGCGGGGACTCGCTTGGCCAGCCCGAAGTCGGTGACGAAGGGAGTACCGTCGTGAGTAATCAGAATGTTCGACGGCTTCAGATCGCGATGCAGCACGCCCGCGCGGTGAGCCGCGCCGATGGCTTCCACAACGGGAATCAGCAGCCGCACGGCTTCCTCCGCGGCCAGCGGTCCCTGCATCAGCCTTTCGGAAAGTGTCTGGCCTTCCAGAAGCTGCATGCTGAACCAGGGCTGGCCGTTGTGTTCGCCGACTTCGTAAATGGGAACGATGTTGGGATGATGCAGGCGAGCCGCCGCCAGCGCTTCGGCCCGCAGCCGAGCCAGATCCTGCGACGCCGCGAAGGCCGCGTTTGGAATCATCTTCAGCGCGACGGTGCGGTCCAGGCTTTCCTGCCGGGCTCGGTAGACGACCCCCATGCCGCCTCGACCGATTTCTTCCAGCAGTTCATAGTCGGCGATATACGTGCCGACGGCTGAACCGTGACTGCTGGTCAGCCGCTGACCGCGACGGGGCTGGTCATCGGTCAGCGGGCCAATGATCGTGGACTGGAACAACGCCACGTCGTCGGCAATCATCGCGGTGGCGAAAAGTTCACGCAGCTCGACTTCCAAATCGGGATGTTCGCGAACCGCGGATTTCAGCAACTCCGCTGACGGACGACGTCCGGATTCCGTCAGCAGGCGGTCGAGCACCGCGGCCAGGCGTGCTTCCCGGTCGTCATCCTGCGTTTTGGGATCGTTCGTCATGAATCAGAAGCTTTCGCGCTGACCCGTCGTTCTCCGGCCTGGCGCGAGGTGACGCCGTGCAAAGGGCTCAGCCGGCTGATCGTGCCCGGTTCGCTGCCGGCGTCCGGGCGGCATTGTAGGACTCAGTATTGAAACTGCGAATTGTCCGATGAGCCGCATCCGACGAGGAATGCCGGCTCGGCCAAAGAACGGAAATCGCGTCTTCCACCGCGATCATTGTGCCGTTGTCCGGTGGCGTGAGCGGACGTTGCCACGGGTCCGACCAACCGGCACAACCGGCAAAGTTTCCCAATTCTCCGGAACTTCACTAATCCGTACGGTCGCTGCAACCGATACGAAGAGATGAACGTCTCTTCCGTGTTTCGACGCCGGCTCTTTGATCGCGCGTCGGCGGACATCGGCGGAATTTGCTGACAGAAAAACGCCACACGAATATTCGAAACCGCCCGGCGATCGTCCGGCGCGGTTCCTGGAGGAATCCGGAATGCTGAGTCGCTTTCGCACACGCCGCACGCTGGGAGTTCTGTGCCTGCTGTCGCTGCCTGGCCTGGTCGCGGCGTCGGATGAAGTCAATCCGTTTGCGGAATGGGATAGTCTGAAGAACCAGACGGGAATCACAGAAGCCTCCGCGGCCGCACAGCCATCCGCCGGTGGAGCGTCGCTGGAGTATTTCTCACCGACAGCAACTTCGGTTAAGGAACCAGGTGAAGCGGTCAAGACACCTCCGCGGCGTCCTCTGAAACAGATTTCCCCGGGCACGCCTGCCGCTGCGCCGAAGGCATCGCCGCAGATTGCTTCGAAGGCTCCCGCTGCCGGAACCGCGCCAGCCGCCGCGAGCGATACGGCATGGCCGGCTTCGTTTCAGGTGCATCCTTCCAGTGCGGCATCACAGAATTCCCCGGCGGAAGGCGTTGTTCAGGCAGCCGCTGTCATCGATTCCGAAAACCAAACCGAAAACATTGAACTCATCGCCGCTGAAGCAACAGACTTTGACGACACGAATCCGTTTGCCGAGTTTCTGAAGGAACAATCAGCCGCCGCGCCGCCGCAGACAGCCGCTTCACCGGCGCCGGGTCCGGCGCCTGTCGCGGCGCCTGCCCTGCGGGAAACGGTGGTTCGATCGGAATCGCCAAGTCGAGCGTACGCCGACGGCGTCGGTTCACAGGACACCGGTCCGCAGAGTCCGTCAGTAACGCTGCAGTGGGTGCAGCACGGGGACTTCAACGTCGGACAGGAGTGCAAGTGCGACCTGATCATCCGAAACAGCAGCGACAGCCCGGTTCGTCATGTGATTGCGGAAGCCGTGATTCCTGACGGGCTGCAGGTCATCGCCGCTTCCCCCGATCCGAATTCAACCGCGGGGTCAGCGCTGTGGACGTTTGAAGAACTCGCAGCCGGAGACTCCCGGCGAGTGGAACTGACCGTCGTTCCGCTGGGTCGCGGCGGAATGCAGTTGAATGCGTTTGTCCGCTTCACGGGTTTTGCAGCGTCGGTGTTCACCGTGAAGGAGCCGATGTTGCAGCTTAGCGTCGACGGACCGGCGCAGGTGGAAGTCGGGCAGCAGGGCAGCTATGTCGTGTCAGTGACCAATCCCGGTACCGGCGTCGCTCGCAATGTGACCATTCAGGCGGCGATTCCGGAAGGACTCGAACACCGCCGCGGAAGTCTGCTGACCATTGAAGTCGGCACTCTGAATCCCGGTGAATCGCGGCAGGCGAAACTCAGCGTTGCCGCGGTTCAGGGCGGACCTCAAAACCTGGCGGTTCGTGCAACGGCCGACGGAGAACTCACCGACCAGACAACGACGAACATCACGGTCGTTGAACCGCAGCTCAGTATTGCGGTCCACGGGCCGGAACAGCGGGTTGTCGGACAGCAGACGGACTACGAAGTGGTTGTCGTGAACGATGGCAACGTGGCTTCGAACAATGTGCGAGCCAAGTACCGCGTTCCCGAAGGCTATGAATTCATCAGCGCCGATCGCGGCGGCAAGTTCATGGAACAGGAGCGAACGGTGGACTGGTTTGTGGGAACGCTGAAGTCGGGATCCAGCAGCAGTCTGATTGTGACACTGCGGCCGACGACTGCCGGTGCCGCCGTCCACCAGGCCGGTGTCGTGTCCGACCATGGAAAAGTCACCGTGGCCGAACATTCCACGACCGTCGAAGGTGTTGCCGAACTGTCGCTGAAACTGGATGCCCGGACGAAGCAGGCGGTTGTCGGTGACGAAGCCGTGTTTGAAGTCCGCATCGAAAATGACGGTTCGCGAGCGGCCAACGGCGTGGGACTCAGTTGTGAGCTTCCGTTCGGTCTGGAACTGCTGCAGGCGGCAGGCCCGTCGGAATACATCGCGGAAAACGGCGTGCTGGTGTTCCGTTCCATCCCGACTCTGGAACCAGGGCAGTCGGCCGTGTTTGCGATCCAGACACGCTGCCGCCGGGAAGGAACGCACAACCTGCGAGTGCGCGTCGCGAGTGCGTCGATTACAGAACCGCTGATCGGCGAGGAAACCACGACAGCCGTCAGCAAGTAGTGCTGAAGTCGCCGGCTTCGGAACGCGGGCTGTATCAGTTCCCGGCTTTGGCAACGCCGTGGCTGGCGAGTCCTGGGTTCTCAGTCGCCGCTGTCGCAGTTCATGGCGATACAGCGGCGGCCTGAGGTGCCTGCGGGTAATCACGAATCGCTTGTCTGGTTCTGCACCGCTTCCTAAACTCCCCCGCTTCCTGCCGGATTGCAGGATCAGGACAATTCCTGAGATTAAACAGGGGAATCGGTTCGGCGAATTTTAACAGTTCGCCTGGATGCGACGTGACTCCTGGGAGTATCTGCTTTCGGCCGCTTCAAATCGAACTCGGATGTTGTGCTGATGGTCGGGAACCGACGAAGTCTGAAATCAGCGGCTTGCATTCCGGATAACCGATCCTGCGGCTTCGACAGCCCGCTTCAGCGTGCGGCGAAGGGTGTTCCTGAACCAGCTCCGGCTGCCGTGGACAAAACCGCCGTCGGCGGTTCTGCGGAAGGACAGTGAACTTGAAAGCACTCATTAGTGATATTCACGGCAATCTGGAAGCCCTGGAGGCCGTGCTGGCGGATATCCGGTCGAAGGAGATTTCGGAGATCTATTGCCTGGGCGACATCGTCGGGTACGGGCCCAATCCCTGCGAGTGTATCGATCGGGTGATGGACCTGGACATGTGCCTGCTGGGCAATCATGACCAGGCGGCCCTGTTCGACCCGGAAGGATTTAACGCTGGTGCCGAACGCGCCATCTTCTGGACGCGTTCCGTTCTGGAAGGATCGTCGGGTGCTCAGGCGGAGCGGCGCTGGGAGTTTCTCGGCGAACTCAACCGCCGCTACATGAGCGACGACGAACGCACCATGTACGTCCACGGTTCGGCCCGCAATCCGCTGAATGAGTACGTGTTTCCGGACGACATCTACAATCAGGTGAAGATGGAAAAGATCTTCGCCCTGGTGCCGCAATACTGTTTTCAGGGCCACACGCACATTCCCGGCGTGTTTACGGAACGACTCGAATTCCTGGCCCCGGAAGAAATCGACTTCCGGTACCAGCTCAATGAAGTGAAGGTGATGATCAACGTCGGGTCCGTCGGTCAGCCGCGTAACAATGACCCGCGTTCATCGTATGTGACTGTCGATGGGAACGAAGTGCGGTTCCATCGCGTCGAATACGATTTCAATGCCACTGCCGAAAAGATCTACGCGATTCCCGATCTGGACAACTTTCTGGGCGATCGACTTCGCGAAGGCCGATAGGCCGGATCGCGAGGTCGGAAGTCGGCCAACTGCCACCGGCGAGACGGTTTCCCAGCTTCGCACCAAATCGGTTGGGCAGGCTGAAGATTGGCGAAAATCGTCCTGAACGCCGGGAAATCGAAGTTCCCCGGAAGGATCGATTCGCGCGACTGGTTGTGAGCGATATGCTGCGCGACCGACCACTTTGGGCGTAGCGGGCAATAATCCGGCTGTGCCGACGAAGAATCGAATGCTGCATCGCCTCCGCCGTGCTGGTCTCTGCCGCCTGGTTTGCTCATGGATAACCGACGTTTTTTCCTGTTCATCCTGACGTCGTTCAGCTTTCTCTGGCTGTACACGACGTTCATTGCGCCGAAGTTCTTTCCTCCGCCGAAACCCGTGCCGGCGGATGTGAACAACGTCGACGCCAATGATGCCGGCAACGCTGCCGGGACCGACGAGCAGCCGCAGCAGGCCGCTTCGGACACCGGCGATTCCCCGGCGGAGGCCCCCGATACTGACAAAGCGGCGGATCCCGGTTCCATCGCCGCTGACGCATCGCCGGAACCCGAAATTCACCCGCACACATCCGTCCAACTGGGAAGTCTTGATCCCGCCAGCGGGTACTTTCTTCGCGTTGAACTCAGTTCCGCAGGTGCCGTCATCGAAAGCGTGCAGTTGACCGATCCCAAGTTCCGCGAACTGACGCGGCAGGACGAACAGGTCACGGTCATCGGCACCAATTCGACAACCGACCGCACATTTTCAATGGCGGTTGACGCCATCGACAACCAGTTGCTGCCGTTCCAGATGTCACTGGAAACGGCGGACTGGGAACTGGTGGCGTCGACAGATGATTCGGCAACGTTCGCATTTGTTGCCCCGGACAGATCCCTGCGCGTGCAGAAGACGTTTCACCTGCCACGAATCGACGGGACACCGGAAGCCCTGCGGAATGCGTTCCACGAAGTATCCGCAGGCTACACGATTGAAGTCTCCGTGGCCGTGCAGAACCTTGCCGATCGCCGGACGTCGATCGCCTACGAACTTCAGGGACCGGTCGGCATCCTGTTGGAAAACGCCGAACACACTCGCAAGCATCGGGACATCAAGGTTGAGTTCGTTGGGGACAAAAAGGATGTAACGCTGGCGGCGACAGCCGTGCAGAAGCTGTACGCCAAATACCGCGACAAGGCATCGGATGCCGGAAAGCTGCTGACGGACGTTCAGATCCTGCCCATGCTGCGCGAAAACGATCAGTGGACGGGAGTGTTTCGATACGCGGGAGTCGACGTCCAGTTCTTTGCGGCTCTGGTCAGCCCGATCGACGAGCGACCGCTGGAAGAGCGGCTTGCCGAAAAGTGGATCGATCGGACATACCCGATGATGGTGCAGGAAGACCGCCGTCGGAAGGAGCTTTCCGATATCAGTTTTCGGATGGCGTCGACCCCCGTGGCCCTGTCGCCGGCCGGAACTCCGCAGGACACGGTCACCCATCGGTTCGCGCTGTTCGTCGGTCCGAAGTACCGCGAACTACTGGACGCTCCTCCGTTTGAAGCCGATTCCGTGCTGGATTACGGAACGTGGTTCGGCTTCATTGCCCGCGGCATGCACGCGCTGCTGAACAGCCTGCATAAGGCCGGTCTGCCGTACTTTCTGGCCATCGTGTGCCTGACGGTCATCGTGCGAGGCTGCCTGTTTCCGCTGTCTCGCAAGCAAGCCATCAGCGCCGCGAAGATGAAGGACCTGCAGCCGAAAATCAACGAACTGAAACTGAAGTACGGCGACGACAAGGAAAAAATGGCCAAGGCTCAGATGGAACTTTGGCGGAAGCATAAGATCAATCCGCTGGGAGGCTGTCTGCCGCTGTTTCTGCAGTTTCCGGTCTTCATCGGCCTCTATACGTGTCTGAACACGGCCGTCGATCTGCGGTTGTCCAGATTTCTGTGGATCGACAATCTGGCGGCACCGGATTCACTGTTCCGAATGCCGTTTTCGCTGCCGTTTCTGGGGCAGGACTTCAACCTGCTGCCGTGCATCACCGTCGTGCTGTTCCTGATGCAGCAAAAGATGTTTATGCCGCCGCCGGCCGATGAGCAGCAGGAAGTTCAGCAGAAGATGATGAACATGATGACGCTGTTCTTCGGCGTGATGTTCTGGCATGTACCGGCCGGACTGTGTATCTACTTCATCGCTTCGAGCCTGTGGGGTATCGCCGAACGCCAACTGCTGGGCAGCACGTCATCGTCGACTTCGACGGACGCGGACGGCACGGCGAATGAAGACGAATATGTCGATCCGCTGGCTGGCGACGATTCGCCAAAACGCGTTGTTCAGGCGGGCAACCGCAAAGCCGGAAACGGCGCGGGCAATCCACAACCTGCTCGGCCCCCGAAGGTCGGATTCATGCAGCGGCTTGTGGAAGCCGCAGAACAGGCACAAAAGCAGGCCGAAAAAAGCCGCAAGCTGGAAACCCGCGGCAAAAAGAAAAAACGGTAGGCAGCATCGTTCAGCGATCATTGTTTCAAGTCTGACAGCTTGGAACCGAAAGTCGTTTTCATGCCGCTGCATCCCGACGACACCATTGCCGCGATCGCTTCACCTCCCGGCGCGGCCGAACGAGGAATCGTGCGGATCAGTGGTCCCCGCGTGGCGGATACCATCCGGCGCGTCTTCACGCCGGACGACGCTTCGCTCGCCTGGGCCGAAACCAGGCTGCCGCGTCGGTTTCCCGGTCACCTGATTCTTCCTGAAGTCGGCATTCCGCTGCCCGCCGCGCTGTTCTACTGGCCGACTTCGAAAAGTTACACCGGGCAGCCGATGGCGGAATTCCACACGATCGGATCGCCGCCGCTGCTGGACGCCGTGCTTGATCGGCTCCTGGAAAGTGATGTGCGAGCCGCCCATCGCGGCGAATTCACGATGCGGGCGTTTCTGGCGGGCAGAATCGATCTGGTGCAGGCCGAAGCCGTCCTGGGACTGATCGAAGCGGCCGACCACGAACAGTTTCAAATGGCGCTGACGCAACTGGCCGGCGGGCTGACAGGAAAACTCGCCAGCGTGCGCGACAGCCTGGTGGCGCTGCTGGGGGATTTGGAAGCCGGACTGGACTTTGTCGACGAAGACATCGAATTCGTCACGCGACAGCAAGTCGTTGCTCGCCTGGAATCCGAATCGTCGGCGCTGCAGGCGCTTTCTGACGACGCTCAAAGTCGGCTTCCTGCGGGATACCGCCGTCGAATTGTACTGGCAGGATTGCCGAATGCGGGCAAGAGCACCCTGTTCAATCGCCTTCTGGGAAAACCGTCGGCGATTGTGTCGCCCGTGGCCGGCACGACTCGAGACTTTCTGTCCTCCGCGTGGGTAGTGGGAAGGTCCGAAGTGGAGTTGATCGACACGGCCGGCTGGGAACTGACCGATGATCCGGTCATGCGGCAGGCACAACGACAGCGGGCCGTTCAGCTTGGCGAATCAGACATTGTTCTGTGGTGTACCGCGGCGGACCTTCCGGACGACGGTTTGCTTCAAGATCAGAAAGCTCGGCAAAACGCGGCCAGCCTGTCAGCGCAACTGATCGACGTCTGCACGCGGTGCGACCTGGCATCGGCGGCTGCCGCGACCGTCGACGGTATTTCGCACGCTGTCCATCTGAGTGCGAAAACCGGTGCGGGCATTAACGACCTGGTGGCGGCACTGGATGACGCGCTGCTGAACGATGGATCGCCGAAATCAGAACTGCTTTCCAGCACCGCATTGCGCTGCCGCGAGAGCCTTTCCGGAGCAGCCGCTGCCATCAGGTCAGCACTTGCCGCGGCGAACGCAGGTTCCGGCGATGAGATCATCGCAATCGAACTGCGAGGATCGCTCCATCAACTGGCCGTCATCCTGGGCGAAGTTTATACGGACGACATTCTGGACCACATCTTCAGCCGTTTCTGCATCGGAAAGTGACCATCGGTCCTTCATGCGTTCATCGCAGAACGCCACGCGGAAGATCGGCTGCTGCGTCGTGCCGCTTAGGCCGGATTATTGACACGTTTGTACGATGGGACTCCGATCCCGTCGAATTGCAGCGACGGGACCGGAGTCCCATCGTGCAGTGTGCATTTCGCCGACTCAACGTGACCACGTTTTCCCAGACGCCTTACGTCAGGAAACTCGGATCGCGTGAAGAATCCGGGATAGCCGTCCGTCAATCACCGCTTAGCCACGGCAGGCCGGCGCCGGCGACGGGCAGGTGAACCAGTTCGACTCCCAGAACTTCCTTGTGCTTCAGGATCTCCTGAATTGCATCAGTCGACGGTTCATTGTCCAGATTCAGTACGGCCACGGAATCGCCGCCTGGTTCATTCCGGGATCGCCCCAGAGCCATGTTGGCAATGTTGACGTTGTGCTTGCCCAGGATCGTACCGATATAGCCGATCAGTCCGGGCACGTCGCGATGCCGGTACACCATCAGCCGCCCGTCCAGAAACGCTTCGAAGCTGTACGGGCCGAGTTTGACAAGTCTCTGAAACTGATGTCCGAACAGCGTTCCCGCGGCCTCAAACGTCGATTGGTCGGTAACCAGCCTGACGGAAATCATCGAGGCGAAGTTTTCACATTCGCCGCTGGCGGATTCCGTCAGTTTGATTCCGCGGCTATGTGCCACGGAGGCTGCGTTGATGATATTCACGGATTCGTCGAGCACGGATTCCAGAAGTCCGGTGGCGAACGCGGATGTCATCAGTTTCGTCTTTTTGTCAGCCGCTTCGCCCCGGTATTCGATTTCCGCTGACTTCAGCGACTGGCCTCGAATCATTTGAGACGACAGCAGGCCCAGTCGGTAGCTGAGGTTCAGGAAGTGCTGCATATCCTGCATTTCCGCGCCGGAAACCGGGGCCATATTGATGGCATAACGGATTTCGTTATTCAGCAGGTAGTCGGTAATGATTTCGGCCGCTTCGACGGCGACCAGTTCCTGAGCCTCGTCCGTGGATGCTCCCAGATGCGGTGTGCTGAGCACCTGCGGCAGGTCGATCAGGCGTCTGTCATCGGGCGGCTCTTTGGTGAAGACATCCAGGGCGGCTCCGGCGATGTGACCGGATTCGATGGCGTCGGCCAGGTCGTTTTCGTCGACGATTCCGCCGCGGGCGCAGTTGATAATGCGGGCTCCCTTCTTCATGGCAGCCAGCCGTGCCGCGTTGATGATGCCCCTGGTCTCCGGCGTCATGGGAGTATGGACGGTCAGAAAATCGCATTTCGTGACGATGTCGTCGACGTCGCGGTACAGTTCAATTCCGAATTCGGCGGCTCTGGCTTCGGAAAGAAACGGATCGTAGCCCAGCACCTTCATTTCCAGCGCTTTGGCTCGACTGGCGACGGCCAGCCCGATGCGGCCCAGACCGATGATCGCCAGCGTCTTGCCGGAAAGCTGTGTTCCCTGGAAGTGCTTCCGGTCCCATTTGCCGGCCTTCATGCTGGCCGCGGCGGCTCCGATATTGCGGCACAGAGCCAGCATCATGGCGATCGTGTGTTCCGCGGTGCTGGTGGTGTTTCCGGTGGGAGTATTCATCACCAGAATGCCGGCCTTCGTGGCGGCATCCAGGTCAATGTTGTCGACTCCCACACCCGCGCGGACAATCACTTTCAGTCGTTTCTGGCCGTTCAGCAGGTCGGCGTTCAGTCGGGTCTTGCTGCGGATGATGATACCGTCGACGGTTTTCAGTTCGTCGCGGACCTGTTCCGGGGACAGGTCGCTCATCACGACCGGTTCAATTCCCCGTGCGGCATTCAGAATCCTCATCCCGGCATCATGCAGGCCATCAGTGATCAAAACGCGGAACACAGCAAGTCTTTCTGAAGTCGGAAACCGGCGAAGAGAGGGCTTGTCCGAAAGAAGCGGGGTTTCTACGGAACGTGTGACGCGAACACAAGACGCCCGAATGCCCGACAACGGGAATTACTGATTGTCATACGTGGTTCTCACGGGGTCCGATGCGGCCGGCCACACGGTTTCCGGCCGAAACGACTGTGACAGTCTGCACATCAGGCACAACGGAATTGCCGGCAGCAATCCGGACAGTTGGGGCGAGCGAATTCAGGCGCAGGGAAATTCCCCGGAAAAACTTGCGCGTATTCCCTGGAAAACCCTACCGGTCGCCAGCCGTGATTTGTGGCTAAGTCAAGTGCCGTTTGGCAGTTGCGGCAATCTGTGAGTCTGGGAAACGTGTGCGGATTACCGCTGTTTGACCATACGCAAAATCAGTCATATAGTCGTTTTGTGACACGCGGACGGCGGTCCCCCCGCTTAAGCTGAGCGTCACGAAAGCCATACCGCTTTCGGTCGGGCCAGGCACTTCGGTCTTGTCAGTATGCAAGCACGGATGGGTGCCTTCCTGCCGCGGGCAGTTTGCATCAGGTGAAGCGGAAGCACTGCCACGCCGATTCCGGGACTTCAGGATGAAAGTTGCCGACGGCTGACGTATTGTGACTGCTGAATTCTGTCGTGTTGGACGGTGTCCAATGCGGCGTTCCGCAGAGGGGACGACCTGGCTTTCGGTGAAGGATCTGTTTCAAAGGAGGAATCGCGAGTTGCAGGATGCAATCCTTCGCAGACACATAGCCTGAGTCTGCTGCGCTGTCGACGACTGCTGTCGCGGCGCAGTGAGGGGAAAACATCATGCAGCGACGTGGTCTGGTTCACAGCCTGCTGGCCGTGTGCGTACTGGCGATTGCATTCACATCCGCGTCACCGGCCGCCGAACAGGTCGATCTTTCGGAATTCACATCGGCGGCCACAGCCGCACGGCACGGCGAGACGCTTGAAGCCGACCGACAGTGGATCGATGCCATTCGATTCTACGAAACCGCTCTGAAACGCTGGCCCGAAGACGAGGATCTCCGTTACGGCCTGCGGCGCACGCGAGTTCAGTTTGGTGTCGACCGGCGATACTCCGACCGCAGCTTCGAAGAACAACTGCTGGCCAAAGGCCGTGCTGAATCGCTGGACATGCTGGAAGACGTCATTCGCCGCATTCAGGACGAATACGTTGACAATATCTCCGTCACCCGGCTTGTCGCTCACGGGACCGAAAGTCTCTACATGGCGCTGACCAATGATCGGTTTCTGACCAGCAATGGTTCCGATAAGGCGGCTGACCATGTTGATCGCGTTAAGAAGGAACTGATTCGCAACTACTGGAATCGTCCCGTCAAAAGCGCACTGGAAGCGCGCAGTGTTGTCACCACCGTCTGTGAACTCGTTCGCCGTGAACTGGGAATTCGAGACTCTGTCGTTGTGATGGAATACGTCTTCGGCGCCTGCAACGCTCTGGACGACTACAGCGATTTCCTGACTCCCGACCGGTACAACGACCTGTTCGGTTCCATTCAGGGCGAATTCGTCGGCATCGGCATCGAAATGGAAGCCGACAAGGGCCACGGAATGCATCTGGTCAACGTCCTGCTGGACAGCCCCGCCGAAGAAGGCGGCCTGCGTCCCGGCGACCATATTGTCGAAATCTCCGGTCAGGACTGCCGGGAAATGTCAACGGACGAAGCCGCCCGGTTGCTTCGCGGCAAATCGGGCAGCACCGTCCGCCTGACGTTCGAATCGCCGGACGGGACCACCGCGTCGGGCAGCTTTACGCGTCGCTCCGTGCAGGTCCGCAGCGTCACACGCGCCCTGATCATCGACGAGCGGCAGAAGATCGGCTACATCCGACTGGCCGGCTTTCAGAGTTCCACGCCCGAGGAAATGTCCGACGCGCTTCGTCAGCTTGAACGCGAAGGCATGCGAGCACTGATCTGGGACCTGCGGGGCAACCCGGGCGGACTGCTGGACACGGCCGCATCCGTCGCGGATCAGTTCATCGACGAAGGAACACTGGTCTCGACCGAAGGCCGCGCCGACAGCCAGGCTCAGACCTTTACCGCGCAATACTTCGGCACACGCAACTATCCGCTGGTCCTGCTGGTTGACGAAAACAGCGCCAGCGCCAGCGAAATTGTGGCCGGGGCCATCCGGGACCACGCTCGCGGCCGGATCGTCGGTCGGAAAACCTACGGTAAGTGGTCCGTGCAAAGCATTATTCAGATGCCGGGAAACACCGGACTGAAACTGACAACCGCCAAATTCTATTCACCCGATCACAAGAACTACGCGGGCAAGGGGCTGGAACCGGATGAACTGGTGGAGCTTCCGAAAGGCGTTCAGCGAACATTCTTCCGCGGACGCACCGGCGAAGAAATCAGCGAAGACCCGGACGTGGCGCGAGGGCTGCAGGTGCTGACGGCTCAGATCACCGGCAATCCTGTGGCCGAACGAGTGAGGTCTCCCGTGCGACAGGGACTGGGCGAATGACCGGCCGCGGCAGCCGATGACAGCCCGGTCCGGTCACAACCTGTGAGCCCTCCGGGAATCAGCCGCATGCAAACGGCGAGGATGCACATTGTCTGACGGCCTGCTTCAAAACAGTCATGGCAATCGCCCGCGGATTGTTCAGGACGACATCTTTCCGGAAGGAATTGCCGCCATCGACTTTGCGGCGGAAGCCGGCACGCTGCTGGTCGGCACGAATGCCGGCCACCTGACGCTGCTGAATTCTTCGGGTGAGTTAATCCGCACGGCTCGCAATTATTCCGGCCTGCGCAAACTGGCGTGGAGCGGTACCGGACAGTTCGGAGCTGCCGTTCAGGGCGACAACTCGCTGGTGTGTTTCGGAAACGACCTGAAGCCTGTGTGGGATGTGCAGTTCACAGGGAACATCGTCGGCCTGGCCGTTTCGCCGTACGGCAGCCACCTGGCCGTCAGCTCCGACTCGTCGCGCACGCACATCGTGACCACCGAACGCAAAGAAGTCGCTCGGTTCGAAAGTCCGCGGCCGCTGGATTTTCTGCACTTCCTTCACGAAAAGCCGCAGCTTCTCGGCGCGGCGGAATTCGGACATCTGTGCTGCCACGAACTGGATGGCAACGAGGTCTGGGAAGAACGCATCATGAACAACGTCGGCGGAATGTCAGTGTCCGGCTGCGGACGACGAATTCTGCTGGCCGCGTTTAATCACGGAATTCAGGTCCTGAACAGCTATGGCAAACAGCGCGGAGCGTTCATGATCGACGGGATTCCAGGCAGTGTTTCGGCCGCGACAATCAAGAACCGCCTGGCGGCCACGACCCTGGAATCGCGGGTCTACTGGCTGAACTTCGAAGGCGAACTGATCTGGGCGGCTGATCTGTCTCAGGATCCGCCGCAACACATTCTGGCCGGTCCGCTTGCCGACAGACTTTTCCTGACGACGCAATCCGGTCGATTGCTGCAGCTCGCGTGGGCGTAACTCCGTCGTCCGTTGTAACCAGCCGTGCGAATGTGCAGAAAACGCCCGTTCTGTATGACGGCTGCTCGCCTGGTCCGTGCCAGCAGACTCGCCGTCATTGCCTCCCCGTTGATTCCCCAAACTCGCTCGATAGAATGATCCGTGCGAGCTTCTTCCTCGTGCGAATCCCTGCCGAGAATCGACATTCCACCGCGAATTGCGGTTTTTCCGCCGGTATAATTGAGCTGTCCGCGCGTTAGGCCTGCGGAACCCACCTTTGTCTGGAGCTTTGAAACATGGCTGGTCTGCTGACAAATCTGACAACTGCCCCGACCCTGGCATTCTTCGGAAGCTCTCCATGGGAAATGGCGATTCTGGCGGGCGTGGTTCTATTGCTGTTTGGCAATCGCCTGCCAGGTGCCGCAAAGTCACTCGGCCAGAGCTTCTCTGCCTTCAAAAAAGGTATCAAGGAAGGCGAAGATGAACTCAACGCCGGCAGCAGCAACACGAACGAAAAAGTCGAAAGCCACTCATAGCTTTCGGCTCTGCGGCATCACAACGGTATCGCACGAGTGACGTCCATGCTGATCGCTGACACACTTGAATTGCTGTCCGTTGCCCCGACCCTGGCATTCTTCGGAAGCTCTCCTCAGGAAATGATGATCGTCGGGATTGTTGCTCTGCTGTTGTACGCAGATCGACTGCCCATACCGCGGGAATTCCTGGATGGCCTGCGGCAGACATGGCGGGAGAAGACTCGGCAAGCCTATGTGCGGTGGCCACCTGTCGAATTTATGACGAATCTCGGGCTGCTGCTGGCGGGGCTGAAAATCCTGCGAGTGTTGATGCACTAAGATTCGAGACAATTCAAGCACTCTCCAACCAGTTCCAAACCTCCAAAATTTATCACACTGGCGTCCTCCCATGTTCACACTTGACGCTTTCTCGCATATTCAGGTTCTTGCGTTCTTCAGCCCAAGTCCTCAGGAAATGATGATCGTCGGGATTGTGGCTCTGCTGCTGTTCGGCAAGCGACTGCCGGAAGTCGCTCGCAATCTCGGCAAGGGGTTTTCGGAATTCAAAAAGGGCATGGCAGGGTTTCAGGACGAAGTGCGAACCGCGTCGTCGTCGGCGACTCGGTCGGTTGACTATTCGCCTTCCAGCAGTTCAACGTCGTCATCGTCTGCGAATCGCCCGAAACCCGACACCGAGACGTCGACAACCGAAGACGACGAATTCAAAGCTCCCAAATTTGAGCTGGAAGATTAAGACCGCGCCTCGCGCACGGCGCTTTCGACTCGCCCTCGCGAAGTGGAAGAAGTCCGGGCGAAAGTGGCGAGCGCCGCGGAATCCGGCGGCGCGCTCGAACCAATCGCTGGTCTGCCGATGGAAGGGGAACGCAGGCGGAAGTTCGCTCGCTGTCGTGACGATCGTGTCACTCAGCCTCCTTGCCGCGTCTTGCCATGCGTCGGATCGTGCCGCTTCACTGGAAGGCATCGCAACAGCGCTGCGACAGTCGACGGTTCGCGTTGTCTCGGGAGCAACCCGTTCTTCCGGCGTGATCGTGTCCGCCAGCGGAAGAGTGATGACGGTGGCTCACGCCGTACCGAAGGCTGATCGTCCGGTGCGCGTACTCCTTCACGACGGAACGACGATCAACGCAGCCATCGTGCTGACCGACGCGGAACGTGACGTCGCCATTCTGCAGTTGAAGCTTGCTGGCAAGACCATTTCGGATCCTGTCCTGATCATGCGGAATCGTACCGTCGAGATCGGTGCCACGGTTCTTGGCTGCGGCTTTCCCGGCAGAGAAGCCGATGCGACTGCCGGCGTCGTTCGCATCGGCGGAATCGACGCTGTGACCAGCGCATCGCTTAGGTCCACATGTACGCTGACGGCCGGGGATTCCGGTGGTCCACTGGTAAACCTTGCCGGCGAACTGATTGGACTGCATCGTCGTATCGGCGCGGCCTCAAGTCAGAACCTGCACATTCCGGTTGCGGTCTGTCTTGCTGCGGCCGGGTCTGAGCTGCCTCTGACCGCAACGGCGGGAACTCCATCGCCGGATTTCGCCGACGACGGATTCCAGCGATCTGCCGCCGCGGAACAATCGCTGGAACGGTATTCGGCGACGTTGGTATTTCGTGACACGTGGTCCGGTGAGGCGCATCAGGACCGCCGGGTCGCCGCCACGCGACTCACCCACGACCTGCTTGCCGCCAAGGCCAGCCTGACCGCGGATCTACAGAAAACAGACGTCACCTTTGCGGCCGATGGTCACGATATTCCACCGACGCGCGCGGCGAGCCTGCTGTTTTCAGACCGCGAACTCGATCTGGCTGTCTGGCGTCTGGAAGAACCGGACGCCGCATTCACGCCGGCGGCGGCGCGGGACGAGTCGCCGGCGCCGCTGTTCACGCTGGTGTTTGGAGGGCGAAGCGTTCAGCCCGGCATTGTTGGCCGTATCAGACACGCAGAACCTGCTCTGCCGCTGCAACTGGGGTGCGTCTTTGATGCGCCCGCTGGCCACGGATTGTGCGTGAATGAGATTCTGCCGAACAGCGCCGCGTCGGACGCGCAAATGCGGCGCAGCGACATTCTGGAACGTATCGGTGTTGATTCCGTCCGCGATTTCGGCGAACTGGAATCGCAACTGAGTCAGTTTCAACCCGGCGACTGGGTCCGCCTGACGTACAGCCGTGCCGGTGACGTCGTTTCGCGCAGCGTACAGTTGCGGCACGATCCGGCGGAACAGCTTGCCAGGCAGGAGTACCTGGACGGGCGATCCGGAGAACTCAGCCTGCGCCGCAGCGGGTTCCGCGGAGTGATCCAGCACGACCTGCCGCTGCTGCCCGATGACTGCGGCGGTCCACTGGTGGATTCTGACGGTCACCTGATCGGCATCAACATCGCTCGCCGTTCGCGGGAAGCCACGCTCGCCATTCCGATCGAAGCGGTTTGGAAACGAATGGCGGAAGAGCAACCGCCGGTGAAGTAGCAGAACGCGAGTGCCGTGGCCAACGTGTCTTGATGTGTGGCACCGGCTGTGCCGGCGCGACTGCGCTGCGGAAACCTGTGCCACAGCCAATGCCACACACCTCATCAACTGAGTGCAGACAGAGTACTGGCACAGCATCGGCGATCACTGCTGCCCGCGGACCGCTTCGGCGGCGGCAACGGCAAGTTCGTCGCAGCGTTCGTTTTCGGCGTGACCGGTGTGGCCTCGCACAACAGTGAACCTCACGTCGTGCCGGCTCAGCAATTCATCCAACTGCTTCCAGTATTCGACATTCAGCACGGGCTTGTAAGCACTGCCTTGTTTGCGGCGCCAGCCGTTTCGCTTCCAGCCGGGCATCCAGGATTTGCAGCCATCCGCGACATATTTGCTGTCGGTGACGATTTCGACCTGCGTGCGCCGGGTCAGCCGCTTCAGGCCTTCGATGACGGCCTGCAGTTCCATGCGGTTGTTGGTTGTGCTGGGATCACCGCCGCTGAATTCCTTTTCGGTATCGCTGGCGGGATGGCGCATGATGCACGCCCAGCCTCCGGGACCGGGATTTCCCCGGCAGGCTCCGTCCGTGAAGATCTTCACGAACGGCAGTTGGCCTTCGGTTCTGCTCATCGTTCCCGATAGACAATGCGACCGCGGTTTAGATCGTACGGTGACACTTCCACCACCACACGGTCACCGGGCACAATTCGAATAAAGTGCTTGCGCATTTTTCCCGCAACGTGAGCCATCACCTGATGACCGTTTTCGAGTTCCACTCGGAACTGAGTGTTGGCCAGCGCTTCAATCACGCTGCCTTCGACCTGAATCGCTTCTTCCTTCGCCATACCCTGTGAAATTCCCTGATTCCAACAAAATGAACTCGCGCTGCCGGAAGCCCGCGCGACGTCGCCGGGCACATCGTCGCAGTCGGATGTCAGAAACTCAAGCGGTAAGTATGCTTACATCGACTGAGCCCCGGAAATTGCTGCGGACGGGGCGCCCGCGCTGCTGCGAACTCGCGGACGCCCGCCGTTTTTGATCGAAAATCTGAGCCGCGAGTCGCGATGAGTCATCCCTATGCTGATATCCCGGAAGTGTCGCGAGCCGAGCATCAGTCGGGAGTGATTCGGATTCCCGTCGAACAGGATGTTCCCTTTACCGATCGCGTTCGCGCCATCGTGGATTCCCGTGAATTCCAGCGGCTGGCCAGCGTGACGCAGCTTGCCCTGACGTCGCGGGTCTATCCCGGCGCCACGCATACGCGTTTCGAACACGCTCTGGGTGTCTATCACAACGCGCTGCAATATCTGTGGCAGCTTGGCAAGGACGATCGGTTTGCCGACACCGTGTCGACACACGACGCGGAAGTGCTGATCGCGGCTGCGCTGCTGCACGATGTCGGACACTGGCCGTTCTGCCACCCGATCGAAGATATGTCGCTGGCCGACATGCCTCCCCACGAAGCATTCGCCGTCGAGTTTCTGGGGCCGCACAGCGAACTGACTGCCGCGCTTAGGAATCACTGGCACATCGAGCCGGACGAGATTCTGGAACTGCTGGTGCCGAAATCCGACACCCCCAGTAACCGGCTGCGACGCTCCATCCTGTCGGGCCCGGTCGACATCGACAAGATGGACTACCTGAATCGCGACAGCCAGCACTGCGGTGTTCCCTATGGCAGAAACTTTGATCGCGGCCGGTTGATCGGTTCGCTGGTGGTCAACGAATCCGGCGACGGGCTGGCGATCACGTCCAAGGGAAAAACGGCCGCCGAAATGATGGTCTTCGCCCGGTACGTGATGTTCAGCGAAGTCTACTGGCACCACACCGTTCGGTCGGCGACAACGATGTTTGCCCGAGCGTTCTATGAATCACATCGATCAGTGGACCTGGCGAAACTGTTCCGCATGACCGAACCGGAACTCATCCGGACGCTTTGCCGAGCGGCCGCCGGAACTGATGCCGCGACGCTGATCGACGGACTGTTCGGTTCCCGTCGCTGTCTTTACAAGCGGCTGGCCGAATACAGCATCTATCAGCAGGCCGACCTGTACCGTGACCTGAGACGGCTGCCGTATTCATCGCTGGTGAAGTGTTCCAACCGACTGGTGGAACTTCTGAACAATTCCGCGTCGCTGAACCTGCGACCGCTGGATGTTCTGATTGACGCGCCTCCCGTGCATCGAGAAGTCGAGTTTCAGGTGGACGTCTACTTCGCCGCGGAACGCATTTATCGGCCGCTGAAGGATGTGTCGCCGATCGTTGATGCCATGTCACGGACTCAGTTCGACGACTGCGTCAAGCGCGTCCGCGTGTTCGCGTCGCCGGCGGTCATGGATTCGCTGCGGACAGCGAGTTCACTTGAGCAGCTTGTACGAGCTGCGGTGTCGGACACGATGGCGAACTCAGCGAGCGGATAAAGACGTTGCGATACCACACTTCGCTGCCGTGATCGGTCAGCATCACGTGCCCGAACTGGTTCTGCCCGAAGTTCTGTTTGTCGGCGAACTTGCTGTTCGACACGTGTTCGTGCCATCGCGGCGATCCGATGCATTCGTCGATCGTTAACTGGCCGTTGACCCAGTGCTGAACGCGATTGTTGTGGACGACGACTTTTCCGATATTGAACTGCCCGGCGGGATTCTGCCGCGTTTGCAGCGGTATCGTGGGAAACACGTCGTACAGGGACGCCGTCAGATGTCCGCGATCAAGTTCCGGAAACGCGGCATCGTCCAGGATCTGGTATTCACAGCCGAGCAGTGATCCGCTGTAGTCGGTCACGCGATACTTGATGCCGCTGTTGCCCTTCTGAGCGATTCGAAACTCGAACCATAACTCGAAGTCGCCATATTGCTGACGCGTAATGACGTTGCCGCCCTTTCCGTTCAGATGCAGTGTTCCGTCGGGTTCCAGAATCCAGCCGCCATCGACGGCGTCGCCATTCGGCTTCATCCAGTGTGACAGCGACGAATCGCTCAACAGGTCGACGAACGGCTGCGCGCTGGCGGTTGTCGAACAAACGGCAAATATCACGAACAGACTGAAACGGCAGAATCGTGGCATCGCAAATTCCCTGATCTGAATCGAAATGGTGTCGTCTGAAGAACAGCCGAGGAACAGCGTCGCCGGATCAATCCCGGCCGGGAACCCAAAGCTTGCTTCCGGACGTTTCGCGTTTTTCCGAGCCGGGGGTCCACAGACCGCTTTCCGCACCGGATGAACTTGCGACCGTCGATAACTCGGAAATCAGATCCGTGCGATCCGCGCGCATCAGCTCTTCAAGGATCACTCCTTCAATTTCCGGAATCTTGACGAAGTAGCGGTCACGCAGCCGCCGCAGAATTTCGCCGAGATCGGGATCGTGCGGATCGTCCAGACGACAACTGAATTCGCGGATATCGAGTTCCAGTTTCGTGCGGAACGCGTCGCCGTCGTCCGTCACGGCTTCCCGCGCGGCGGCGAAGCATTCTGACGCCAACTTCAGATCGTTGCGTTCGCGGGCCACCGATGCCCGCATCAGGTGGGCACGCATGGGAGGAAACGCTTCCAGTGCCGCGGGCCGCTGCACAAGCGCATCCAGCGCAGTTTCCAGCAGGCGCAGGTGGCGGACGAGAGAGATTCGGTGAACGAACTCGCTGATCTGGCGATCGTTCAGAGATTGCGGGTCGACTCGCGATAGTTGAAACAGCGGCAACGCGGTGACGACCTGATCTTCCTCCGGACGCAGCACCGTCGGAGCGGGGACGCCCAGCCGCTGACGAATCTCGGCCAGGTCCGGATCGTAGCCCATGCGATTGCAGGTGACGTCCAGGACCAGCACGCTGCCGGCCACCTTTCGAAGATTACCGGCATCTTCCGCGGCCTTCAGCGGAGACATGTTGTTCAGCGCGGACTGCTCCGTTTCCAGCCACTGGTCCAGTGCCTGCTGCAGTCGCTGCTGATCAATGGACCGGTACTGACTGCTGGGAACGGCGTCGGACTGAAAGTTCTTCCAGTCGAACAATCGACAGACTTCGGGCAGCCGCGACAACGTCAGCGGTTTTGTGTCTTCAGGAACGGGCTTCGCCAGATTCCCGGCCACTTCGCGAACGATTTCCACGGCTCGCGCGTTG
Organism: Planctomycetaceae bacterium; assembly: GCA_041398785.1. Taxonomy (NCBI): domain Bacteria; kingdom Pseudomonadati; phylum Planctomycetota; class Planctomycetia; order Planctomycetales; family Planctomycetaceae; species Planctomycetaceae bacterium. The sequence continues at coordinate 164,358 of JAWKUA010000001.1, read as the reverse complement.
TCATCGTCCTGGGACACAACCCACACGGTCGGCGAATCCAGCTCGGCAACATCCGGGTCGACAACATCGACGACGGTGATATCGGCCAGAACTTCCGGCGGGCGATCGTCACGGGAACTTTTCGGCGTCGGTTCCAGCAGTTCGTATTCGGCGACGACTGCCAGGCCGGCTTCCGCTGCTTCATTGACTTCCGACGATACCGTTCTGCTGAAACGGCTGTCGTCATCCAGCAACGTCAGCAGTTGAGAAACGGAATTGACCGGAATACCACTCTGCACGATCGCATAGAACTCCTCGGTCGTTTCCAGGTCCAGCAATTGCGCCAGAGCTTCGGTTTCCGCGGCGGTATCGAAGTCTTCCAGCAGTTCCGCGGCCCTGTGCAGAGACACGGCGGCTTCACGAATGCGCCCATCCCAGGCCTGAAACAGTCCCAGATTGTGCAGCAGGGCACCGTTGTCCGGATACTTCTCGCAAAGTCGACTGTACAGAATGGAAGCCGGTTCCCAGCACCCGATCTGGCTGACCCTGCGGGCTCGCAGTTCTTCCTTGCGAGCTTCATCGTCCTCCAGCGAGACGTCCATGAGAGCGAACCGGCCTCGGAACGGATACGGCACCGAACGCTGCGACTCAAACGTCGCCAGTTGCATGAGCAGTGACTGACGCCTTTCTCCGGTCGTCATGCGAACGGCCAACGCCAGATGTTCGCGGACTCCCATTGCCAGTCCGACGTTTGCCATCTGCATTGCGATCCGGGAGGCCAGCATCGCCACCATCTCACTGAAGTGGCGAGTTCCCAGTTGGAACGCGCGATGGACAAGCCGCCTTGTCGCGAAAAATCCATCCGTTGCCAGGCAGATGTCGGCCAGACTTAGCAGGACGCGCGGTTCATCGGGATGCCGGCGCAGAAATTCCACCAGCACGGTTTTGGCTTCATTCGCCCGATTCTGACGCATCAGCAGCGAACCGAGCTGTGCAAACAAAACTTCCTTGTCCGGATGTTTCTGGCACAGCGATCTCAGAAGTTTTTCCGCAGCGTCCGGCTGATTCTCCATCAGCTTCACGACGCGCTGCAGGTCCGGCAGGATGTCCTGGCAGCAGAATTTTAGCTTCTTGCCGCTGCCGCAGAGACACGGCGAATACGGGTCATTCGACATGGAAACTCACCTGTTCAGAATTTCGATGGAACGCGATTTCGGTGTCTCCGAAGCCGCGAAATCTTGTTTTGACTGACAGCAGGGCGTTCGCCTACCGCGCGAAAGGGCGTTTCGGCGGAAGCCGATCACTGCTTTTGACGTCTGATTCCTTGCCAACTTGTTCACGTTGAGTCGAGCTTTCACAGTAACCATCGCTGGACGCGCGGGCGGAGTTCCGGGACAAAAGGGCGACGACCCGGCAGCGGCCTGCGTGGTCTGAGTTTCAGCCTCGCTGGATGTTTCATTGGGAATGGATTTCGATCACCGGCAGTTTTTGCCGAAGTCGGCACCATCATGACAGGAATCGCCGTCGATTTCACGACGGGCGACCGGATCGCAACTTTTACGCGAATCGTGAATGCTATCATTTCGCCGTCACTCTGGCAGTCTGCGCTGCCAGTTCTGAGCCAAAACGTCGTCTGGAAGGATTCCCGCCGAATGTTGACGCACACCGCCTGCCTGCCGTCGAACGGCCACGCGGACACACCGCTGTCGCTCGAAACGCGGACAAAGAAGTCACCGGTTTGCGGCGTTTGCCCGGCCTGCGGGTGCTGCGCTGAAGGCGAAAACGGCCCGGCCCGCCGGTACCAATTCTCGACCGCCCGCGGCATCAGTACCTGGTCCCGGTGCAGTCACTGCCGGTCGTATTTCATGCTTGGCAGCTACACGCCGGACGCCGAGACTGAGCACACTCGCCAAATGGCCTGGGGACAGCACGACGCGGGGACTCGGCTGAATGACTTCAAGTCGGACATGTTTCAGGCCGTCCTGAGCCGGATCAGCGACTTCGGCGGACGGCCCGGCCAGTCTCTGCTGGATGTCGGCTGTTCGTTCGGCGGCTTTCTGCTGCAGGCTCGCGAACGCGGGTTTGACGGTTTCGGCATTGATATCGTGCCGGAAGCTGTAGCGTATGTCCGGTCGCAGGGGTTCGACGCCGAACAGTGCGATTCACTGGAAGCCTGCAGCCTGTTTTCGGCCGACCACCCCGTCGACGTCTTGTCGGTTCTGGACGCCCACATCTACTGGCCGAACCAGCAGCGCGAGTTGCGAGCCGCGTGGAAACTTCTGAAACCGGGCGGCCTGCTGGTCATGCGGGCAATCACCAAGAGCCCGTTTGTCACCGCAGGCAACCTTGTCCGACCAGTGCTGCCGGGACTTTCAGACAGACTGATTCGCAGGGCCGTCACGGATCACCGATTCTGCATGCCGCTGAGAAGTCTGCTGGCGACGATTGAAGGCTGCGGTTTTTACATCGAGTCAGCGTCCCCGCGCGGAGCGGCGCACAGTGCGGAATCGTCCGCGGCCGTGCGGGCACTGTTCGCCGCCGGAATTCTGTCGTGGCATTTACTGCGATTCGCGATTGCCCCGGGAGCCCTCGTTGTCGCCCGGAAACGCGCCGCATGATTCCTCGTCATCGTCCACCATTCGGGCTGACTTCACTGCTGAAGCAAAAGCTGCTGAGTCCTCTGTCCGGCAGCCTGACGCAGCTCGAACAGCTCTGCGCCGATTCACTGGCGATCAGGAACGCCGTCTGGCTGCCGTCCGCCCGATACGGAATTTGCCGTACGATCGAACACGTGCTGAACGACAGCGCGGATGTGTATTGCCCGGCGTTTACGTGCCAGGTGGTTCACGAAGCAATCCGACGGTCAGGACGAAGTCTGCAACTGCTGGACTGTCGCCCGGACGGCTTCTTGATGAACGTGAACTCCGCGCCGGTTGATTCAGCGGATTACGGCGTGGTGCTCAGCGAAGTGTTCGGCCATCGGTTCCAGCGCGAACTCGATTCTGCACTGATTCAAAACGCACGGTTGAGAATCATCGATATGGCGATGGCGATCCCCGATCGCCGCGACCTGCGACGCCTGCGCGATCAGGACGTGGCAGTGATCAGTTTCGGGCTCGGGAAGTCTCTGTATTCCGGCTGGGGCGGAATGGCGTTTACTCATGACGACATTGTGGCCGGATATCTGCGGCGGTCGCGAGATCGCTCGATGACACGCCAGCAATTTGCACGAAGCTTCCTGCAGGAAACTGCACTTGGCATCAGGACAGCCGCTCACCAATCCGCGGTCTACGGAATGCTGCGAACGCTGAGTCAGCGACGCCAGGCATCGGCGGCACGTGCCGGTCATCAGCCTGCCACCAGCCGCGCGCCGCTGACGGACGATTTGTCGCCGGAATGGTGGCATCGTCCCACGAAGCTGTCGCTGCGACTCACCGCCGCGAACATTCGACGCGCGGCTGAGTTTGAACGCAGGAGATGTGAACTGGCCGGTATCTACAGTCGAGAACTCTCGCGGCTGGACGGAAGCGTGCTGCGACTGCCGGCCACGGAAAGTCACGGCCTGAGCCACTACAGCATTCGCACGTCGTCGCTGAATCGCGATTCACTCAGACAGCATTTGTGGTCCGCCGGGATCGATACGGCGACGCTGTTTCCGTTCCCCGCCGATTGTCACCCTGCCTGGTTTCCGCACACATCGCGGTTGTGCAGCGAGATCATCAACCTGCCGCTGTCACATCAACTGACAACCAGCCAGGTCGGTCAGATCTGCGAACAAATCCGCGCCTTTCCGTTCGCGACATCAGTTTGCAAAGTCGCAGCGTGACGTGTCGAGCCCGGTTGTTCATCCCGCATGCGAAGTGGGCAACGTAATGTCCAACAGCTCAATTTCGCCACCGGGTCGAACTGTTGCGTCGCCCAGCGCAGCCGGAAGAAGAGTCGTCTGACCTCGCACAAACGGCGATTCGCCTCCCGACCAGGACAGCACCACTTCTCCCGTCAACAGCATCAGAATTCGGAAACTGTCGATCGAACGCAGAGAAAACGCGTCTCCGGTCGAATGCCGCCGAATGACGAAGTGTTCGCACGCCACCAGTTCCTCGCAAAGATGATCGCCCTCGCGGCAACTGCGCGGCACCACGGGATCGACCGGGCCGCGTCCAAAGTCCGTGCAGTTCAGCGATTGTTCCACATGCAATTCGCGAGGCTTTCCGTCCGTGCCCAGCCGGCCCCAGTCGGAAAGCCGAAACGTCAGATTGCTCTGTTGCTGCACTTCGGCCATCACAATTCCCGGTCCCAGTGCATGCACCGTCTGTGCCGGCACGAAAATGCAGTCACCCGTTTTGACGGGAATGATGTGCAGACAATCTTCCAGACTCCGTTCGTTCAACAGCGCCGACGAAAGCTGTTCTCTGGTCACACCGGCCTTGAGTCCGGAACAAATCCTGCTATCGGGATCTGCCTGCAGAATCACCCACGCTTCCGTCTTGCCGTTTTCCGCGGAGTCGCAGCTCCTGGCCTGCAGGTCGTCGGGATGCACCTGCAGCGAGAGCCAGTCGTTGGCATCCAGAAACTTGATCAGCAGCGGGAACTGAGTCACGTGCCGGTGCCGGCCCAGCAGGGCAGCACCTTCGTGTCGCACGAGTTCGGACAATCGCCGGCCTTTCCGGCTTCCACGGGCAACCACGCTGTCACCGGATTTCTGATCGGCGATTTCCCAGCTTTCCGCATAGTCCGCCGCCGTACCGATCGGCTTACCCAGAATTTCGCCCAGCTTGCGACCGCCCCAGCGAGCCTGCTTCAGGATCGGTTCGAAGAAAAGTGGTTCCATGAAACAACGTGCCCCGACTATCCAGAATTCCGCGAGCCGGGAAGAAATGAGACTGTCAGGCTCGCGGCAGTAAGAGTTGCGAAAAGCACCAGTGTCCGCCGCGGCCTGTATGAGAGCCGCGACGCACGGCGGGATTTGTCCGGAATCATCCGCGAATCCGGTGGATGTGGCGAACGAGCGTCATCGAAATCTGTTGACGCGCCGTGCGAGTTCCTCCTGACGCAAACTGCCGGACGAAATGCACCCCCGGCTACGGTGCGGGAGGATATCGAACTCTCAATCCGGATGGTCCATCTGAACCACACCTCGTGCAGACGACGTCTTTGGAGTGCCGCAACGTGTCGCCGCTTTCATGTTCACCGCATCGGAGATTTCACGTGAATCGAACGGCAGCTCAGAAGTTCACCTTTCCTCGAAATCCAAAGCGATGCTGAACCATCGCACTCCAAAACAAGTTCATCCGGGCAACTGGGGTGTCGATCCAAATGCGTTTCAGGCCCGGCGGGCCGACACACCAGCCCGGATTATTCATCATTCTTCGAACGCCGGGAGTCTGATCCCGCCAATTCCCGGTTAGTGCCCGAAGCCGAGTGCGGACAGCCAGCGCCGCTTTTTTCGCGTCTGGACTTCGTCGTCGGTGACGCAACCTTCGATGGCTCCGTTTGCACCAATCGTCAGTCCCAGCTTCCGCGCGTTGGATTCCAGCAGTTCACGTGTGGCCTGCAACTGGGCCACCTGACGAGCGACGCGTGCCCGTTCCAGCGACAGCTCAAGTTCCCCAAGCCGCTGCTGTTGGTTCAGTCGCGCCAGCGTGTGCTCAACTCGTGCCGCAAGCTGTTCGGGCAGCGACGCGGCCAGCGCCTTGAGATCATCCAGCGTCATCAACTGCGGCTGCTGCGATTTTCGCCGAGCGTATTCCGCGACCATCTTCAGCAGTGCTTCTCGCTCCAGAAACACTTTGCGCAGTTCTGATTCCTCCAGCTGGTGCGGATCGACGCAATCCGGCACTTCAAACGGCAGCGGTTCGGTCTCCGCCGGAGGAACCACAGTGTTCGCCGTGATCGTCGTTGCCGGCGTCTCCACAGTCACCGGCGCGGCCGCCGCGCCTGTTCCGGCTGACTCCTGCGTTTCCGGTTCATCGTCACTCAGAAAAGCCAGTCTCAGTTCCGCCAGCGGATCATCGGCGGCTGGCGTTCGTTCCGGCTCCGGCCCCGTGGCTGAGGGCGCCGCGGGAGTCGCATCCGCGGACACCGGCCTCTGCGCGATGGCCGCCAGCAGGCGCTCTTCCAGAGAACTCAGCCGAGTCTCCAGGATCGTGCGAAAGTCGTCCGTCGCAGCGGAAGCGGTGGCTTCAAGACTGTCCTCCAGGCTCGCGATCTGATGAACGAATCCTTCCCGAAGCAATTGCGTCAACAGATGCTCGCGCGGCCCGTCGCGAAACTCCGGAGCCGTCGACTCGTCGCACTGCTGAACGCTGTCACATTCCATTTCGGTTGTCGTCATGTCTGCATCCATTGCCGGTAATTGAGCTGCAGGAAAACCCGCAGCGCATCGTTGAACAGTATGGAACCGAATAAAACGTAGCCTGGAAAGTCGCGATCCGGCTTCACGAAACTGCACTGCGGGATCATTCATCAGCGCCGGGACTCCGGCCTTGCCGGTTATTCGTCCCTTCGAAAATCCATCGCGATTTCGTAAGCTGACGACGAATCGACATCCAACGGAGTCGATGGCAACTTCGCCCGGAACGACTGGTGAACAAACTGATTCTGATTTCACCCCGCCTGCCGCATGGCCGCGTGGAACTGACTGCCGGCGATCTCCCCGTGTCGCTCGGGCGCAGCAGGCGAGCGAACATCACGATCGCCGATGCTCTGTTAAGCCGCCTGCATTCGGAAATTCGGGAAGGCGAACCCGGACAGTTCGAAATCGTCGATCTCGATTCCACAAACCTGACGATCGTGAACGGCCACGACGTGACCGTCAAGGTGCTGTGTACCGGTGACCGCATCTACATTGGCGAAACGGAAATCGTCGTGGAGGTGATTGCGTCGCCGACGAACGCCAGCGAACAGACAACCCGCGACCTCCCCCTGCTGAAACGCCCCACCGATCCGGGAAACGGAAACTCCGGCTGACGGCTCTTGCACAAAGTGATCGCACGGCCGAGGTCCCCTGCCAACCGCTCCGTCGACGATGCGACCGCTGGTCCCGCGTCACTCCGTCACCTGGCCGTCGCGGCGGTTTCCGAAGTACTGATGGACTTTCTGATCGACAACGTACGACACCTGCTTCACCGAACCGTCGCACAGCACGAAGTGGCAGCCGCCGGGATGAGAACTTCCGAACAGACGCGGCTGAGCAGACAGGCCGTCTGGCAACGGACCGCTGATCGTCCAGCGGTTCAGGTCCAGATCGACGCCGCTGTACATCGGCTGATCGTGTCCCGGATCACTGCCGTCACTCCAGCCGCTCTGACTCACTCGCTTTTCGCCGATCAGATACGTGTTCGATGCCCCGTCCGTCACGTCGCGCGGACGAATCGTGCTGCGCAGAAAGGAAACGCCCGTCGCCTGAGACACGTCCCTCCAGGCGTAGCGAGGATCGTCGCCTTCTGCCAGCGACGATGGTCCGCCGAGCGTGCCCGTGATGAAGTCGCCTTCGTTGATGGCATAGTCCGTTTTGGCAACGTTCTGGGGCAGGTTCGCATTGTGGAAGCTCAGATCAGGATTCAATTTCGAAACCTGTTTTCCCGGCCGGCTGGGGCATTTGAACAATGCCAGCGGCGTCCGGCAGAGTTCACCCAGAGCGTCGGCTTTCGCCGCGTCATCCAGTCCGGATCCCAGTTCGGCCAGGTTGTCCTGTTCAATAAAGGGCAGCAATTGATAGACCCAGCCGCCTGGCTGTTTTGGCCCGGTTCCACGATCCGGATCACCCATCCACAGGAAGCCCCAGCCGTTCGACGGATAGTGCTGGTACGTGGCTTCGAAGTTGTGAACGGCAAGGCCCAGTTGCCGCAGGTTGTTCTTACACTGAGTCCGCCGAGCCGCCTCCCGAGTGACCTGCACCGCCGGCAACAGCAACGCCATCAAAATTCCAATGATGGCAATGACAACCAGCAGCTCGATCAGTGAAAATCCACGGCGAAACTGTTGCCGAGATTGGTGACCGATGTTCGTCACTCGTTTGCAGTAGCGCCCCAAGCTTGTCATGAGCCAACATGAAACGTCGTCATTGATCCGTTCGAGTTCAGCTTCCGCGCGGAATCTCTGTGTTGCAACCTTCATCTGAAGTACTCTCTCGTGGCAGCATCGGCCTGTTCCTGAGTGACATGGAAGATGTGAACTGAGTATCCGACGACCGCAACCGGTTCTTCGTCCAGCAGCCAAACGGGCCATCCGGAGTCGTTTGCCCCGCCGCACAAAACATCGGACGTGACAGCATGCCATCCCGGTGTCGGCCGCCGTGTTGGCTTGAGGACGTCGAGGCCAAGATGCCGAGGCTCGTAGATCGCGTGATCATGCAGAATCAGAGGGCGGGCCTCGGGGTGCCCGGCCATCCAGTCCTTCAGGAACAGGAAGTTCTGTCCCCAGTCGAGGTTGCTGTGCAACAGGTATCGCTTACCGTTTTCCGGTCCGCCCGCCGCGAGATTGAAAAACGACAGAGAATTCGGAAAGACCCAGAGACTGCTGAGAAGCATTCCAACAACCGCAGCCGCGGCTACGTTGCGAAAAGCCCCCGGAACGCTCACCCCACGACTAATCGAAATGAACAGAAACGGCAGCGCCGGCAGGCAATAGCGAAGATGGTGACTCATGTTCGTCTGCGCGCTGCATACCCCCAGCACGGCCAGCATCGGGACAATCAGCAGAAACTCGTCAACCGGATGGCATCGCGACACTCCGCGGGCCGCCTGAAGCAGGCCGACGAAAATCAACAGCAGCGTGCCGACGGGGAGCTTTACCAATGCCCCGGCCAGATAGTAGTACCACCATCCTCCCGATTTCCATTTCCCAAACAGATAGGATGGGCGCGGTGCCTCAAAGTCTTTCTTCTGGATATCGATGCCACGCAGGTAATAGACGGGAATCGGAACCGGAAGTCTCCCGACCCACTGGTCTCGAAACCGGTTGCCATACATCCACAGTGATGTCCTTCGTTCCGGGGCGTCGGGGGGAACGGTATCGTGCGGGCCCGCGAGTGCCTGGCTGACAAAGTTGTAGTCTCTCAGTCGGGTTCCCGTGCCTTCGAAGCCGAAACCCAGATTGACGAGAAACATGGCCAGTGCGAACGCCAGCGCCAATTGGCCGGTACGCAGCCGTCTGCCGGGCGAGTTTGCCAAATGTGAATCGACTTCACTGCCTGCCGATGTGCCGGTTCCGCTGCCAGGTGGCACTGCGAATGGAAACAGCACCGAACACACGGACAACAGCCCAAGAATCGCGAACAGCAGGAGGCAGGTAAACTTCACCAGGAGGGCGGTTCCGAGAAACACTCCCAGAGTTGCGCATGAACGCCACGAAGGACGAAGCAGCCAGTTGCGAAATGCGTAACACGTCGCCACGAAGAACGACGCACTCGCAACGTCCGCGGTAATCAGTGTCCCGTGTCCCAGTACAGCGGGCGAAAAGCACCACAAAAGCAGAGCCGCGAAACCGGCTGCTTCGCCGAACAGATCCCGACTCCAGCGGTAGCATGTCCACGCACCAAGCAGACTGAACGGGACACACATCCACCGCGCAAGTTTCAGTTGCCAAAGTGCGCGAGGTCCGTTCAGCTCAAGAAACCGATCTCCGGCAGAGAACTCGCTTCTTATCGAACGCTCCGAACGCAGATAAATCGTCTCGTCGAGGCCAATGCCGGTCAGCTGAGCCGGCACGGCGGCAACCGTTCTGACCAACGGCGGATTCACCGAATACGAGCGGAAGCTCCCGGATTGCCAGATGGACGCTCCGGCCGCGAGGTGCGCTGGCTCATCAACCGTCGGGCTTAGCCGGGTCGCCGCATACATCAGCAACCCGGCATGAACAATCAAGATCAGAATGCAAGCGCACCGACGGGAAGCGGTTACGACGTCCGTACGAAAGCTGACGCGCATGCGACTACATCCCGGAACATTGCTTCCTGTTGAATTTCTTAGGTATTGCGTGACACCCCATGACGGGAGCGCCCTGGTACTGGTAGAGATTTGGCGGAATTTCCGGATTCGCGCAGATGCGTGAACAGGATCCGGCGTCGCAGGAATACGCTGTTACTTCTTCGATCGGCACGATAAGTTCACACTCTCCTCCTTCATCTCCTTCAGCGAACATGTCACTGCCTTCCCTGCAGCTTTCAGGAGTCCAAACGTAGCACTTGTCATTGATCACATAGGCCTGCCAGTTGCTATTGCAGCCATCTACGCAGTTCACCAGACCTCCGGCTACCCAGGACGTCGCAAACACAACGATGCTGAGCCCTACAGCAATGCGCAGTTGATTCATGAAATGCACCTTTCATAAACAAGAGAGAGAGAAAGAGCCGGCATGACGTGGTCCGCGAATCAGTTGCGTGACCTGCGCCAATAAAGCAGTCCGACGAAGGCGGCAGCACCGACACCAACAAGCACCATCCAGAACTGCCGTGTGCGCCGCTGCTGATTCAGAACCTCTGAGTATTCAAATCTCATGTCCGGAGAACCTGTGGCAGCGGCGACCATTGCCTCCGGGCTGCCCTCATTCCTGTAGATCATTCCCGGCGTTGGTTCGATATGGAACTCAATGCCACTGAAATCGGGGTTGAATTCCAGGTTGGCGACTTTCACAGTCTCCACGGAACCCTGAGCACCGCGGCTGTCTGTCCAGCCGGACGGAAACCACCCACGATCGCTATCCTCGTAGTCGATATCGACCTCCTTGTAGATGTCGCCGCTGCTGTCAAGATGCAGCATTCGAACAATCGCGGCATCCCGCGCCATGTCGACCCAGTACTCGCTCGTGAGCTGGGACGGGTGATCCACGGATCGCACAACGACCAGTTCCTGACCGTTGACACTCACTGCTCGATCGTAGTGAAAGTACGACTCCTGGATCGCGTGCCGCAGCGAGGGGAGCGGTGCAATCTGATGCTTGTCATCCTGAACGATGCCATGCGCGCAAAATATCGGATAAAGCACCGGATCGAAGAAGAATGCACGAAACTGCCCGTCGGGGGTGTGATTCATCAATTCAACAGCCGGGATGCCGGGGGCTGCGGGATTTTCGTACTTCTCCCGCGGCTGATACGCCTGAATGTGCTCGCCATCGCAGAGAGCGATTTCGCAGGCAGTGCGACGCATCCCTTCGATCAGGTCATCCCCTTCTTTTTCACTTCTGGACTTGCCATTGTCAAAATCCAGATAAAGACGACGGGTGAATTTAAGGACCGTGTCCTCGACGGGGTCCGGATCGGTTTCCGGGTCAAGTCCCATCGCCTCACTATAGGCTCCCTTCGGAATGACCGTCCGGCAGTCCAGTTCGTAGTAGACCCGATTGGCAATCTGCTGTCGCTGGTTCCACGCGTCAAAAACTTCCCGCATCACGCGCTGGTCGCCAGAGACAAGTGAACCGCCCGACAACCCCAGCGTTGCACCAAGAATTAACTGCATGACGCATTTCATGTCGTCACCTCAATGAGACACCGTAGTAGCGCACGGGAATCTTCAGATTGTGGTCCTCACCGTCCACCGCGACCTGGATGACGACATTTCCGGGCGAGACAAGTCCCGTCTTCGTCACCTGTGTTCGGACAATAAGCGAATGCTCACAGGATAATTCATCGCGACCTGCGTCGACCACTTCAATATCGTCTGAGTCGGAGCCGATACCAGTGAGCCGGAATTCCCGGTCGAGCATCGACCGGATAGTGACCGGAACTTCATGTTGCACCCCGATCTCCGCGGGGGCACACGAGATCATGCGCGCGGGTGCGGCTGTATTTCAGAGGTGACTTCGCCCGAGACCGGAACGACTACCGGAACGGGCTGCTGGCCCGGCAGGATCAGTCTCGCCCGCAGCATTGCATTGAAACTTCCGATTTGATCCGTCGGCGCGGGAGTGACACTCAGCAGCCATTCACCCTGCGACTGCTTGTCCAGCGTGCAACTCAGCCAGTCGTATCGAAGTGGGGTCGCGACTAGTTCAAGCTCGGCATTCTGGTCATGGGCGGTAATTCGAGCGCTGAGCGTCGGCCAACCGCCGCCTACCACCAACGGATTCGACCCGCCAAAGATGATTGCCGGTGGTTCAACAACCACGCGGCGTTCAACGGTGCCCGTTAAGCGCCACGAGCGGATATTCCGAATGCCGTCATCCACTTCGGCAATCAGTTGTGCCGAGAACTCGCGAATCGATCGCGTTGCCTCAACTGCGTCCGACGGCAGCAAATCGATCACCAGATCAACAGACGCCGTATCGCCCGGGAGGACGGTAACCTGCGACGGCTCTAACCGCGTGCATCGACAGGAGCCACGGATGTTTGACAGGGTCACCGGTGCTGTGCCGACATTTTGAATCCAGATTCTGTGCTGAAACTCACGTTGCTCGGCAACCCGCCCGAAATCCAATCCGCTGACTTGCACAGGAGCCGCGCTGAGGACGGCGGTACCACGCCGTGCCGCCATCGACCAGCCACCAACGGCTACGATCAGCAGCAGCAGCACAAGCGAAAGCCCTTCAAGAAGCCGCCCCATGATTCATGCGTCCATCGCAGCCGTCGAAAACGCAGATCGATTGACCATCGCAACTCTCCTTCACAAAAAGTGTGTTGGCACGAGCGGCGCACGACACACGCCGCCTTTGGCGACCTGCAAGGCGACTTGCAAGGCGACTTGCAAGGCGACTTGCAAGGCGACTGCAAGGCGACCTGCAAGGCGACTTGCAAGGCGACTTGCAAGGCGACTTGCTGATGGTACCATGGTGGGTTGTCGTCGTCAATCACCCGTGACGATAAAAGTCTCCGATTTCGCAAAATTGCTGTGATGCTTGTATTCTGTGGATTCGTTCCGATCTGAAGTTTGTCTGCCTGCTGACCGCCAGCCGGAGGCGGGACACTTCGGGAGGGCGGAATACCTGCTGTGCGGTGTGTGATCGAAGGATGCCTGATGCGGCAAAAACGCGGCGCAGCGCCTTTCAGGATTTCTCAGGCGGGAAGACGCAGCTCGTTTAACCCGTGGCCGACAGGCCAGGTGGTGCGAAACCGGCGACGGCCTGGCCTGTCGGCCACGGGGTAAACGATTCAATATCCTTAACGCCATTGCCATTGACCTCTCGTTCGACCTCTCGTTTAACCTCTCGTTCCGAAGCTCCAGCTTTGGAACGCCTATCCCGGAAGCTCTGCTTCCACGATGTCACGGCGGCCGCTGCCAGCACCACCCGCGCGAAGCGGGCTTCGAGGACATGCGGTCCCAGGCAGGAGCCTGGGACCGAGTTCGCTAAACAGTTGCCGCTGCGGGTGCCCGGCCTGGCGCTGCTGGTGCTGGTCAGTTCGCAGACGGGGATGTTTTACTTTCGGTATCTGCTGCCGGCGTTTGGTTTCGTGTTCGTGTGGATCAGTCAGACGGCTGACCTCATCACACGCGGCCGCGCGTGGTGCCGCTGGCTGGCGCTGGCGGCCTGCGGCTGGATGACATTCAGCAGTCTGTCGGTGTACCCGCATTCGCTTTCGTATTTCAATGAACTGGTCGGCGGGCCTGAGAATGGTTTTCGGGTGATGAACGATGCGAATCTGGACTGGGGCCAGGATCTGATTTACCTGCGGGAATGGATCGAAGACAACCCGTCGGCGAAAGGAGTTGTTCTGCGGTATTTCGGTCCCGTGGATCCTCCGCGAGTCGGTATCAACTGTCGAATAGCCGGTGACCGATCGAGTGCCGATTTCGATCGGCCAATCACGGCTGATGATGCTGACTGGTACGCCGTCAGTGTGACTCACCTGACGAACAAGGCGTCCGTCGCAGCATCGCTGCCGGAAGGTTACGACGGCCAGAGTCTTTTGTGGCACCGGACGCTTTACAACCGCGAACCGGAAGTCCGGATCGGGTATTCGATTCACATCTACCGGCTGAGGGACGAGCCCGGTTCGCCGTCGTCGGTTTTGCGAACGAAACGGTAGCCCGTGCCGCGGATGGACAGCAGACGGCGGCGATTTCCGGAATCACGCCGCACATCCGTCGGCAAGAATTCGCGACGGGGTATCACCTTCACGAACGATCCCCTTGGCATGGAATCGCCGTTTCGCAGCAGTCGTCCGGGAGTTCAAGCGACCACAGGGTGTACTCTCACTCGGATAAGACCTGACATGACATGGTTTGAAACTCTCACAGGATGCGTCGAAGAATCGCCGGAACGAGTGTGGGACCAGTTCGAGATTGACGGTCGAATTCTGCGTTCTCGTCTCAATGGCAGGTCGTGGCAGTTTGGTTAACTCGAAACACCATCGCTTGCGCAATTGCGTGAACGTGCTCGTCGTGCGGGGCCTGAAGCGATGTGGAGTACGGACACCTGTTGCCCGGAAGAACCCTTTTTTCCAGACAAAATCGCGGGCCGCTTGTCTCACTGATTGTGAACGTCAAGAATCTCAAATCGTTAGCGGACACCGATGCCATGTATGGTTGTGTTGGCGAACAGGCGAAAAGTGAGGGCAGTACCGATGCCGGTTGACGAGTCAATTTCATCCGTTTTGAGCAGGCGGTTTTTCCCAGGGCGCCGGCGCGGCTTCACGCTGATTGAGATGGTCATGGCGGGTACCGTCATCGCAGTTCTGGTGTCGCTGCTGCTGCCTGCGCTGCATTCGGCCCGCAACGCAGCTCGGATGGTGCAGTGCCGCAACAACCTTTCTCAACTGGGAATCGCGATCTACAACTATGAAGCCGCGACGGGCGTGTATCCTCCGGGGACGGTGAATCCTCCTGGACCGATCTTCAACGAACCGCAGGGCTATCACATGGGCTGGCTGGTTCAGCTTCTGCCAGCGCTGGAACAGGGATCCCTGTACAACGGCATGGATCCGCGCTTTGGAGTCTACGAGGCGGAAAACGCGGCGCTTGCCGGTGCCTCGATCGCCTCGATGCATTGTCCGATCAGCAACCGGAGTTCCATTGGCGGATTCTGGTCAACCAGCTATGCGGCAGTGACCGGAGGCAGTGACGTGCCGATTTCGATGACCAATGACGGACTGTTTTTTTTGAACAGCAGCACCAGTATGAAACAGATCCGCGACGGGGCCTCCAACACGATTATGCTGGGTGAACGGCAACAGAACAGCGTGCCGAACGGTATCGATCTGGGCTGGTCATCGGGAACAGCGGCGTCATTGCGCAACACGGGAGTCCCCATGAACTCGTCGGCGGGAATGGACACGTTCGGCGAAGACGGTGACGGCACGGGAGGCTTCGGCAGCCAGCATGGTCCGGGGGCGATGTTCCTGTTCGCTGACGGATCGGTCACATTTCTCAGCGAGAAGATCGACGCGGCGACGTTCAGCAATCTCGGCACGCGAGACAGCGGCAGAGACGTTGCCGGAATCAAATTCCGGTCCGGCGACGGATTCTGACTTCAGAATCTTCGCGGAACTTTGATTCCCGCTAATAGGCGTGGATGTCCGCGTTGCGGTACTGCCGCGACGGCTGCGGCGTTGTGATGCTGCGGCCGAAGGCTGTGCGCTGGTGTGGAATCGGAAGTGCGACGGAAGCCGCGACGCGACGCTGCTCGCTTTGTGAGGCATTCCAGGCGTCCCATTGTTCCGCCATGCGGCAGAACGCCTCCACGCGGCACGCCCGGCGGATATGAATCGGGTCCAGTCCGTACCAGTCGAGTTCCGGCTTCACGACAGCAACGTTCAATCTGCGGGCCAGTTCGACAACGCGGTCGTCAAGTTCCGCGGTCGCGTTTTGAATATCCGGCAGTTCCATCCTTCGGAACGGAAACAGCACACTTGCGAAGAATCGAAATCGTCTCGGCGAAAGACTGTCCACCGATTCCCGCGGCGGACGTGTCAGGACGATGTCGATGTCGGCGCGGAACTCCCGCAATCGCTCAATCGACTGGTTCGCAGCCTGGACAACGTCATCACTGCTGCAACCGTAGACCAGGTCGTTTCCCAGGTCTGTGACCAGAGCGACAGGCCGTGTCTGCGTTTCTGAATTTGCCTTCAGAGCATTCCAGATTTGTGAGTCCAGGATGCCCGGCAGCGACCGGTGGGCGAACCGGCTGGGGCCGAGATACGAACGCCCCAGCCCACCGGCGGCAAAAATGTCCAGAGGCGCCGACAACCCGATTCGCAGGGCGCTGATCAGGTGCCGCCAGCCGAAAGTGACATTGCTGGCTCCCAGCAGGACAACCGTTTGCCTGGACATGAATGAAGCACGTCGCTGTAGGTTCGGTAGGCCGTCGAAACAGTCGCGAACAGTCGGCCCGCGACACGGAATCCGACTTGTGAACTCCGTGTCGCGTCAGTCCGCTATTCCGCCTTCTCAAAGTCAGCGGCCCGCAGCGCTTCGTACCCTGATTTCAGAGGACGGATGTCGTACCCTTTTTCGCGCAGCAGCTTTGAAGCGACCAGGACGCGGCCTCCGCTGCGGCAGTGAACATAGATCGGCATGTCCTTTGGAAGCAGCTTCTGTTGTTCGGCGGAAAACTCACCCGTGCGAATGACACTCAGCGGAAGCAGTTGTGCCAGCCTGAGATGTCCGGCGTTCCATTCGTCCGGTTCGCGGACATCCAGCAGCAGTGCCTGCTTCGCAACGACTCGTTTCATGACGTCCTGAACGGTATCCGTCGTGTGGCCGCTTTCCGTGAATGTCGCGACGGGAACGACCGGCCGGGCGGCGGCGGCGAACACAGCGGCGGACGCATCGCCGCCGGACTGCAGGTATGCCACCAGATCCAGGATTTCCTCACGAGACAGATTGTTTAGCAATCCCTTCGGCATCATCGACGTCTTTGACGTGAACATCTCGTCGATCTCTTCACGCCGGACATTTGTCAGCCGGCCCGGGTCGAGCATGTTTTCGCTGACCATCAGCATGTCGCCGTTCAGGTTGACGACGCGGCCGACGACCTGTCTTCCGTCTTCAAGGACAAACACGGTCGCTTCATACTGATCGCTGATGACCTTGCTGGGATCCACGAGCGATTCCAGCAGAGTGCGAGCGTCAAAACGGCGGCCTACTCCGGTCAGATCAGGTCCGACGATGCCTCCTTCCGCGGCGAAGCGATGGCACTTGAAACACCCCGTCGCTTCAAACATTTTTCGGCCGTTGTCAAAGCTGCGACCGCTCAGTCCGGCCTCCACATCGGCCAGCAGATCGCTGATTGTCCAGTCCCTGACGAAGGGTCGGCTGGCCGCGTCAATCGAAGGTTCGGCCGGTTCCGGAGTCAGGGCGAGCACATCCTTGAGCGACTCCTTCTCGGATTCACTCAGTGTTTCGATGGCTTCGCTGCGGATGTTCTTCAGAAATCCGCTGAATGAATGCCCGCCGCGCATGTTGGCGGACGTGACGAACCACCGGAAATAGCGCTCGCGAAGAGCCGGCGTCCAGCCGTTCTTCAGAGTTCGCAGACAAAGCGCGTAATGCATCTGCTCTTCCTGCGTCGGCGCGTCTTCCATCAGCGGGACAGCTTTGGCGGCCACGCTGCTGTCACCCAGATAAACCAGCAACGCACAGAGTTCCCGATTGATCCTGGAACTGCCGGACGGAAAGCGCTGCGAAAGGTGGGCCGCAATCTGCGTGGCGAGATCTCCGGACGGGCGACCCATCCGGATGAAGGTCAGTTCCAGAACCCGCAGCGCCGCCAGACTCTGTTCTTCTGTCAGTGTGTCACCGCCAAGCGTGGCCATCGACGTGATGACGGCGTCCGCCAGTTGCGGCTTACCGTTCCGTGCCAGCGCCAGCAGCGCGGTGATCTTCGCGTCGACGCTGGAATTCTCCGCCAGAGCCCGGTCTTCCCATTCGGACACCGGTCGATGCTCAATGGCAATGCGAGCGGCGAACCGAATGTTGCGGTCGGAGTGACCAAGATACCGCCACGCTTCGTCAACGGCGTTCTCGGCATCGTCGCGATGCAGGGCTTCCAGCCGATGGCGAACATCGCGCAATTCGGCTCCTTCGGCGGTGCCATCCGTCACGGCTGCGGTGGATTCGCTGCCGGTGTACGTCACGCGGTAAAGAGCCGACTGAGTTCGCCGGCCGCCGATCGTGAAGTACATCGCGCGGTCCACGGGATTGATGACCATGTCCGTCACCGGAAGCGGGGCAGCGGAAACGAACCGCTCGGCTTCTCCGCTGAATGTCGAACCTGTCGGAGTCAGATGGACGGCGTAGATCATGCCGTAGCTCCAGTCCGCGATGAACAGCGACTTCTGGTATTTGGCGGGAAACTTTGCTCCCGTGCCGAACGCGATCCCCGTGGGCGAACCGGGACCGATGTCAACGACGGACGGCAGGCTGTCGGGGTACCACGTCGGCCACTTGCCGGTGCCGGAACGCCAGCCGAACTCGGCGCCGCTGGTCGCGTGATTCACGCGAGTCGGCCGGTACCAGGGAGACCCAACATCCCATTCCATGTCGGCGTCGTATGTAAACAGCTCGCCGTCGCTGTTGAAGGCGATGTCGTATTCGTTGCGAAAACCGCTGGCGTGCAGTTCCCATTGTTTGCCGTCCCGACTGACGTTGGCGATCCACCCGCCGGGAGCCATGCGGCCCACGGCATGACCGCCGGCGTCCCACATGCGAGGCAGCAATTGATCTTCGTCCCAGTTACGGGGAACTCGCGACCGGTCAAATTCCGGAATGTTGGTGTGATTTCCGGCACAGACATAGAGCGACTTGCCGTCGGGAGCCAGCACAATCGCGTGCGGGCCGTGTTCGCTGGCCCCGTCCAGATGCCTCAGCACTTCGACGGTGTCAAAATGGTCGTCGTTGTCCGAATCGGTGACGCGATACAGACCGCTCTTGAATTCGTCGTTACCGTTGACCATGACGTACAGAGCGTCGAATGCGTACAACAACCCCTGCGCCATTCCCAGTTCCACGTCGATCAGTTCCACCTGCGTTTCCGAATCCGATCCGATCGGCGGCGGAGTCACGCGGTACAGTTTTCCATATTGGTCCGAAACGATCAGCCGGCCTTTGGGGTCGGAAGCCATGCTGACCCATGAACCAAACTGCTCACTGCGCACCGCGTACAGGAGTTCGACTTTGAAGTCCTGAAGCGTCTTGATGCTTTCGACGGGAGTCGCCTTCGGTTCGGGCGGGGCGTCGTCGGTCAGCACGATGGAAGCCAACTGCATCTGTCCCGGCCGTGACATCGGATCGAGACGAATTGACGTGACCGAGCCGTCCGTTTTGAACCAGATCTGATATTCGCGGAACTGATTTCCGTTGCCGCGGATTTCGGATTTGACGGAGCGTGCTTCTGACGTTTCACCGTCCTTTTCCGTCGTCCAGAAGACCTGAGCGCTGGTTCGACCCCGATACTTTGCGGTGATGGTCAGAGCGTGCCAGCCGGCCGCGGACTTCGCGACGCTGGCGGTCAGGAACGGGTCATTTCCCGTGGCATCGATTGTCAGGTGTCCGTCGCTGACACTCAGCGCGGCCTGATCGTTGGCGGACCAGCCGGATTCGGGAGTCTCAAATTCCCAGCGGGCAAATTCGTCAGCTTGCGTTGCGGCGCAAACACACAGCGAACACACAATCAGCAACAGCAGTCTCATGGAACAGGTCTCGTTCAGGTAGGCGGAATGCAGGCGGGCGGCAAGCGTCACGACGCGGACCAGTCTGAGGACAAACACCGCCTGAATCAAGTCCTGGCGAGGAACCCGACGCATCGAACAGTGATCCCCCGTCTGGCAAAAAACGCAGAGCCTTTTCGTCGCGGACCATTGGTGCTGTGGAACGGCGGAGTCTCCCGAAACCGCTGTTACGGATTCCCGGCGACGTCGAATCCCGGAGGTTTCGGCTGGAGCTCGTAGCCGCTGACATCTTCAACGTGACAGGAGCGAGCCGCAGCCTGGCGACAATTTGTCGCGGACGACAGTCGTCGTCTTCAGCGTGACAAACGCACGCGCGACACGGTACGCTCCGCGGCTGATCGCAGGCAGGTCGCTTGCACGAGACCAAACGGACAATTCACGTGAACCACGGTGCGGGATGTATCTTTTCCAGCTTGCTGATCGCCTGGCAAAGGGCCTGAGTCAGTTGGAACCCGCAAGGTTGCAGAGCCACCGGCGATTCATCCTTGCACACCAGATGCCTGACGGCGGCTTTCGAGGCCGCGAAGGCGAATCCGACTTGTACTACACCGGATTTGCCGTGCGAGGTCTTGCGGTCACCGGCGGAATCGGTGACGCGGCACGTGACGCCATCGAGCGATACCTGAGCACGATCGAACCGCTTTCTCTGGGAGCCATCGACCTGCTGAGCTGGCTGTATAGTGCTCTTGTCGTTCAAACAGCGGGTGGCGGCAATCTGCTGGAGGGTCAGGAAACGTCGTTCGCGAACTCCGTGGCCGCAATGCTTGAAGCGACACGCACAGAAGACGGCGGCTACGCCAAAAATACAACCGGAGCCGCCGGCAGCACGTATCAATCGTTCATGGTATCGCTGACGTATGAACTCATCGGCCGTGTTCAGCCGCGGCCAAACGCTGTTATTCAGTTTCTCTACGACCGGCAGCGCGACGACGGTGGTTTTGTCGAAATTGCTCCCATGCGGCGCAGCGGCACAAACCCCACGGCAGCGGCCGTCGCACTGCTGAACAAGCTGAACGGTATGGACGACGATATCGCCGACGACGTGCTGGGATTTCTCACGGACGTCGCCAGCTCAGAAGGCGGATTTCAGGCGAACACACGGATCCCCTTCGCCGATGGCCTGTCAACGTTTACCGGCCTGTTGACGGCACAGGATCTCGGCCGACGCGATCTGCTTCGGCCGGACCGGCTGCTGGCATGGCTGACGGAGTCGCTCGAATTTCCCGACGGCGGATTTCGCGGCGCGAGCTGGGACCAGCAGGCCGATGTCGAATACACGTTCTACGGGCTGGGAATACTCGGGCTGCTGCATTCGGAAGGAACGACAGGAGCATGAACCGCGATCCCGTCAGTGTTCAGCGAATTCAGTGGAACCGCGTGTGTCCCGGCCTCTTGCTGCTGAAAGCTCCCGCTGCAGCGCTTTCCGTTCAGGCTCTGATTCCGGCGCTGTGCTGTTTGCTGATTTGCAGTGCCGGACGGATGGTGCTGGCCCACCTGCTCGGCGAACCCGCGAATCCCGACGCCATCTCATCCCCGGACCGCGTCGGAGACTGGACCAATTCGATCAGACAATGGTTGCCCGCGCCGCTGCAGACGATTCTTGATTCCGCCTGGAGCCTGCTGGTGCGACCGACGTCAGATCCGGTCCGCAATGCACTTGCGCTGGTTTGGCACGCTGCGGTTGTCGGCCTCACGGGAGTTGCTGTTGCCAGATCCACGGCGGCTTCGGTCTGTCGCCAAAACAGGCTGGGCGTCATTCCGTCCGTGCAGTTTTCCGCAAAGAACTGCGGAACGCTGCTGACTTCGACCACAATCGCCGCCGCATTCGTCGCTGGCCTCTTGCTCATTTGCCACATCGCGCGCTGGACACGGGATGTTGCCGCCGTCGGAGAATTGATTGTTTCTATCGCGTTGCCGCTGGTTCTTCTGGCGGTGCTGTGCCTGGAGATCACCGCGATGCTGTGTCTCACAGGCTGGTTCCTGGCACTCGCGGCAATCGGAACGGATCAGTGCGACGGTTCAGATGCCCTGAGCCGCGGTATCAGCTACGTGGTGTCTCATCCGATCGCTGCGCTGTGCTGCGCGTTGGCGACCGCATGTCTGATGGCGGCCTTCGGTCTCGCCGCCGAATTTGTCTTTCACGCTGCGGACGCGGTGCTGAACGGGATCTTCACCGGCATTTCCTGGCAATCAAAAATCGCTGAACAGGTCACCGATTTCTGGCGCAGAATCTGGGAACGGATTCCCGAAGCATACCGCCTTGCGATCTTCTACTGCGGCACAACGATCACCTACCTGGTGCTGCGCCATCGCGAAGACGGGATCTCCCTGGACGAGATGGACGGCGGTCAACCAGGAAACGCCACGGTCTGAAAACATCCGCGGTGAACGAAACGCCGGCTGACATCGCGCGGCGGATCTGCCAAAAGGACGCTCACTTCTTCTTTGGTCGAAACGCGACCGGCCGTTCCGGATTCGTCTGCAGAAACGGCCTGCCAATCAGGTCGACGCAATACGGAACCGCCGGGAAAACCGTGTCAGCCGGCAGGTGAATCGCGACAGTTCGCCGTCTTCCTGCGGCCACAGAACCAAGTGCCAGTAATTGGGTTTCATCCCGAACGGCTCGAACGGCTGTTCGAAGAACACGCCGTCACGCAGTACACGAGAACTCTTCCGTTCGCCACGGTTGCGGAAGTGATGGGCGAGGTCGTGTTCAACATGAATCCCTCGGTGAATGCGGCGCTGAAAGATCGCGCTGAGACTTTACCGGTTTCGGTCAGTGCCTTTTATGCTGGCCGCGGCGAACACTGATGCTTTCTGCACGTTTTAACCCACGAGCCCGAACGCCTCATTCCTACCCGTGAGCGGTATATCAGAAGCTCAACGGGATCGAGCCGCACGTTTCCGCCGTGATGGTCCGGGATTCGGTCGGGCAACTGGCACCCGTGATTCGCAAACCGGGTGCGAGGACACCTTTGCTGCGGGGCTACAACATTCGCATTCTGGACGGCAACCATTTCGCGGCCACCGAACATCGACTGCCGGAAACGCGTCGGGAAACAGCCGCTCCCCTGCCAGGTCAGGCGCTCGTCGTGCTGGACCCGGACGTGCGCCTGGCGATCGATGTGATTCCGTGTAAGGACGGTCATGCTCAGGAACGTTCGCTGCTGGATCAGGTGCTGCCGTCCGTGCGGCTGAAGGATCTGTGGATCGCGGACAGAAACTTCTGCACCCTGGGATTTCTGTTCGGCATCGCGCGACGCAAAGGTCGCTTTCTGATTCGGCACCACGCCAACATGCCGCTGCGGTTCACCGGTCGCCGCAAGTTGATCGGACAATCGGACACCGGCAAAGTGTTCGAGCAGCCCGCGGTCATCACAGATCCGGAAACCGGTGACACGATGACAATCCGCTGCATCACGGTTCGCCTGAACGCGGCGACTCGGGACGGCGAACGGGAACTTTGCCTGCTCAGCAACCTGTCGAAGACCGCGGCCGACGCACTGAAGGTCGCCGAGCTGTACCGCAAACGGTGGAGTGTGGAAACCATGTTTCAGGAGATGACCGAAAACCTGACGTGCGAAATCCGGACGCTGGGTTATCCGCGAGCCGCCGTGTTCGCCTTCTGCCTTGCTCTGATGGCGCGGAACGGAATCTCCGTGATTCATGCGGCTCTGCGAAACGTGCATGGCGAGGACACCGTGGAACAGAATCTGTCGAACTATTACGTGGCGCTGGAAATCGCTCAGGTGTACAACGGCATGATGATCGCCATCCCGCTCGCCGAGTGGGAGATCTGTCAGAACCTCACCACGGCGAAGCTGGCTTCCGTGTTAAAGCAACTCACGGCCAAAGTGGACCTGAGAAAGTTTCAAAAGAGCAAGCGCGGTCCCAAACGTCCGCAACCCAAACGCACGTACTCCGGCAACGGACAACACGTCGCCACCGCAAAGCTGCTCGCCAGAAGAAACAACTGATCGCTCACCTTCAAAGGGCTGCCCTGTCGCGCCTGTTGCCGCCACAAAAAAAAACAGCCCGAACGACGGTCGCCCGAACCGTGGTCGCCTGGCGGTTGGCGATGGAACGCCATGACGCAGAAGCCCAATTTTCAATTCTCAGGATTCCCGCGAAATTCGCGCACACGCCGCGTGTCCTGTGCACACCTCGGAGTGTGAGTCGTCGAAATGACAGCTCGTCCACTTCCCTTCCGGTTTGAGCAAGGACATCCCCATGATCGATGAAAGCAGTCAGGCCATCCGACGCTGGGAAGACGACGGCGGCCCCGCACCTCCGCCTCGCCATCCCGAAACCTCCGGACCGCCATCCACCCCGCGTCACGACGCGCCCGATCCGGCGAGTTCGCGCGGGCTGATTGATCTGATCGTGCTGCCGTATCGCGAATATTCCGTTCAGTTTCGTGAGCGCA
Source organism: Planctomycetaceae bacterium (assembly GCA_041398785.1). NCBI lineage: Bacteria > Pseudomonadati > Planctomycetota > Planctomycetia > Planctomycetales > Planctomycetaceae > Planctomycetaceae bacterium. The sequence continues at coordinate 140,353 of JAWKUA010000001.1, read as the reverse complement.
TCGACGCGCTGCGCGAACGGTTGACAGGCTACCCGCCCGAAGCGGCCACGCAGTTCGTCATTGTGGACACTCAGCGAGTCGAGCGTCTGGGAGTCTGCCTGGTGGGTGTCCTGCATTCGGCGGCCGGTGCGTTGCGAGTTCACAATCGGCGGCTGGTGCTTGTGGGCGACCTCGGCGGAATGCTGCGGGTGACTCGGCTGAATGAAGTCTGCCCGTTGTTTCCAAACCGGGCAGCCGCGTTCCGCTGGTGTCACAACAATCTGCGAGACGACGACGGTATGATGGCCGGCGTGACGTAGGAAGCGAGCTTCCGCTCTCCCGAGACGTACCCCCATGTCTGACCTGACCGAAAAACTGATCCCTGCTCTGCAGGCCGGCGACATGACCGCGTTTCCGGCTGTGTACGAACAGATGGCCACGCGCGCTCGCGGAATGATGAAGGCGATTCTGGCCGGCAGGAACCCGGCTCAACGAATGGAAGAAAGCGACCTGCTGAACAGCGTCTGGATGCACATCGCCGCCAATCCGGCGGGCACGCTGGCCAGTCTCACGACATCGGACGAACTGGCGGGCCGGCTGCATCGGCTGTTGCTGCAGCGCTGGATTCAGCAGTGCCGCAGACAAACGGCTCAGAAACGAGGAGGCCAAAATCCAACCCCGTTCAGCCAGCTTCACGGCGAGAACGACTGCCCGCTGCAGATTCCCGACCATCGCCTGGCAGTTCAGGAATTCGACAGCCAGATCCAGGCGATTCTGGAGTGCTGGCCTGAAGGGTCGCACGAACGTCAGATCGTGTTGCTGTTGCTGGAAGGACTGACTCAGCAGGAAATCGCCGACCGGCTGAACCTGTCTCGTCACAAGGTCGGCCGGTATATTCGCGGTCTGATCACACCTGTCGTCGTTCGATTCATTTCGGGCGACGAATCTGAAGGAAGGGCTGCCAGTCCATGACCTGGAAACCTCGGGATCTCCCCAAAGATCAACGTCGAGAAATTGTGCGCCTGGCAGACGGTTTCGAAGCCGACGAGAACGCCAGTCTGGCCGACGCGCTGTGCGTCGCTGATGGATTCGACCGAGCCTGTCGCGACGAGCTGCTGGCGGAACTGCTCATTGTGTACATCGGCAGGATCATTGCGCGTGACGAAACTGTCGTCGCAGAGCAAATTGCCGCTGGACTCGGGTGCAACGTGGAAGTTGTCGCCTACGCAGCCACTCAGCGCAGCGGGATGCGTCGCCGGCGATACCTCCAGCAGCGACTGTCACCCGTACGGATCAACGAACCCTGCCGGCCCGCATCGCCGACCGCTATGACCTCGATCACGTAATTGGGCGCAGGCGGTTTCGGGGAAGTCGGATGCTATTTCGATCGACAGAATCCCGGCAGGCGTGTCGCCATCAAACTTTCGCGGCCCGACAGCGACGGATTTGGTGAACACATGCTTGATGAAGAAGCGCAGTCGCTGATCAGGGCCGAAGGACATCACGGCATTATCACGCTGCTCGACCATTTGGTCGTCGACGCGAACGGCAACGGCCCAACCGACGGCGTCCCTCGACGACACGCGCTCGTGATGCAGTTCATCGAGGGTGAGAGTCTGGAGGAGAACCGGCCCGCGCTAATGCACCTTCCGGCATCGGATCGCCACAACACTGCGGTCAGATGGACGACTCGGATCGGCGAAGCAACCGGCTTTCTGCATCGCAAGGGCGTCATTCACCGGGATCTGAAACCAGCCAATGTGCTGCTGGATTCCGACGGCCATCTGCGAGTGACGGACTTCGGGCCGCATGGACCCGCACAGCCGGCGTCCATTCGCTGGCCGATCCGGCCGGGACCGCTGCGTACTCTCGCCGCAAATTGCCGAAGCATGGCTCATGCGGAAACCTTACACGCCACGCAGGCAGGACGATGTCTACGCTATCGGCGTGATGTTTTCCTCTTTCTCACCGGGCAGTTTCCATATGAACGAACCGGCGATGATCAAGCGGCCCGGAACACACTGCTCGACCGGATCGCACGCGGTGACCGCAGCCGGGTTGTCCTGTCCCAGGCCGGAGTCGGCAGCGGATTGATCGAACTGGTCGACGCCTGCCTCGCCGTTGACCCCGACAACCGCCCGGCTACGGGTGACGACTTCGTCCTGCGGCTCAAGGGGAACTTCCGTGTCACCGTGCCAGGCCATCGCCGTACGGTTGGAGCAAACTTCGACCTCGATCTCGGTGGAGCCGGACACGGCGGCCAACCGCCTTTCCGTTCTGATCACGGCCACTCTGACGACGATGCATCGACTTCCGCCACGGCTCCGGGCGGTCGGCCCCCGGCTTCGACCAACGGGCAGCCGAGCTGTTTGTCGGGCGTGACGATCTGCTCGCCTGGCTGGATGGCATCTTTGGCGAAACCACTCGTCCAGCGGACCGACTTTGGATGGCAGCACGGCGGCACTGGTGGCGTTTCTGCATGCGATGCCGGGGTCGGGAAAGACGTACCTCATCGATCGCTGGCTGTATCTGCGGCAGCAGCGGACGAAGGAAGCCGGAGTGTCGGATTCCGCATTCTTCGTGGTCGAACTGTTGCTGGACCGGTCGCGAAAATACGCGGCCGAGGCGTTGCGGGACGAACTGGCGGCGAAGCTGCGGATCACCGGGATCGATCCCGATGCGGCGCTGCGGGCTCGACTGAGCGGCGGGTTTCTGCGGATTGAAAACGTGGATTCGCTCGACGCTGCTCATGCCGTTGCCGGACTGATTCAGCGGCTGAACGGCTGCCGGGTGATTGTCAGCGGGCGGTGGTTCGATCGCGGAGCCGTGCCGGCGCGGTGGCGGGAACGCCCGGTTGGACTGCTGAGTCCCGATCAGGCGGCAGAGCAGTTCATCGAGGAAATCGGCCAATCTTCCTGGGACGAATTGACTCAGGAGCAGCAGGAAGCCGTCGTCACGCGTACGGCGCGGTTGCCGCTGGCGATTCATCTGGCATCCGCGTTTCTGCGCAAGGGAAAGTCGGTCGAATGGCTGCTGGAGCGGCTGACGTCACTGACGCTGCAGGATGTGGACGATCCGCGGTTCGGGCAGAGCGTCCTGACGGTGATGGTCGACGAATTGCTGACGTCGCTGGAACGCACGCTACGGAATCAACCCTGGCTGGCAGATGTGGACGGGCTGTTGCACGGCTTTCATCGACTGGGTTTCGCCCATCCGGGCGGGATTGGATCGAGCCTGGCGGCGGCGGTTTCGGGACTGTCGTCGGCCGATCTGGACGATCTGCTGACGGAAGCCGACTCGCTGCATCTGATCGAACGGGAGCCTGGCACCGACCGCTTCCGTCTGCACCCGCTGATCGCCGACCGGTTAACCGCCGACATCGACCGGGAACCCGCCGACGAAGCCGTCACCGACTGGTTCTGCGAACGCCTGCCGGCACCGGCCGATCAGACCGTTCACAACACGGCCTGGCACGAGATTCACGCGGAATTTGACACGCTGGTGAGCTGGCTGGGGTGGTTGTCAGGAAGTAGTCAGGAGGGCTCACACAAAGGCACGAAGGCACAAAGGTCTGGCACGATTTCGTGCTTTCGCGTTGGACGGGTGCGGTCGATGCATTACTCCTTCGTGCCTTTGTGCCTTCGTGTGAGCACCCTGTCCGCGTCGAACGTGCCGGTTCGTGGTTCGGCTGGGTCAACGGCCCGTACCGGTCGTGGGTGAGCCTGTGCCAGCACGGCCTGAACCTGACCGACGACCTCGACGACCGCTCGAACTTCCTGTGGACCTCGCCGCTGCGTTGAGCGGCGGCGATCCGCACCTCGCCGAACAGTCCGCCGCAACAAACGTCGACTGAGCGTGACGAAAGCGTGGCCGAGGATCGGACAGGAACGGGGCGAGTGAGGCCCTCCGCATCCGCCGCGAACTGCTGCCCGTTCGAGCGGCTCGGCGACGTCCGCTCGAAGGCGGTGCAGGGGAAGATCGCGGACGTGCTGCAGGCTCGGGGCGAGCTGGACGAGGCCCTCCGCATCCGCCGCGAGGAAGAACTGCCCGTCTACGAGCGGCTCGGCGACGTCCGCGAAGGCGGTCACGCAGGGGCAGATCGCGGACGTGCTGCAGGCTCGGGGCGAGCTGGACGAGGCCCTCCGCATCCGCCGCGAGGAACAACTGCCCGTGTACGAGCGGCGACGTCGGCGACGTCCGCGAGAAGGACGGTCAGGCTCGCGAGCTGGAAGATCGGCGGACGTCTACAATCGTGGGCGAGCTGGACGAGGCGGGGCGAGCTCCGCATCCGCCGCGAGAAGAACAACTGCTCCCGTCTCGCGGCTCGCGGACGCAACGAAGCACTTCGGCGCGAAGAAGGTCGATTCGTGGGCCGGATCGCGGACGTGCTGCGGAGTGCTCGGGGCGAGCTGGACGAGGCCCTCCGCATCCGCCGCGAGGAACAACTGCCCGTCTACGAGCGGCTCGGCGACGTCCCGCGAAGGCGGTCACGCAAGGGAAGATCGCGGACGTGCTGCAGGCTCGGGGCGAGCTGGACGAGGCCCTCCGCATCCGCCGCGAGGAACAACTGCCCGTCTACGCGACGTCCGCTCGGTCACGCAGGGGCGCTGACGCTTGCAGGAGTCGGGGCGAGCTACTCCGCCGCTCGCCGCATTCCGGCTGGATGACGTGCGCACTGGTCTGGATGAACCCTGGATAGCACCTGCTCAGGCGAAACGCCGCCGGCGACCGCGACGAGGCGGCGGAACTGCTGCGTCAGGCTCACGCCGCCGCTGAGAAGATGGGGATCCCCGAAGCCGCCCAGATCCGCCGGCTCATGGACAGCGAGGAGTTCTGATTTCTCACACAAAGGCACGAAGGCACAGAGGGATGGAACATCCCGAAGGCGGTGTGTCAGGAAACTGTCCGTGTCTTTGTGCCTTCGTGTGAGCCTTGTCGCCGAAGCCGGCCGGGGACGGAAAACGGTGTCAGACGGAAAACGGAAAACGCGGAAAACGTTGGCAGGAACCGTTTCTGTTTGCGAATCGATCATTCACAGCGTTCTGATTCCGGCGGCGGGTGCTGCCGAGCATGGAATAGGCTCCCCGTGCGACGCTTTGCACGGTTGGCCGGTGGCAGCGGTATCGTTGAGAAGAACGTGGGCGGTCGCGCGAACCGCCGTGGTCCGCAGTCCCGTGGTTCGCTGTTGATCGTCGAATAGCAGACGCTGTGTGTCGGTGTCAAAACGGGCCTGGATTTCCGGGCTTGTCGCAGGCGGCGACAAAGAGGCGACCCGAATCGCTCATGCGAAGACGCGGAGAGGTGCTGGTTCCGGAAGGCAAGGCTCCTGCCAGGCCGTAGCCGCGTCGGCTGTTCTTTGGCACACGCGGCTCGGCGCGGGAGTGTTGCCCTCACGTTTCGTTCGCCGCACGTTTGCGACGTGCCGTCGTTGCAGACTCGGCGAGTCACAAAAGTGCCCTGCCACTGTTTCAGCCCGAACTGCCCGAAGTCAGGCGGGGGCACCCGCTGATAGGAAATTCCCCATAGGATTTTCCCGCATTTCTCGAAAATCTTGCGTATTCTCCAATGAATTCTGGCGCAGGACGAAAGGATTCGTGTCAGATACGCGTCATCGGAGTTCCATCGGCAGATTTTGCGGGATTTCGCGCAACCGCTTGCCGTCGTTACTCGATAATTGACCGTCAGCGGCCGGCCGGACCAAAACTCATCCGTCAAGGATGCTCCCCAGGATGATTCGTGAGATGCAGGAGACGCACGATGCTTGTACTTAGCCGCAAAAAAGGTGAAGCGATTCAGATCGCCGAGAACATTGTGGTGACCATCGCTGATGTCAGAGGTGGTCGGGTTCGCCTGTCAATCGATGCTCCCCGATCCGTCCCCGTGTATCGCCAGGAAGTGCTGGAACGGCGCGGACCGAACGATGACGCAGCCATGCTCCTGTCCGGCGGCGGTACTTGCCAGCATTGACACGCCGATGCGATTGCGCAACTGTGGTCCCGCATGAGTGACAGCGATGCCCTGAACGCGCGGGCACCGTGTCCGGACTTTCGAAGTCTGTATCGAATCGATGCGTGCCGTTCGCGTCAGCAAACGAACGGACGGAAGTGACCGGGCTCTTCCGGGAAATCGGGATGATGCTGGGGGATCGGTTGGTGAAGGCTCGACGACGTTCGCCGTCAAGGCGAACGATTCCTCGACCGGATCTGGCGTTGCGATCCGACCAACGTGCGTTTCCGGTTGTTGATGCCCGGAGGGCAGGCGCAGCGTCAGCCGGAGCCGGCAGGCTTCGGAAGCCGGCGACTCCGCAGCCGCAGGCCTGAAGGGCCGACACATCCGCTGCGGATAAAGCTGTATCGCCGCTCCGGGGCTTTGGCCGGAGATCAGGCAACTGACCGGTGGCTGACGCCACTGGCTGAGGTTGTGTCGGCCCGCCGGGCCTGAAACGCTGTTCAATCAACGCCAGCCGAATTCGGCACCAACTGCCGCTCCGCTGTCGGTTCAGTGAAGCTGGGTAACGTGTACCCCGTGCAAACGTGCGCACCGGTCCGATCCTCCCTTTCGGATCAAGTTGCGGAATTTGCACCTCCGATATCGAAGGAAACGGGGGTTTCCACCGTCTCCCGTTGCGCATTTTGCAGCCGAAGAAGGATCGCCGGGATGAGATTCACAGCTTGTATTTGCCGCGGATTCAGGGAACGGAGTCGCAGGATGTCTGCGGACGGCGGTCGTCTTGCCGGAGTGCGCCGAGCGGTGTTGCGAGCGGTCGGTGGCGGACTGGCGGTGCTGGCGATTTCCGGCAGCGGCTTTGCTTCCGATGCGCTGCTGACGCAATCGACCAGCTTCCGTATTCCCTTCACGGTTGATGCCGCACGGGGAACTCCGGTCGCCGGCCACGCGATTCTTTTCAGTTCGGTTGATGGCGGCCCGCTGGAGCAGGCTCAGCGAGTACCGGCGACGGCTCAGGGTTTCCAGTTCACGGCGCCGCGAGATGGTCGTTATGCCTTTGCCGTTCGCATGACGGACGCGGCGGGAAATCTGGCGGCAGCCGCTGGACCACTCGTTCCTGAATTGGAAGTGATTGTGGATTCCACAGCGCCGAACCTGCAGTTGGAATTGTTCGAAGCGGGTCCCGGCAAAGCGCTGGTTCGCTGGAATTGCAGCGAGACACAGATCAGCCCCGGTTCGCTGAGAATCGAATACGCGGAGGGCAATGACGGCCGCTGGCTTCCGCTGCACGTGAATTCCGCGACGGCCGGTCAGTCGGAAATCGCGTCACAGCCGGGAACCGTGGTTTCGGTGCGAGGTTCCGTGACGGACCTGGCCGGCAATCGCGGCGAAGGTTCCAATCAACTGGTGCTGAGCCATTCCGGTGCGGGAATGCATTCGCCGTCCGCGGGCTCCGGCGTGCAGCCGATGACCGGACCACTGCCCGTCGGCGGAGCGCCTCTGAACCTGAATCCCTGGGGACAAAGCTCCGAAACGAACCTGCCGGTCGGCATTGGAAGCGGTCACGCGGCGGCACCGGATGCGATGCACGAAGTCAATTCCGTCAGCGTCCCGCAGATCGTACCGACGAAACCCGCGCGCGTGAGACCAGTGTCTCAGCCGACGAGTGCGATTCCGTCGTCCGCGGAACTCGTCAACAGCCAGACATTTGAGATTGCCTACGAAGTCGATGATGTCGGACCATCCGGCGTCGGCCGTGTGGAACTGTTTGTGACCGAAGACAACGGCCAGAAATGGTTTCGATATGGCGAAGACGCGGACCGTCAGAGCCCGTTTCAGGTGGACGTGATGGGCGAAGGTACATTCGGCTTCGCGATCCGCGTTCGTAACGGCCTGGGCTTTGGCGATCCTCCGCCGCAGCCGGGCGAAGCGCCGGACGTGCTGATCGCGGTCGATCAGACCGTCCCGGTGATTGACTTCGATCAGCCGCAGGTCCTGGCTGACAATCACGGAAGTGTGCATCTGAACTGGCGAGTTGCCGATCAGAGCGGCTTAGTTGAAGCGGTGCGACTGGAAGTCAGCAGCATGGTCGGCGGCCCGTGGACACCGGTGTTCGACTGGCAGCAGAATCCGGGTCACTTTGAATGGCCGATCCAGCCGGGAACACCGCCGTCGGTTCACTTCCGAGTGCTGGCGCGGGACGCGGCGGGCAATGTCGCATCGGCTCAGACTTCTCAGGCGGTGCTGATCGACCAGAAGCGTCCGACGGCTCGCGTGCTGCGAGTTCAGCCGACGTCCGGCAACGGCGTGAGTTTCTAGTGCTGCGTCAGGAATAAATCGATGGGTCGTGTGCCACTGGCCGTGCCAGTGACCTGCAACCTCGAACACACCGGCACAGCCAGTGGCACAAATCCAGAAACGATCGACCAGGCGCTATGCCTGCCCCGGTCCCATCGCCTGATCGCGGTGGCTGGCTTCGTGGTCGCTGGCCCGCTGCCGGTTGCCGACAACTGAGCTCTGCACATCCGCCACGACAGCATCGCTGGCGGGTCCTGCTGACGACATGTGAATTGTCCGGCTGGTCGCCCCGGTTTGCCGGATGCGGATTGTCAGGCGATCGGTCGGCAGCACTTCGGCAACGCGGTCAGCCCATTCGACGAAGCAGATTACATTCGGCTCACTAAGGAATTCATCGGCGCCGATCGCCAGGAATTCGTCGGTATCAGCAAGCCGGTATGTGTCGAAGTGTGACACGGGCAGGCGCCCGTCGGTATAGGATTGCAGCAGGACAAACGTGGGGCTGTTGACTCGCGCCGGGTCAGCGCCAAGAGCTTCGCAGACGGCTCGCACCAGTCGCGTCTTGCCGGAACCGAGGTCACCGTTCAAAGCCACCGTCAGTCCCGGCTGCAGAGCATCGGCAAGCGTTTTGCCGAACAGTTCGGTGTCCTGTTCGCTGTGGCTGTGAAACGTCAGCTCACTTGTCACGCCTGGCGTTTCCATCGAATTACGTCGTCCAGAATCTCGTCCAGTGCCATGGTCGGCTTCATACCGATTGTGTTCCGCAGCCGATCGACGTTGGGTACTCGACGCTGGACGTCTTCGAAATCGTCGCCATAGGCTTCGCGATAGGGGACGAATTCGATGGCGGCGTTCGGATTGACCTTCGCGACAACCTTCCGGGCCAGTTCGAGAATCGAGACCGGCTGATCGCTGCCGATATTGTAGACACCGCCCGCAGCCGCATCGCATTCCGTCAGCGCGGCGACGCAGCGCACAACTTCCCGGACGTGACCAAAGCAACGGACCTGAGATCCGTCGTCGTACACGATGACCGGTCCGCCTTTCAGAGCGGCTTCCACAAAACGCGGAACGACCATTCCGTAATTGCCGATCTGGCGCGGACCAACCACATTGAAGAATCGCCCCACCGTGATTCCGACGTCGTACTTGCGGTGATAGGCGAGCGCCAGGAACTCATCAATCGCCTTGGAACAGCCGTACGCCCATCGCGGACGAATCGTCGGACCAAGATGCAGGTCGTCATCTTCAAAGAACGAGTCGCCGGGATTCTTGCCGTAAACTTCACTGGTGGACGCCAGGAAGAACCGCCGGACGGTGCCCTGAGCCGCCAGTCGCAGCAACTGGTCAGTGGGATAGATGTTAGTTTCGATGGTCCGAACCGGGTCGTCGGCGACCAGTTTCACGCCGACGGCGGCCGCCAGGTGATAGATGGTTTCGACGCCGTGGACCGCTTCAGCGAGAGCAACCGGGTCCGTGATGGAACCATTTCGGACCTGCAGCCGGGGATGGTCGCGCACGTCGCTCAGATTGGCGGCTCGACCGGTGCTGAGATTGTCCAGCACAACGACTTCGTGCCCGTTGTTCAGCAGAAACTCGGTCAGATGACTTCCAATGAATCCGGCCCCGCCGGTGACCAGGCATTTCGCCATCAGGTTGTTCTTTCTATGCTCGACCGTTTCAGGGTCGCCGTGTGAAATCGTGCGGCAGGATAGCAATGCGTTCAGGCACGTGCGACGTCATCGGCAGTCGATGCTTTCGGCTGCTGTTCCGGCATCGGAAAATCGTTGCTGCGACGCCACCGCGCGGAACGTCGACAAGGGCCGGTCGTTGTGTGTTCCCGAAGAATTGGCCGACACAAACCTACTGTCCAGGGGGCGTCCCCCGGGACTCATCCATCACAGAACGTCTTGTCGAATTGCGAGCGAAACACCGTGCGGTTGCCAACGGGCGGAGTGTGCGGCCTGACGGAGTGTGCGGCCTGACACAATTCCGGCTACACTCGAAATCTTCGTCCCCGTGACCCAACCTGGCTGAGAGGCTGGTGTGAAAATACTTCTGGCTGAAGACAGTCTGACAACTCGGCGTCTGCTGGCCGGGCAGCTTCAGAAATGGGGCTTTGAGGTTCTGGAATCAGAAGACGGCGCGGCGGCGTGGGAACAGTTTCTCAAGCACGAAATCTCGCTCGTGCTGACGGACTGGCAGATGCCAAACATGGACGGCCTGCAACTGATCCGTCGCATCCGGTCTGAGAAACGCACCGGCTACGTCTATGTGATTCTGCTGACTGCGCGCGCTGACAAGGCTGACCTGGTGACGGCGATGGACGCGGGAGCGGATGACTTTCTGGTCAAGCCAGCCGACAAGGAAGAACTTCGTGTCCGAGTCCGCGAAGGACAGCGGATCATTCAGTTGGAAGAACGGCTGGCCGAACAGAATCGCGAGCTGCGGGAAACTCAGGCTGCACTGGTCGAAACGGAGAAACTGGCCGGGCTGGGCCAGCTTGCCGCCGGCATGTCTCACGAGATCAATAATCCGATCGCGTTTGTTTCAAATAACGTCGCGGTGCTGCAGCGGGAAATTGCCGCTCTGCTGGACCTGATCGCCGCGTACGAATCGGCTCGGGGCACAATTGCCGAACACCAGCCGGAGCTGGGGCGTCGACTCAGTGTGCTGGAAGAAGAAGTGGACATCGACTGGCTGCGAGCCTATCTGCCCGAACTGATGAACTCTACACAGAACGGACTGAAGCGAGTCCGCGATATCGTGCAGAACCTGCGTGACTTCGCCAGGCTGGACGAAGCGGCGTTCGACAATATCGATCTGCGGGCAGCGGTCGACATGACGGTCGAAGTCCTGTCGTTAACCCTGGCGACGGCGCAGGTTGAGATCCGCAAAGACTTCGAAGATGTGCCGCTGGTGTCGTGCCGACCCGCACGAATCCATCAGGTCATCCACGGAGTTTTGATGAACGCCGTCCAGGCCAGCAGGCCGGGTGACGTGATTACGGTCCGAACACGAACGGACCGTGGCTTTGTCGTGGTGGAGGTTTCCGATCAGGGCTCCGGGATCGATGAATCCGTGCAGGCTCATATTTTCGAACCGTTCTATACGACTCGCAGTGTCGGCGAAGGCAGGGGTCTGGGACTCGCCATCAGCTATGGCATTCTTCGCGATCATGGAGGCCACATCGAGTTTGAATCAGAAGCCGGAATCGGTACAACGTTTCGAATTCGACTGCCCCTGCATCAAGTGTCCCGGGATCCCGATGACGGAAACGCGTAAGAAATCTCTGCTGCTTGTTGATGATGAACCGGACGTGCTTTTGTCCCTGAAGGGCTTACTCAGGCGCGAGTTCGAACTGCATACGGCCGAAAGCGGTGACGAAGCACTGCGCATCCTGGAAAACCATCCGATTGACATCGTCATGTCGGACCAGCGCATGCCGGGAATGACCGGGGCGGAGCTGATGATTCAGGTCAGGAATCGCTTTCCGGAAACAGTTCGCATCGTGTTCACCGGCTACGCTGACATCAAGGCGGTGATCGACGGTGTCAACGGAGCAGGTCTTTACCGCTACATCGCCAAGCCCTGGGACCCGGATGACCTTCTGAAAACGCTGCATGAAGCCGCCGGCCGGCATGCTCTGCGCCAACAGCACCGCCAGTCCCGGCAAAAGATGCTGAGCTTCGCTCAGGCCGTTACGGCCTATCTGGAATCGACTGGCAGCACCGAAGTGACGCCGACCCATCACGATTTGCTGCAACAGGCCAGACAGTTGTGCAGCGAACTGGCAAACCCTGACGAACACGCGGTTCGCGCGGATCTGTAACTTCGGCGAAGTCTGCGTTCGAATATGAAGAACATGAACACGAAGACTCCGGCGGTGCTGGCAGTTGTGCTTGAAGCAAAGAAACTGCGCTGGTCCGTGGCAGCAATCACCAGCGCCGGTGAAGTCGTACCGCTCGTGCAGTCACAGTCGGGCGATCTGGCCGGTTACGTCGGGCTCAGCTTCGACGAACAGACAAGCTACCTGCGCCATCGGCTGGCCGGAGCTGTCCAGCGCGGCTGTGACCGAATGTGGGGAAGAAGTCTGAAGCCGTCGCAGTTCGTGTTTGTACAGATCGGCGCGTTTCAGGACGCACCGGCGACGCTGGCCCAGCGAATTGCCGACCACTTCTGCCAATGGATGGTCAATCCTCCGACAGCCTATTGCCTGACAACTTCGTTACCGGAAGGAGCACTGACGATACTGGCTGGCGAAATCGCTCCGGATGTTTTCAGCGTGGTGCAGTCAACTCTGACCGAACTGGTAGCCCGAGCAGGTTTGGAACACGAATGGGAAATCGTGCCGCCATCGCCCGGAAGGGTTTGACGGCCTGCAGGAATTCAGCGCGAACAGAGCCCTGCGCGAACCGGAGCGGGACTGGTTCGGGAGCCGTCGGTGGAAGCCTGCGCGGCAGCTTCCACACAGTTTGAATCAACTGCTGCGGTGTCGCGCCGGCTTGTGGCCTTTGGTGCGTTTTCCGGTCTGACGCCGTGGTTTCGGGGTCCCGCTGCCGGTCGTACGCTTCTTCTGAAACGGAGGCTTGTATGGCTGCGTTCGCGTGATCCGCAGATGCCGGCCGGACACGATTACGTCTTTCAACTGGCGAAAAATCTGTCGCGGCATTCCTTCCGGAAGATCGACGAAACTGTGATCGTCTTCGATCGTGATCCGGCCGATGTCTTTCGCGGCAAGCCCCGCTTCGTTCGCGATGGCTCCCACGATGTTGCCCGGTTCAACGCCGTGTTCGCGTCCCACTTCGATGCGGAATCGTTCCATGCCGGGTTCATGCCGTTGTTCTGACCGACGCGTCGTGCGAGTCGGCGGGCGTCGATCGGCGTCCGACGAACGGCTGCGGCCTTCCGTTTCGGCGGACGCCGCATGATTTGACGCCGAATGCCGCGAATTGGCTGCCGGAGCGGAAATCTTTCGGTCAACAGCGCGGGGCTGGTCGGCGACGGTCTCGCGCCGGCCGGGTTCCTGGTGGACCGTGGTTACAGGCGGGCTCCTTCGCGTCTGTTCGGAGCGATCCGCGTGCTGCGGTCGAGGCTCCGGCCTGCGATCATCGCGACGATTGCGACTGCGGTTTGACGGACGCTGGTGATTCGCGAAGTCGTGTCGTTCGTCCATCAGGAACGGCCGGTCGCCCTGCAGCATCGCCAGCAGCGCGACGGCGATGTCTTCCGAACTTCGCGCGGACTTTTGCTGCAGTTCCGCCACGAGCTGTTGATACGCCGTCAGATTGCGGTTTTCGAGCGTGCTGAGCATCCGGTGCAGAAAATCGGCGCGACGCTTGCGGTTCACCATCGCGGCGGCGGGGATTTCCATTTCGTCCATGCGCTGGCGAGTCTCACGTTCGAGCTGCCGGACGCGGCGAATCTCGCCTCTGGTGACGAACAATATTGTGTCACCCGACCGACCGGCCCGCCCCGTTCGCCCGATGCGGTGGACGTAGGATTCCGTGTCGTGCGGGACGTCGAAGTTGATGACATGGCTGATCCGCTGCACGTCCAGCCCGCGTGCGGCGACATCCGTGGCGACGACGACGTTCAGGCGGCCATTTTTCAACTGCTGGACGGTTCGTTCGCGCTGAGCCTGCGGCATGTCGCCGTTCAATGCCTCCGCATTGAAACCGTGGCTGGCCAGAGTCTCCGCGATGCGCAGCGTGGCTTCCTTTGTACGCACGAAGATCAGCACGCCGTCCGTGTTTTCGGTTTCCAGAATCCGGTGCAGCACGTCCGGCTTGTCGCGATGGGCACAGACGACGTAGCGAGCCTGCACTGTTGTGGCCGTGGTCGTGGCTTCTCGAATCGTGATCTTCGCCGGATTTCTGAGATGTTGTTCGGCAATCCGCTGAATCGGCGGCGGCATCGTTGCGGAAAACAAAGCGGTCTGCCGTTCCGACGGCGTCTGTTCCAGAATCCAGGTGACGTCGTCGACGAATCCCATCCGAAGCATTTCGTCGGCTTCATCGAGTACGATACACCGCAAGCGGTCGAGCTTCAGCGTGCCTCGACGCATGTGATCCATCAGCCGGCCGGGCGTGCCGACAACAATCTGAACTCCTCGTTCCAGTGCCTTGATCTGATGAAAATAGGACGCGCCGCCATAGATCGGCTGAATCGTCAGATCCGGCAGATTGTGGCCGTAGGTTCGAAACGACTTCGCGACCTGCAGTGCCAGTTCACGCGTGGGAGTCAGCACCAGCACCTGAGTCGAACGGTCCGCCGGGTCCAGGCGTGACAGCAGCGGCAGAGCGAACGCGGCCGTCTTGCCCGTTCCGGTCGACGCCTGTCCAAGGACGTCGCGACCTTCCAGCAATACCGGAATCGCTTGCGCCTGAATGGGCGTGGGACTGACGTAACCGCCCGCACGGACAGCTTCCTGAATCGGCGGAGACAGGTCCAGGTCGAAGAACGCTGCCTTTCCGTCCACTGCCTCATGTTTTCCAGGCGACGACTTAACGGCTGGCGGCGCGCTTCCGTCGGATTCCGGCAACGAACCTGAACATGCCGCTGTTGCGCGCTCTTCCGTCGTCCCGGCATGGAATTCGTCAGCCGTGTCGTTCTGCGGAGCTGCCTGTTCGACGGCGGTCACCGGATTCGTGTCCGACGACACTTCCAGCGTTTCGTCGTCGACCGGAATCTCAACTTCAGTCTCCGGAGTTTCAACTTCCAACTCAGTATTCATGACATTCATGACGTCGTCCGAACGATCGCGGCCAGCCGCGAGAAAAGGAAGAAAAGTCTCAGTGATGAACGGTGTCAGACGACGCCGGTCAACCGCTTGACGTGCGGCCCGCGGCGGTGGAATCGTCGTGGGTCAACGCACCGGCGATGCTGCGACGATCGGCCATCGAGGTTGAACGAACGAAGCGGGCAGCGCACAACAGGTTCAACAGACTCGCCAGCGGACCGCTCGCTTCAGAATTCCGACGGTATTCAGAGCGCCTCTGCAAACGTCACGGGCACCGTATGGATCGCCGCAACTGTCTGAGTTGCCGCGGATGTTTTCCGTGCCAAAACCGTTTTTCGAGGTTCCCTGCAGGCAAAACTGCCCCGTCTGCGTCCCGGCCGGCATCGCGACGATGCCGTTTGAAAGGTTCAAAAATGCCAGGGAAAGACGGTTGTGTCGGGAATGTTCAGCATTGCAGACAGGTCAGGAACGAGTTCTGACCCCTGTGGTCTGAAGCGGCTGAGGAAGACCGGGCGAAGGACCGAGTTCAGGTCTGTTGGCGAGAAGAATACCCGGCGAAATCAGAAATGCGATGCATTTCGCGGCTGAAGTCGGAAGTTTCGGAATTCCGCAACGCCGACCGGGGACCAGTTTCGCGCGAGGCAGTCCGCGATTCGGGACATATCAGGACGTGTGTCGCCGTGTGCCGACGTCGACAGCCAGCGTCCAGGAATGCTATTCGATCTTCAGCGAATCGATATCAAATCCGCCCAGTTCTGTTTGTCCGGCCGATGAATTCCGGTTCAGCGACGTCAGCCAGTTTGCAGTCGGCCACGCGAACGGCCGGAACTTTTCGATCGTTCCAGTTTGATCGCGGTACAGCACGGCTCGCCCCGGTCCCAGAGTCGACGCCACGGGAGTATCCACCAGACTGGCCGAATCCGTCTGATTCATGCGGAACGCGATGCGGTCCTCAAATTCCCGAAGCAGGGAATTCGACAGCCAGCGCATGGCGTTGCTGAACGTGTCCGTCCAAACGATGACGTGGACTCCCACCAGCGGACCGCGTTTGATGATGTCGCCGAACATGCCGGAAACGGTTGCCGGCTTCGCTTCGCCAAACCCGCTCATGCCGAAGTCATCTTCGTCGCGGCGAAGGTCGCGGAACTGCCCGATATCTCGAATGACCAGCAGCAATTCGGCTCCGCTGGCGAGTTCAGAATCACTTTCCCGCCGAGTGACTTCCGCCAGAACCGCTTCCACCACCGTTTTGCAATCCGCCGCGGAGTGCGCTTCGAAACGAGTCGATGGCAGATACCCGGCGACATCGTCAAACCGCCGGCGAGCCTCGGTATCTCTGTCCGACCGCAGCAACACGACCTTGGGTTCGCTGGTTGGATCGGAACCCTTCGGACGCGGCGGCACACAGACGCTTAGCGCCGCGAGGCCCAGAATGCTGTCGGCCATGCTTTCGTCCTGACCGACAATCAGCACGTTCTGCCCGCTGGCTCGCCGCAGGTCGATTCGAGTCGGAGCCGCAATGGCCACGGGTTCGCCCAGCCAGATGCGAACTTCGTCGGAGGGATGTCGCGTTGCGTCATCACCGCCGGACAGTTGAGCATTCAGTGGTCCGCACAGTTCCACCGTCGGCGGAACGTTGCCTTCGAAGACCACCATCGAGTAGTCGCCGTGTTGCTCCGGATGCAGGGCCAGCATCGTGCGAATGGCTTCTTCGCGCCGGGCTTCGTCCAGCCAGGCGATCTGAAACGGGTGGTTGCCTTCCAACAGACCGTTGGCATCGTTGTAAATCGCTTCGCCCGGCCGAGTCAGCAGCCTGGCCGCGCTGTTATCTTCGCTCAGAATCAGATGAGCGTCGCTTTCGCTGCACTGCAGCGCGATGCGAACAGCCACCTGCCCCAGCGTGCTGCGCGCCAGCGAGTACGCACCGCCCAGCGTCTGCGAACCCAGCAGCACGTGAATTCCGAACGCGCGTCCCTGGCGAATCAGCCGGTCCAGCAGCAGCGATGCCCGCGACGACACGCGGTCTTCGGCGACAAAGAATTCCTGAAACTCATCGATCAGCAGCAACAGCCGCGGCATCGATTCGGACGGAAACTGTTCGCGAAACGCGGGCACATCCTGCACGCCGCGCGACCGAAACAGATCGCCGCGTTCCTGCAGGACTTCGTCCAGCCGCTCCAGCACGCTGAGTCCGAATTCGCGGTCGCTTTCAATCGCGACAACGCGCGCGTGCGGTAGTCGATGGGCCGCGTAGCTGCGGAATTCGACACCCTTCTTGAAGTCGATCAGGTAGAACTGAATTTCGTCCGGACTGTAATGCAGCGCCAGATTGGTGATCAGAATGTGCAGCAGCGTCGATTTGCCGGACCCCGTTTTTCCGGCCACCAGAGCGTGCTGGGACGTACCGCGGCCGAGTCGCATGAACTGCAGCCGGGCGGCTCCCGCGCGACCGATCGGCAGGTCGATGCCGTCCGCGGTTGAGTGAGACCAGATCTCGTCGTTTCGAGGCGCGATGCGAGTGAATGACACTTCGACGCGCCGGGCGTCCTTTGACGCTTCGCCCACCATTCGAACCAGCTTCACATATTTCTCGGCGGCAGGCTCCGGATAGGCTTCAAACAGGATCGATTCGGGAAGAGCAGCATGGGGCTGCACCGTTCCGTCAGTCACCCGGAACCGAACGCAGTGGTTCTTCAGATCGTCAGGGTCAAAGGAAGGCGGAGTTGCCATTGCGGGATTTGACGCGATCAGCGCGTGAACTCCGCAGCGAGGCCCGCTGGTCAGAATCGATGACAGATGCCGCGCCGACTCTTCCGCAAACGCAGTCGGGAAACCGGCGATGACAACGAAGTGGTAAGGTTCGGCTACTTCGCCGGCGGATGCGTTGTACTCCTCGATCGTCTGGAATTCACTGCGAAGATACGTCTGAAACACGTTCTCCATGTGTTCCGTGACTTTCTGCAACTGCTCGCGAATCTGAGTGCCGTCGGTCCAGATGCGGCTGTGAATCAGCAGTTCGTCGAAGTCCGCCAGGTGCATCATCGCGGAAAAGCTCTGGCCGAGTCCCACGGGATCGATCAGTGTCAGGCGAATGCGTCCGGGAGGAATCACCGTCAGCAGCTTCAGAATCTGAGCGCGAATGAAGCTGATCGCTGTTTCGCGGCCGACGGAATCGTGTTCCACCAGGATCGATGTGTCCGCGGGAAACCGCAGCACCGCCGGCAGTTCGACGCAAAGGTTGGCCGCGGAGTCCTGCTGACTGTCGTCGGGAGGCTTGGGAACAGTCACCAGCAGATCGGCGACGGACAGGTACGACGGCATTCTTGTCGGAGCATCCCACACGTGCTGCAGATCCGGCCAGCGGCGTGTTTCCGCCGCGCTGGCAGCGGAATCGCGAGCAATCCCGCGCATTTGCGACAGACACTCTTTCCAGCGGTCCACGGTTTCTCTCGACTTGTTCCGCAACTCGGCGACCGCGCGGTTAAACCGCTGTTCGCACGCGGCTATAGTCGAGCGAGTCTGTTCGGCCGCGACGGCGCGGACTCGAGCATCTTCGCGTTCCAGCCAGGTTTGTGTGGCCTGCGACATTGAACGTTGTTCTTCATCCAGTTGCTGCTGCAGCCGGTCGCATTCGTCACGAATACCAGCGATGGTGTGAGCCGTTTCGGAACGCACGCCGGAGATCTGCAGGTCCGTCTGCTGCTGGACTCGTTCGGTATGTTTCAGACGGCTGGCTTCCACCTGCTGCCGCCACTCTTCGGCGACGCGTTCCATGCGGTCGATTTCCTTTTCGCTGCGCTGCTGCCATTTCAGACGCGCGGCTTCCGCGTTGCTGACGTGCTGCTGCATGGCATCGAACCCGCTGCGCAATCGGCTCTGCACCATGACCACCAGCACCGTGGCTGAAAGCGCCGCCGCAGTTGCCGCAATCAATGAGGAAACGCCCAGCCACTGCCAGTCAGGACTCGTCAGTTCCGGATTGATGAACGCTCGCAGATCGGCCCGCGACGCCAGCACCGGAACCAGCACCAGGATGAACGTCAGAGCACAGCCGCCCCAAAGACGACCTCCGCGAATCCAGTGCGGAAGTTTCAGCTTTTCCAGCAGTCCGGCTTCGGCCAGCGCCTGATCGCTGGCTGTAATTACCATCTCCTGCAGCTTCGCGCGCGAACGAACCTCTTCGACTTGTGGAGGCGGCGACTGCAGATCGACGGAGCTGTGACATTCGGCCAGATACTCCGACGTCTGCTGAATCTGCAGTCGCAGGCTTTCAAACCGGTCGTCCAGAAACGCGGTCTGTGTCGCATAAGCGTCCACCTCACGCTCATATTCGGACACCGGACTGTCGTCGGTGTTTTCGTCGAGAACGGTCTGCAGAACCCACGTTTCGCTGTTGCGGCGTTCTTCAAGTTGTCCGACCTGAGTGGCAAGATCCTGCTGCAGTTCCGCAATCCTGCGATCCTTCTGTTCCACGATCGCACTTCGCCGCGACTTGAGATCGACGTCCAGATTGTCCTGCTGTTCCCGCGCGTGGGTGTAGATGCGGTGCAGTTCGGTTTCCAGAAACGACTCATTCTGACGGTTCAGCATCGCCAGTTCTTCGTCGCGCTGCTGAGCAACATCCTCCATCTGATTCCGCAGCTCTGCCAGCCGATCCTTCAGCGCCTGGCAGTGCTGGCTGAGATTCGTCAGTTGAGCGATCTGGTTGTTGATCGTGATGTCGGATGACATGGGAATCCCTCTGGCGATGGATCGTCAAAAGTCCACAGGCAGCGCTGCCGGCGTCACAGATACTGGCTCAGTTCCCTGGGATGGGAACACTCACGTTCGGCCTTCGCCATGACTCCGGATAGTTTGTTGACCGTATCCAGCATGGCCTGCACCTGTCCGTGCAGCGGCACCAGAAATTCGTCTTCCACGCGCTGGCTGACCGGGTCGTTCCATTCCTCACGAGTTTCCAGCCACTGCTGTTCCAGCCGTTTCATGGCATCCTGCAGCCGAGCGGCCGGCGATAGAAAATCTGCACGTCTCATGGATCTGCCTCATCGGTCTTTTCAGGTGGATCAGGCGATTCCGGCTGCGGAACCGGGTCGCTGGCGGACCGCCGTTCGACGACCGGTGCCGCGACGTCGCCGTAGGCTTCCAGACGATCGATTGCGTGATGCAGCAGCCCCAGCAGCCGCGGCAGGTCGCGTTCGATCAGTTGAGTCATCTGGGACGACCGGCCGCGATATTCGTTCGCTTCGTGCAAAGCCGCCATGTTCCAGTGCTTAACGACCGGGATCTGCTTCTGAGCGAACTCCATTTCCTTCTTCACCCGCTCCAGATCCTTCTTCTCTTCGTAACAGGTCGGCTTGAAGTCTCCATGCCGCCTCATCTGGCACTGGTGCAGTCGCACGCGAGCTTCCGAAATGTTGCGATAACAGACTTCGATTTCGCGCTTCCAGAATGCAGGACGATCCCGTTCCAGCCAGCCCAGGATCCGCTGCAACTGCATTTCCAGAGACGACACGCACAGCCGGGCTTCTTCCTGAAACATGGCCACGGCGGCCGTGAACTGCCGGACGGAATCAAGTGATCGAACGTGCGCGGATTGGGACATGGAGGGCAGTTTTCAGCGTTTAGTGTTCAGTTCTCATCCGGGCAGGTCATCCCTGTTGCAGGTACTCTTCGATCAACTGAGCCTTTCGCAGCAGGTACGGAATGTAGGTTTCGTTGCTTTCGACGAATCGTCCCAGAGCTTTCATGTTGCCGGCGAAGTCTTCGGAAAACTTGATGTGCTCCTGATCGCGCCACGTCTGGCCGAGCGAATTCAACTGCCCGGCGATCACCGCTGATCGTTCATTGATTTCTTCATTGAAGCGCCGCAAGGTCTGAGCGAAGCGTCGCAGTTCGGCGGGATCAACGATGGCCTGAGTCATGACTGAGCTTTCGGGAAAGGATCGCGGGGCGGGATTCCGGAAACATCCAGCGATGAGCCGTGTCGGGAGTCGCCCACCGAACCGTGCCGACTTTTCGGTGCGTTCGTGAATCTCGCGGCGGATCCCGGTCACCGCCGCATGCCTTCGCGAGTGACGATTTTGCGTGTATCTGCCCTGATAAACGCGACTCGGCCTTCATCGTACGTGGCACGATCTCACAAATTGCCGGCTTTTCATATTCCCGGTGCGAAAACACAGACGGGGGCTGACAAATCGTGCCGCGCGCGACAAGTGTCTGCTGCAGCCGTGCGTACCCGTGCCGAAAGCACGACTACTTGCGCAATTCGCTGCCAAGCCGAGCCAGCAGAAAGATGTGCATCACGGAAAACACCAGCATGGCGATCACGCAGGCGAAACCCACCAGCGCGAACAGAATTGCGATCACGCCGCCGGCGCTTCCGGCGCCGCGCAATCCCGGCATGATCAGGCTTGTGAGCACAATCAGGACGCCGGATGACGGCAGCCCCACCAGAATGATCATCGCCTGCGACGCCAGGTCGTCGCGTCGCACGTGCTGCGCTACTTTTCGCAGGAACAGCTCGAAGCAGAAAAATCGCGCGAATCCGGCCAAGGCGCCGATGATGACCAGAACGAGGCCCGCTTCGCCCATAAACCGTCCAAGGCCGCCCAGCAGGTTCACGACTCCCAGCGAAACCGATGCGATGATCAGCGGCTTCGCCCCCGTGGACTCCGGAGTCCACAGACACATGACTTCCCCCGCAAACATCGCAACTGCGGCGGCGAGAATCACAACTCCGACTCCGATGACCGTGACACCGATTGTTGCGGCCGCACCACTGCCGCGCATTCCGGCTCCGGCGGCAACCATGGAAAACAGTGCCAGCATTCCCACAGCAATGATGATTGCGGCAACTGACCAGACCTGGATCAGCATTCCCGTGCCCGCGATTCTCAACCCTGCCGCGTCGCCCGACCTGCTGCGCGAGCGGCGGCGCGGGACGGTTCGCTCGACCGGAGCCGCGTAGGGGTTCAGATCTTCGTAGTTTTCGTAGGGGGAATCCGCTTCGTCTTCCGCTGCAAAATCATCGTCGAAGTCATCGATCTCGGGAACCGGGGGCCGACGTGAGGGCCGTCGCGTTCGTTCCACGGGCCGCGATCGTCCCCGACCGGTTGACGCTGGGGGCGGTGATCGTCGTGCTCTCGCAGCCGGACGTTCAGGCGTGCTCCTCTGCCGCGCCGCCGGCGGTTCGGGTTGCGGCTTTCGCGGCGGACTTTTCTGACCGGAATCCCTCGTCGTCGCAGCCGCGGACTGCGAATCACCGGCCGGAACCTGCAGTACGCTGCTGCACACCGGACAGCGAATCTTCCGGCCCGCGACGGAATCCGGAACCTGCAACGTCTTTGAACACTGTTTGCAGGGAATCAGTATCGGCATGGCATCTGACGCGATCGGCACGGGATGATCAGTGGTCCAGCCGATCCTGGCTCAGCAACCGGCAACTCTCCAGCATTGATCCGAACTGCCCGAAGCACGTCATTTCCAGTCATCAAAGCAGACCCCGCGAAGCTCGATAGCCGTATTCGATCGCAAACCAGTTTGCGTATCGCTCGCGGTCTACGAAGCGAGTGTTGCGGGAATCGTTGATGTGTCCGATCTCGTGGATCAGGACGTTGTTCAGGTAGTAATCACGAATTGTATGTTCGTTCCAGATCAGCCACCAGCACTTGCCATCCTTCACCCATCGCCCGCCAAACATTTCTGTTTCGATCCGCTGCTCGGGACTGGGAGCCCGACCGTACAGTTCTTCCAGGCTGTCTTCGATGGGATACAGATAGACGGCGGTTCCCCACTGCAATCCATAGCACGGAAACAGCTTTCGCTTTCGCGTGATGCGGCTGAACTGCACGGACTCAACGCCCGCTTGAAATTCTTCGGGCAGCTTTGAGATTCGTTCGGCGACTTCTTCAATCGTCACCGGATGGACGTACCCCTTGCCGGCGGGCTGCACGGTGAAACGAAGCTGACCGTCGCCGCGAGGTTCGTGCCAGACTTCCGGAGCGTCGAACGGGCGCCCTTCCGCAAGTCCCAGTCCGCGGCGCTTGTGAGCGGACCCGGGCCGCGCGGACGAGCGCCGCCCGGAGATCGCTCGACGCGTGTCCCGCCTGCTGCTGCTCGTAATTCGGCGCCGATCTCGACTCATGGAAGTACCTGCCGGGGGAGGCTTGTCGCTGTCTGGCCAGGCGACTGCCGACAACGTGACAGTCGCAGAACATGACAGTCGCTGAAACGGTCACCTTCCCTGGATTGCCGGGGACCGACATCACGCTGTCGAGTCCCGTCGATGCCGACATGCTACGGTCGCGGGAGCGGAAAAACAGGTGAACAACATAAGTCGGGGCTGGCAGGCAGGTTGAGGATCAAAAAACGGGATTCGCGGTGATCCGCGGGCGCGCCGGCGGGCCAATCATTGACGTAAGACGAATTCTGACAAAGCTTTGCAGAGTCGATGACTGCTGGCGTCCGATTGTGACGACGTGTACACCCATGCGCCCATCCTGTTTCGATACAACGGTTTGGGGCGCGGTGTTGCGATTTTCCAACCGGGATTTCACCCACCTGCTTGCAAAGTGAATAGCGATCGGCCAAAGTCTTGGCGTCGCTTCAATCACGGCAACGGCTGTTGATGGGGGGTGACGGGTTCCCAATTGCCGCTGAAATCAAATTCTGTGGAGTAAATGAAATGACGATGCTGAAGAATCTGCTGACCGGCGCGCCATCGGCGTTCATCGCAGCCGCTCTGCTGTTGGGCGTTTGTGTCGGATGTGGTGATGAAGCCAAGAAAGAAACACCCAAGACAGACGCAGCCGCAGGTGCCGCCTCTGGCAGCGATACCGACAAGTCCGCCGAATAGCAGAAGTTTTTTTTATCAGTGCAGCCGTCCGCTTCGTTCGGCTGAATGGAAAATCGGCCCGCCGCATCCGTTTCTCGGACGGCGAGCCCGGATCCTCCTTCCCAGAGTCGGTGACACGCGTCTAACGAGTGTTGCCGGCTTTGTTTTTTTGCGCGTCGTTTGTTTGATCAGCCTCAACTTCGAATGAAGGTCTGCGTGCCATGTCGCATGACAATCCGTTTCCCGAGTACCCCGCGAATCCCTATGCCAGCGAAGACCCGTCACTGCGGACTCCGACCGACATCGAACTGCCGGACGGCCAGCAGCGCGGCAAGGTCAGTCAGATTTCAACGGTCGGTATCCTGATGATCGTGCAGGGAGCACTCTGGATTCTGTGTGGCATCGGGGGCGTCGTCATGGCATTCGTGTTTCCCAGGATCCTGCAGGAACAGATGATGAACAATCCCGCGCTGCAGAATAATCCCAACCAACTGCCCCCGGAACAACTCGGACAAATCATGATGGCCGTTTACGGTGTCGGCGGCGGAGCACTGCTGCTGCTGGGCCTGCTGACTCTGTTCAGCGGATTTCGGATTCACCGCCATCGCGGCCGAGTCCTGGGGATTGTGACTCTGAGTCTTGGCCTGGGAACGATTCTGACATGCTACTGTTTCCCCACAGCTCTGGCGTTGTTTATCTATGGACTGATTGTGCTGCTGGACCGATCGGTGAAGAAAGCGTTCGAACTGGGTGAGACCGGTTATTCGCCACTGGAAATCCAGACCGCGTTCGCGCGACTGCCGCTTCGATAGCGCATCGGCACCTGAGATCATGGCGCTTTGAAAGTGCTGCACGCCGACACGGTCCACTGAAGCAGCCGTCACTGGCCTGATGCGCCAACTGCGTTAACATGAGCGGACGCCGCTCAGCGAATGCAGAAATACCACAGGAGCTGCGAAGCAACTTCTTCTTCCCGCAGGTCCGGGACGGTCGATTGCGTCCGCCCGGTCGCCTGAAGCGAGTTCGCGATGGCATCCAACTATCGAACGACGTGTTCCAACTGCAGCAGGCGCCTGCGAGTCCCGGAGAATGCTCTGGGGCAGCTTGTTCGCTGTCCGTCCTGCGGCCACACCTTCGAAGTGATGGACGTTCGCGCGGCGACTCCGGCTGCTCCGGCAACTCCGGCGCCACCCGAACAGACCGTGTCCCGCACCGTCGCCGCCCGGGACGATGACTCGGATTCGGACAGGCGATCCGAGAACACCTGTGATCCTGATATCAGCATTGAGGGCCGCACCGGCCAGACTGTGGGACGCTATGAAGTCAGGGAAGCCGTCGGCCAGGGCGGCTTCGGTCGTGTTTACCGAGCCTATGATCCGGATCACGATCGGTTCGTGGCGCTGAAGATTCCGACCGTCGGCCCCAACCAGGATGTCCGCGTGAAGCGGTTCCTTCGCGAGGCCGCGTCGACGTCCCGTCTGCGTCACCGCAATATCGTCGCCACGTTTGAATCCGGTGAAACGGAAGACTGCTACTTTCTGGCGTCGGAGTTCATCGACGGGGAACTGCTGTCGGAACGCATCAAACGCGAAAAGATGTCCGTTCAGGACGCGGTGCGATGTGCCTGGCGGCTGGCCGACGCACTCGCGTACGCTCACAGCCAGGGAGTAATTCATCGCGACATCAAGCCTCAGAACATCATGCTGGATTCCGCCGGTGAACCGAAGCTGATGGACTTCGGGCTGGCAAAGGATCTGGAGGACGAAGCGGGAATCACCACCGATGGCGCCCTGCTGGGCACTCCCGCCTATATGTCGCCGGAACAGGCTCGCGGTGACGTCGGCCGCATCGGTCCGGCCAGCGATCAATACAGTCTGGGGGTCGTTCTGTACCAGTTGCTGACCGGCAGCAAGCCGTTCAACGGACCGCAGCATATGGTGATCGCTCAGGTCGCCAGCAACACGCCGCAGCCGATTCGTGCCGTCGATCCGACACTGTCCGCCGACCTGGACGCGATCTGCCGGAAAGCCATGCACCGCGATCCCGATCAGCGATATCTGACGTGTGCCGATCTCGCCGCGGACCTGCACGACTGGCTGCAGTGCCGTCCCGTTCGAGCAGGCTCGCTGTCAACTGTCCGGCGGGGCCTGCACACGCTGCGCAACAACGCACCTGTGATCGTGATGTCCACGATCGTGCTGGGAATCCTGGCAGCGGTTGGCTGGGCTATGCTGGGACAGGACGACAACTCCCGTCCGGATTCTCCGCCGCAGGTTGTTGACGGTTCCGATAAGCCTGATGACAACTCGTCGGCTGCGGGAACAACTCCCGATGAATCACCGTCCGTGACCGGCACGACCGGATCCGGCGGCGACGCGTCTGAAGGCAGCACATCCACCGACGTCGCAGCCGTTGACACGACCGCCGGCGAAACGTCTGCCGTTGACAAACCTGCCGACGGCGGCACTGGATCGGAAACGGGAATCGTAACGCCGGAAGTCACCGTGGCCGACGGAGACACTCTGACGGACGGAACCACGGCAGCGGACGGAACCACGGCGGTCGTTCCGCCGGTGAGTTCCGGTCCTGTGGTGCCGACTGCCAACAGAACCCACTTCGTCGGTTCTCACGCCTGTATCGACTGCCACCGATCGGAATACGTCGCATGGAGCCGCTCCAAACACGCGCGCGGCAGGAATCTTCAGGACTCCCCTATCGCCCAAAAGTATCTGGAAAAGCACCAGAGTCTGGATAGCTGCCTGGCATGTCACTCGCCGACCGAAGGCTCCACTTCCGGACAGATGGCGGTGGAAGCCGGCACGTCCTGCGAATCCTGCCACGGCGCTGCTGGCGGAGATGACGGATGGCTGGTGACGCACGCGCAGTACGACGACCGTGCCGCGGCGACTCGGCAGCAGGAAACGCCCGAACATCGGCAGGCCCGACACGATGTCATCAACCGGGCCGGCATGATTCGCCCGGTGCATTTGTACGAATTGGTGAAGAACTGCCACAGTTGCCACATCATTGGTGATGAAGAACTGGTCGCCGAAGATGTCGGGCACAAAGCGAAGAGCGAGCTGTTCGAGATCCTTCCGTGGATGCAGGGCGAGGTGCGGCACAACTTCTTTCAGGATTCCCGGCACAACGCCGACACGGCGTCTCTGTTACAGCGACAGACGAATCTGCCGACCGCCAACCGTCGGCGACTGCTGCTGATTGTGTCTCCACTGGTTGTAGCGGAGGTCTGCCTGAGAAACCTGGCAGCCACCAGCGGAACCAAAGACCTTGAGGGCGACGCAGTGGATGCATGGAAGGACGCCATCGACACGGCGAAGGACCAGTTGGAAGAGTTTGCCGAGATTCTGGAATCCCCGGAAGGCGAAACTGTGGAAGCGATCACGGTTGACCTGCTGAACGAAGCCGTCACTGTCGTCGACGATCTTGGCCGAAGGCTGCGCGACGTCAACCGGGAAAATGCCGCCGCGTCAGCCGACAAGATTGCGACCATCACAGTCAGGTTTCTGCAGCAGTACGACGGTTCGCAGTTCAGTGCTCTGGACGCCGACTTTCTGGGGCGTCCGACTCAGGGGAATGCGCTGGAGCCTCAGTTGCGGATGCAGGCGAGACGGGCGCCGTAATGCGCAGACGCCATCAGACGGACCGGGCGAGCGTGAAGCCGACTCCGCGAACGCAAGCGGTCCTACGCTCGCCGAACATAGCCAGCGGCGCTGCCGGAACCAATGGGCAGCAGTGACAGACGCGCCGACTGCATGCACGCCAGCGGCGGAGCTGCAGTTGCTGATCCGTTGTCACTTTCGGGAGTCGCCCAGACGTGCTGCCACTCGGACCATAAGATTTCGGTCTGAGCGAACACGACCGATTCCCGCGCGACGGGCTGCAGTCCGCAGGATGCCGCCAGACTGACGGGCATCGGACGCACCTGATGGCGACGATGCAGATCAACCGTCACCACCTTCTGAAACTGTCCTTCCGGCCAGATCTGCAGTCCTTCGTCGCAGATATCGTACGGATGAAGTCCCAGCAGGTGCCGTTCCATCTGTTCCCGCACCAGTTCGACACCGGCCTTGCGATAAAACCCCAGCAGCGCCGTTTCAAAGCTGTGCAGTTGCTCCGACGACAGATGATTCAGCCAGCCGCTGTCTTCGATCGTCGCCACCACCCAGCCGCTCTGTTCCTGAAACAGAAGTCGCAGCGGCAGACCGTGCAGCGTCGGACAGTCGAGCCGCAGGTGAATACTGTTGGACGCGGTGTGAACTTCGCCGCAGGTGATGTCACAGTTGTTCCACACCGAACAGTAGCGCAGCAATTGCAGCAGATCGCGATCGACGAATCGCCGGATGTCGCGTTCAACATGATGCAGCCGTTCCCGCAATGCGCGGCGTGTGCTGAAACGTTGAAACGAAACGACCTTGCGTTCCAGCCGCCGCATGCGATTGAACAGCTTCGGAAGCGTTCCGGAATGAAACCCTGGCTTCATCAGCCGCAACACCGTTTCGCCGTGTGACCCCACAGCCACGGGGCGCAGTCGCGGCACACGGTTCGAGTCGTACAGCCGCCAGTTTTCCTTCAGTTCCCAGACAATGAACCCGAAGATGCCCGGCAGAAACAGAATGGTGAACCAGGTGATCGCCGTCGCCAGAGCCACGCCAAGGTACGGAGTCAGCACCTGCGTCAGAGCCCGCTCCAGCACCAGGATGAATGGCAGAAAAATCTTGTGAGCCACCGTCACCACGGGAAAATGCTTCACCGGATGCAGCGTCGGTTCAATCAGCAGGTTGACGTAAATCCGGATCAGAAACACCAGCAGTGACCACACAACACCGGCACACGCCTTGACCACAAGAGTCACCCAGGTTTCGCCGCTGTGGAATCTCAGCCATTCATCCACCGCGTAGATGAAGCGTTCCACGACGTTCAGCATCCACTTGAAGCCGTCGATCACCCATTCGTAAAGCGCCAGAAAGACGCGGGCTCGCAGGTCATACCACGCGTTACCCAGCCATTCGGCCGTCAGTTCCTGAGCATCACGGCCCAGTCGGGAATTCACCGCTGCGCTGAACAGTCCGCCGATCGACAGCACCCACCACCAGCTCAGCAAGCTATCGTCAGCGCGACCCGCCAGCCACGGAATCAGACGGCAAAACAGCCACGACAGAAGAAACGGCGTGAAAAAATATCTCCGAGCCCGAACAAACCAGCGACTCTTCCAGACCCACTGCACGGGCGGAAAATGCAGCACAGCAACCGGCAGGTCGTAAACCAGCTTTCGTATTCCGCGCCAGACGATCTGCAGCAGATTGAACAGAATGCCGCGAAAGCCCGGCAGATGAATCACGGCCATCAACAGAAAACCCACCAGAACGATTGATGCAATCGACGGCAGTTGGTGGCTGATGATTTCTTCCAGCGACTGCGGAACGCTGGCGGGAACAGCCGCAAATTCGGTTGTCGTCGGTTCCCTTTCGCTGACAACAGTCTCCGGGCCGGAATTCACCTCGGAGCTTCCGTCGGCGGCGTTTGTGGTATCCGATGAATCCTCTCTGTCCGCGACGTCTGTGCCGGCGGACGAAGCACCGTCCCTCGTCGAAGACGCGTCGCTGGAATCGGATGCCGCCGCGGCTGTCGACCGATCGCCGTCGGCCGCGCGTTCGGATTCTTCGACGCCGGCGGTCGCTTCGTCGGAAACCGATTCGCCGTCAGACGGCGTCGAACCCGGTAGCGCTGCTGACTTCGACGAATCGTGTCCCTTACCCGTCACAACGTCGATCAGATGTTCAACGCCCTTGACCAGCACGACCGCTCCACCGAAGGGAATGAACAGGAACTGCGTCGCGAAACGTCCCGTCCGCGTTCCGAACGCCAGAGAACTGACGACCTGCAGCCAGCGCAGGTAGAACTCTCCGCGCCGGTAGACGCCGTCCAGGGCGACATCCAGTCTGTCGTCGGCTCGCAGCAGATGGTCACCGCGAATCAGATCGCGCGGATCGGTCAGGTCCGGCAGCTTCAGATCGTTGCGGCTGATGGCGTCTCGCAGATAGCCCATCGTCAGGTAGCCGCGTTCGGCGATCGTGTCGAGAGCCTCTTCCGTTAGTTTGTCGAACGCGACCTGTTCCGGAACACTGGCGGAATGCAGCCTGCCCGCTGACGTTGCACCGGTGTCGCCTCCGTCATCGCCGTCGACTGCAGCGAATTTGCAACCGGGAGGCGTGTAGAATCCCACATCGATCAGCGCCTGCCGCAGCGCCGGACGCATTCGCTGCCGCATCTGTTCTTCCGCCAGATCGGCCGCTTCGTGCAGCAAGGCCGCCAGTCGCGAACGTTCGTTGCCGGACAACCGCACGTAAACAAGCCGCGACGCGGAACTGGCCAGATGTTTGGCCATCATGACTTCGCGAATATTCGACAGCGGTCGCCGCAGCAGACGCCTGCCGCGCGACACAATCCACTTAATCAGATCGACTCGGTAGGTGATGCGTTCGTGATCCAGGCAGACTTTCTGCAGGTCGTACAGCAGCTTCTTGTCCGAATTCCAGAATCCGTGAGTCGAATTCCGCAGCAGTTCCATCAGAGATTTCTGCCAGTCATCGCTTTCACCGGCATCGAACTGCAGAGCCTGACGCAGCCGTTCCACCAGTTGCTGCATGTCGGCATCAGCGGCGACGCGGGCTTCACGTTTTTCAACTTCGCTCGGCGCGAACTCCGCCGCGCGAACGGCGGCAATGCCGGCTGCGACCGTGTTGCCGTGCTGGTTCGAACGTTCGCGCTTTCTGATCAGTCGCTGAAATCGTCCCCGCGACGGATGCACAGACTGGCCCCGGGACCAGACTTCCCGTTCGCTCGACAACTGCACTTCGTCCCGCTGAACCTCCGGCGTCAGATCGGGTTCCGGAGCTCCGTACAGGCGGCTGGCGTCGTAGACCGCCTGCGCCGAAACGTCCTGTATCAGAACGTCCTCAATGTGACGCCGGCCTTCCAGCGAAGGAAACCAGATCGGCACCATGTCCGGAGCGAACCGGGACAGTTCCAGAAACACGGCCGCAAACTCCGTGTACGCTTCGACTCGCGATTCCGGTTCGACCAGCCGCAGTTCCGCGCGCAGCACGGCGTGAGCTTCATCAAATTCGACCTGACCGATGTCTGCGATGCGAGCCTGCACGTCCGCTCGCGAAAGTCGCTCCGCGCGGTGCTGATCGGCAAGTGAGCGGTCGATCATGCCGTGAAACAGGCGTCGCCACATCGCCTGCATCAGGTCCTGCAGCGGCCTGCCGTTCAGATCCTGTTCCTCCGGCAGGGCAATCAGCAGAGCGTATTGCGGCAGCCCGCCGAAGGATTCCAGACCCAGCTCGTCCGGATGAGTCAGAGCTTTGACATCGTACGAAGAAACAAGCTGCAGTTCGGTGTGGGGAATTTTCGACGACAGTCGAGCGAACCCGTAGAGTTCCCGAATGACTCGGCGGACGACTCGCGGTTCGACCAGATACGCTCCGGCATCCGCGCGCCACACGGCTCGCCGCAGTTCGGAAATCCGATCGGTGGAAGTTGTCTCGGGCACGGTGACGGTCGGTCAGTTCAGAGATACGGCTGGCCACGGTTGAGCGTACTCTACCGACTGCCACGACCATCACGAAGCGCGTCGCCGCGAGGCTCGCCGTCCGTTGTTCCGGTCCAACGGGCCGGCCGTGCGTCCAGCCTGCGGCATCGCCCCAGGAATCGATTGCCGCAATCCCCGAAGTCTCAACGCGACGAAAGTTCGCTCCAGCGTCGAACTATGACGCGAACCGTCCGCGCGGCTGCAAAGGGCGATGCGTACGTGATTCCTTCGATCGGATTTCGAAATCCGATTGCAGAATCACGAATGAACTGCCGTCCCGTTGGGACTGAATCGTACGGTGGGCCGTTACCTGGCACGCTGTGCCAGGCTGGATGAATTGTCGTCCCGTTGGGACTGAATCGGTGGACCGTTGCTGAATCGCATCGTGTAGCCGAACACGATTCATTGATTGCGATTCCGATCCGATGCGATTCCGGTCCAACGAGCCACCAGTTCATCCAGCCTCGCCCATCGCCCCTGGAAATTGTTCTTGGCCCGACGAGCCACCAGTGCGTCCAGCTTGGGGCATCGTCCCAGGAATTCGTTTTCGGCCCAACGGGCCAGCAGTTCATCCAGCCTGGGGCATCGCCCCAGGAATCGACCCCCACAACACGCGAAGTCCCAACGCGACGGCAGTTCGAATGGCCTCGAATGCACGCTCTCCGTCAATTGTCGCCCGGTGCCGGAAGTACGTCCTCGACGCCTTCCGGCATCGTGAAATGATCCGGATTCAACTCCGGCTGCATCTCGACGATGTCGGTCAGTTGTTGCAGGCGTTCGGTCGCTCGCTGAACGGCGATCTGGGCATGGGCGTGGGCCCGTTCCCGCGCCGACATTTCCGTCGGAGTGAATGCGCGGCTGCTGCTTTTTTCATTTGCCATTTCCGCGACTCCCCATTCCTCCAGGCGTTGTTTCAGCACAAGCTCCGCTTCCTGGACATCCAGATTCAACAACCTGACCCGCGACTGATAATCCGTCCAGGCTCGGTCCCATGCGGTCTTGTTTTCCTTCAGCCGGAGGGCATTCTCGCGGATCACCGAAACGGGCATGTTGAACTCGAACTGCTTCTTCCGCCATTCTTCGGTGACTTCATTGCCTTCCGGAATCTCCACGCGGACGAAGCTGGCCCGGGCCAGTTCCTGCAGACCGGCTTTCTCATCGGCGGTCCATTCGGCGACGGGCTTTTCCAGCAGCCGCACCAGCTTCGCTCCGGCCGGAAACGATTTCGCGTACCGTGCGACTTCGCTGTGAGCACCCTCCAGCCGTGACCGCATGTCGGCAATCAGTTCGGGATCGATGCCGGGCAACCGGTCAGCGGGAGCGGCATCCGCACTGGTCACCGCGTTGCGGCGCTCGTACGTGACACTGCCCGCGGCTCGCGTCGCAGTGTCGGAATTGTCGGCGTCGGGGAATGGTCTTAGCGCGTTGTCGGAGAATGCCGCGGCATCTTCGTTCCGGCCGGAATCCGGTTCCAGAACCTGTGACACATCGAACGTGCTCGGATTCAGATACGGCGCATCTTCGGCGAGCGACTTGTAGGCACGCAGGTGCTCTTCGGCGCGACGCAGGCGGACCTGGCTGAGCGAAAGCGTCGCTTCCACCTTCCGAACTTCATTTGCGGCGACCGCATCCTTCTCCGCCAACTGCCGCATTCGCTCGGCCTGCTTCAGATCGGCGCTGGCGCTGGTGTTAGCCTCTTCGACATTCAGTTCCAGTAGGCGGCTGCCGGATTCGTAGTCTCGCCAGACCTGCTTCCATTCCGTCAGTTGGTTCTGCAGAAGAGTTCGCAGCCGTGCGACTTCCCTGCGAGCGGCTTCGACGTTGTATTCGCTTTCGTCCGTTTCAATCCGTTTGAGGTTGTCCAGGATGGAATCCCGACTTGTTGAGGCCTGGCGATACTGCTTTTTCAGTTCAGTGAACAGTTCGTCTCGTGGGCGAATACCGCCGGACGGAGAACCTGCAACGGAAATGGGATCTACAGATGTTGCGTTTCCGAACAAATCGGATGCGACCCCGGCCGGCATTCCCAACGGAATATGAGCCGGGCCGGCCAACCCAATCGGTGCTCCGGTCGTTGCAATCGTAACCGGGGCTGACCGAGACGTGAGCGATTCCCAGTTGACGCTGGGATCGAGCAGTTCTTCGACTCGCCGCTGAATGATCCGGTCTTTGTTCTGCTGCCGCTGGTCAAGTGCCGAGCGGACTTTTTCCAGCTTCTCGGTCAGTTGCTGAACCTGAGCTGCCTGTTGCTGCAGCCGTGCTTCGAGCGACTGAGTAACGAGGTTCCTGAGTTCCGCCTGTTGCTCACCCGTCGGTTCACCTGCTTCCCGTACTTTGCGAGCCAGTTCCAAAGCTCGCTGTTCCAGGGGATCGAGACGCGGCTGGCCGAAACCCGCCAGATCAGCGGAACCTGCGACGACCGTTCCTGCTGAAGGACCGCCGACCATCGGACCAAAAGGGCGGACGTTCAGCACTTCGCGTCCCTGAGCCGGCAGCTTCGCCCATTCTTCCGCGTTTTCGGCGGTGTCGAGTTCCCTTGTTTTCTGTTCAAGTCGGTCCAGAGCTTCCGGAGTCCCGGTGACGTTGAACGAATTCTCGTTGATGTCGTGTGCCCACATGCCTCGCGCGTTGAGCAGTTCTTCAACGCGAGGCAGCATCTGCAGCGGTTTCACATGCTTGAACTTCAATTCGCGAGTGACAGCATCCGCCGGAACAGGAGCATTCTGCGGCTGACCGCCGTGTGCCGGGTCGTCTGCGATGAACTGTGCCACGATCTCGCGCACACGCTCCACATCGCTCTTACGAGTGTCAACCAGCAGCAGCGGACCCTCAGGACTGCCGCTGAGCATGAATCGATCGACAACAACCGGCGCCTGTTCAAACGCTTTCCGCAATGCGTCGGCCTGATTTCCTCGAATCATCTCAGGCAGCCGAATCTGCTCGTTCACCCGCTGCAGCCGTTCATCCGTCGGCGACGTCCAGCGACCGGTTGACGCCGCGAATGTGTAGAGATGATCGCTGTCGAGAAACTGAACTCGATTTTCGCTTAGGAACGGCTGAGCGTCCGAATCAGCCGGAAGTCTGACAACGTCCCAAGTGCCGGTTTCGCCGCTGTACGCGGCCATGCCATCGCTGAGCTTCACTGCGGCGACAGCACCTTCGACCACCGGTACCACCTGTTCCTGCGGCTCAATCTTCAGCAACGTCCATTCGCCTTTGGTGTCGCTGAAGCCGCGCAGTTCGTCCTTGTTCTCTGACCAGGCCACCATGACTCCCTGACCGCTGTCGACGAGTCGCTCGTTGTCGAACGGCCCGGCCAGACCACCGCCGAAGCCGAAGCCGCCAAATTGACCATGTGCCGTGTTGGCCGTCGTTGCTGCGATCAGCAGCGCCGGCAGGATGAAGGAAATTCGAATGCCTGTCATGTTGTGACTCCTGTCAATGGGTTTGTCGTGATTGATATTTGTTAGGCACAGGGCCGGAGGCCCGAAACATTGTTAGCCGGTGGCGCAAGCCACCGGGCGGTACCGTGGGTTGTTCGACGTTTCAGGGCTGACGCATGCTTTTCTTTGGGTCGTTGAATGTGTGTTCGTTCTGCGATTAGTCCCGGAGGGACGGCAGATGGTAGCCTTGGGCGGCAGCCCAAGGGATCGGTCAAGAAAGGCGAGAAAGCCCCGGAGGGGCGACAGTGCATTGCCGTTCGCCGCTGCACTGCCGCCCCTCCGGGGCTTTGGGGCCGTCGCATCAGCAACCTCGGGCTGACGCCCGAGGCTACCATCTGTCGTCCCTCCGGGACTCACAAACGCAGCGATTGTTCCGCACCCCTTCCGACTAAAACGTGCTCAAGCGAATCAATGCGTCAATATCCACTTTCTAACAGCCGCAGGCTTGAACGACAGTGCTGTTCCTGTTCGGTTTGCGATGACTCATTCCATGTTCTCCAGCGACTGCATCACAGCGTCAAGTTCGCTGTCCAGCTCGTTCAATTCGGCTTCGATGGCGGGGTTCCAGTCGTCGGTTCCGTCGGAAGCTGCAACGACCTTCGATGAGTCATCTTTGGATTCG
The DNA here is from genome assembly GCA_041398785.1 of Planctomycetaceae bacterium. Classification (NCBI taxonomy): domain Bacteria; kingdom Pseudomonadati; phylum Planctomycetota; class Planctomycetia; order Planctomycetales; family Planctomycetaceae; species Planctomycetaceae bacterium. Next base: position 104,875 of record JAWKUA010000001.1, on the reverse strand, counting down.
CCATCTTCGGACGCAGGTTGTGTCGAAGCGACCGAAGCCGCAGCGCCGGAGTTCTGCTCGTTCTTCGCCCCAACGCCCTCCAACCATTGAATTCCCACAGCTGCGGCGATGACGACCAGCACCGCCATCAGCCACGGCCAGCGGTGCAGCATTCTCCTGCTCGCCGGCACCAGCGATCTGACTCCGTCCGGCAGCGCGTTCGCGTTCGGTTGCTGAACGTGAGCCACACAGTCTTCCAGCAGCTCGGCCACGCTTTCGGACGACGAAAACCGATCATCGGGAGACTTCGCCAGCAGCTTGTTGACGATGCCTTCCAGCCAGTCGGGAATCTCACTGTTCAGTTCGCGAATCGACCGCGCTTCGTGATCGGTGACTCGGCGAAGAATGCCGTAACTGGTTTCCGCTCGAAAAGGAGGCCGGCCCGTCGCCAGCGCGTACAGCACGCTGCCGAGACTGAACAGATCGCTCCGCGTGTCGACAGCTTCTCCGCGAGCCTGTTCGGGAGACATGTATTGCGGCGTGCCGGCGATCAGACCCGTGCGAGTCAGCGTGGCGTCGTCGACAGCTCGCGCGAGTCCGAAGTCGGTCAGCATGACTCGGTCGACTCCGCGTTCCAGCAGAATGTTGGCCGGCTTGACGTCGCGATGAACCAGTCCCTGAGCGTGAGCCGCCGCCAGACCCTTCGCCACCTGCAGACCGATCCGCAGAATGTCGACGACAGGAAGCGAACCCATGCGGTCCAGCCGATCCTGCAGCGATTCGCAATCGACATACGGCATCACGATGAACGGCAACTGCCCGGAGGAATTCACCGTCAGAATCGGCATCACATTCGGATGAACGATCGCCGCCGTGGCCTGAGCTTCCCGGGCAAACCGCTTGCGAGCCGCGGCGCTTGTCGCCAGTTGCGGGGCCATGACTTTCACAGCCACCAGTCGGTTGAGTTCTTCCTGAAAGCCCTTCAGCACAATGCCATTTCCGCCGTGACCGATGATTGACCGCACTTCGATGTTGTCGATGCGGCCGAGTGCTTCGGCGCTGTCGCTGGGTTCCAGAAAGTCGACGGCAAAGTCGTGCGGCCTGACGTCCGCGTCGAAGAATTCACTGGCGCGCGAGACAGGGCTGACTCATCGCGAGGAATCAGCGTGGAGACAATTTGCCTGGCCGGATCGACGACGCCGGTTGTTTCGTTGCAGCACGCTTTCGATGCGAGACCATTCGCCGCTGCGTCCGGCAAGTTCTTCCAGCCGATCTCGGCAGCCCTCGCATTCCGCCAGATGAACGGCCAGCGTTTCTTCCTGCTGTTCGGTGAGCACATCGTCAAGCGACCGTCTCAGCAGGTTGTGATCGCAGTGTGTTGTGGGGGCGGGCATGGGTGTGGAGAAGAGTTCAAAGTTAAAAAGTTAAAGGGACATGCGATTGCGGACTGCGTTTGGGTGAGTCGCGCGAAGGTTGCGCGGGCGGCCCTCACCCCGATTTTTCTGCTGGACGCAGAAAAATCTCCCTCTCCCGCTTCGCGGGCGAGGGGACGCAATCCGGTCATCTTCAATTTCGTGGTTTACATTTTGTGATTTGTTGTTTGTGGCTTCTGATGTCCTCCCTCTTCACCTCATCACCTCATCCACCTTCGTTCTGATCTTCGCCATGATTCGGCTGCGGGACATGTAGATGCTGCCGGGGCTGAGGTTGAGTTCCGCGGCGACTTCGCTGACGCTGCGGCCTTCGATGACGGTGGCCCAGAATGCTTTCCAGCTTGATTCGAGGAATTCACTGCGGACCTGTTCGGCGGCCCAGACAATCAGTTCATGTTCGTAACGCTGAACCTGTTGTTCGTCCGGTTCGGCCGGAACATTTCGCAACAGGTCGACAAGTTCCGTTCCGCCGCGGCCTCCGGCCTGACGACGTTCTCTTGTCATGAATTTGATGACGACGTTGCGGGAGACGGTTGCCAGCCAGCGTCGAAATGATTCGGGCCTGCCGTCATCGTTCCAGCCGTCAACCGATTTTGCGATGGCCAGCAACACCTGCTGGACAACGTCGGGGACGTGCCGTTCGGGAACTCCCTGCCGAGCGGCCAGGCGGTTGAGGAATGGTTCGTAGGCATCCATGAAATCCCGCCAGGCCAGTTCGTTGTGCTGGTCCTTCAGCCGGACGATCAGGCTGAGTCGGGTTTCCGGATGCGGCATGATTTTCACTTCCTGCCCTGTTCAGTCCCTGTGAAACGAGAAATCTCACGCGTAGCGGGGAAAGTTTTCCGAGATTCGGCAGGAAGCCGCAAATCAGCAAGTGCGTTCGCTTCGGCGAGCGGCGCGACGTCAGTCCGCCATCGCGGCGACGGGGCCGTCCAGGACGTAAGCGGACTGACGTCTCGCTGCTCACCAAGGTGCGCCACGGCGCAGTGCTGGGCTGCAACCGCCTCGCTGGCAAATTGCCGCGACACTTTCGATAACATGACGGGTTCCTGTACTCACCGAATTGTCTCCCGTCCGCACACTTCTTTCCCTGAAGGACATCTCATGAGCCGCCTCTGGACACCCAATCGTCGCGACATCATTCGTCATCTGGCCGCCGGAGCCGCGGCGTTTTCCACGGCCGGATTGTTCGCCGAGCAACTCGCTCAGACAGCGCCGCTGACGGAAGGCCCGTTTTATCCCGATCACCTGCCGCTCGACACCGACAACGACCTGCTGGTCATCAATGACGGCATCACACCCGCAGTCGGTGAAGTCACGCATCTGACCGGGCGAGTTTTGACAAGGGCGGGCGAGCCGATTCGAAATGCCTTCGTGGAAATCTGGCAGGTGGACAATCACGGAGCGTACCTGCATACGGGAACCGACAATGCCGACAAGCGGGACCGGAACTTTCAGGGGTATGGCCGGTTTCTGACGGATTCGAAGGGTCAGTACTACTTCCGGACAATCAAGCCGGTGCCATATCCGGGCCGGACACCGCACATTCACTATGGAATCAGCCGCAACGGTCATCGCATCTTTACGACGCAGCTGCTGATCAAAGGTGAGCCACAGAATGAACGCGACGGCGTGTTCCGGCAGTTGACGGACGCGAAACAGCGCGAAACGGTCCTTGCTGAGTTCAACGCGATTCCGGGCTCAAAGATCGGCGAACTGTCAGCGAATTTCGACATCGTGCTGGGAGTCACCGCCGAAGAACTGGAAGACGGCAGCATCCGGGGCGTCGGAAAATCGGAACGCGACTCCCGGCGATAATCGCTGGTTCGCGACTTCTCGGCGATGATTGCCAACTCCTCCGCTTCGATGCGGCACGGCGCAGACGATTGGCGGAGCCGTGCGGTGGCGTCGAATGCGTCAGACTGTACGATGACCGCCGGAGTACCTCACCACAATGCTGTGCTGAGGTCTCCGGTGAACCGTACCGAAACCCGCACACTGGCATGAGGGGAACTACGTCATGATCGCAAGCCGTCGCCGTTTTCTGCAGTACACCGCCGGCACCAGCGCCGTGCTGGCAATGTCGGGAATCAGCCGTCTGAATCTGAAGGCCCTCGGATCCGTCGTCAATGACCGGCATTTCGAGGTGGTGGATGTCAAACGCACAACGGTCAGGCTGGAGTTCCGTCCGACGCCCCGCCGAAGCATGGATCGCGAACTTCCGCATTGGCGGTATGCGGAACTGTGCGACGTCAAACTCAAGTCGGGAATCACAGGCACCGGTGAAACGATGCTGTACTACACCTGGGGCGTTCCGGGTGACGAAGACGTCCAGCGCGTGATTGGAAAAAACGCCGTAGACCTGATGTGGGACGATTCGCTGGGTGCCGGTTTGCAGATGGCGATGTTTGACGCCGTGGGCCGTACGGCGGATGTTCCCGTGCATTCTCTGCTGGGCCACAAGGTTCACGACACAACGCCGCTTTCGTGGTGGAACATCGACACGTCGGCCGAAGACATGGCCAGCGAATGTGCGGAGGCTCACCGGCTGGGCTATATGTCGTACAAGACCAAAGGGCGACCGTGGTTTGACATCTTTCGCCAACTGGAACTTTCGACGAAAGCTGTCCCGCAGGAATTCAAGATCGACATGGACTTCAACGACACGCTGCGAACCGCCGAACAGGGGATTCCCATCCTGCAGAAGCTGGAAAAGTACCCACAGGTCGATATCTACGAATCGCCGATTCCGCAGGGCGACGTCGAAGGCAATCGAAAAATCGTCGACGCGACTCGCGTCAACATCGCCATGCACTACGGCAATCCCAAGCCGGCGGTTGTCGTGCAGTCCGGCTGCTGTCACGGATTCGTGGTCGGCGGCGGAGCGACTCGCACGACGGACGCGGGGCGCTTCTGCGAACAAGTCGATATGCCGTTCTGGCTGCAGCTTGTGGGAGCTGGTCTGACGGCCGCGTTCAGCCTGCAGTTCGGCGGCGTGTTGAAGCAGGCTCGCTGGCCCGCCGTGAACTGTCACCAGCTTTACGAGAATGATCTGCTGACGGAACCCATACTTCTGAAGGACGGTTTCGCGGCAGTCCCCGATCGGCCGGGCATCGGCTACGAAGTGAACCGCGATGTGGTCGAGAAACTGAAGATCAACAAGCCGTCGGAACGGCCGGATCCGGAACGCATGGTGGCCACAACATTCGCCGACGGCCGAACTCTGTACACCGCCAACACCGGCAAGGTGAATTTCATGCTGACGGCCGGCAACGAAGGCCGGTACGGCTATTTTCTGGACGGTGCCGATTCGAAACTTGTTCCAAACGACGGTTCGGAGCGGTGGCGCAGTCTCTACCAGAAGTCACGCGAACAGGGACCGGTGGAGGAATAGTGGCTGACTTTCGCCTGCGCCCAACACCACCGGTGCCGCAGCCACTGCCGGCACTCGTCGTCTGATCCTGCACTTCCGTCTGCCCTGAATTCGGCGTGAATCACTACCAACAGCCTCGAATTGAACCGCCGCTGTCAGAGTGGTCCGATCTGCTGGCTGCGCGGAACCGATTTGCACCGGGCGAATCGCTGAGCGGACTCAGAATCGCCGCGCGCCGGCGACTGGTGGATTCCGCGGAACAGTTCGTACTGCGACTGAATGGTATCGCTCAACAGGCCGGTCTTCCCGAGATTGCGTGTCCGGTCCTGACGGGTGACCCGACTCAGCAGCCGCTGGTGATGACGGGACACCAGCCCGTCATTTTTCATTCGGGACTGACATTCAAGTATGAGACAGCGGAACGATTTGCCGCTGATCAGAATGCCATCGCGGTCGCGGTCGTGATCGATACCGACGAAGGTGACGTCGGCCGGTTCGAATATCCGGAACCTGCCGATGCAACGACCGCCGGGACCGCAAACACGCACGTCCCGCCGCTTCACGTTGTGTCCGGTTCGCTGAGCCAGCCTTCCGGCACAATGGCCGCCGCGGCACTCAAGCCATCGTCTGAAATCCCGGCGATCGCTGACAAAGTGCGGGCAGCACTGGCTTCCGTCGATCGGCGGACGTCAGGCGATTTCGCGCACGGTGTGCTGCAGAACTACGCAAGGCTGTCGGAAGCCAGTGCTGCGGCGCTGGAGTCGAATCTGATCATGCGCTGGCGGCACGGCATCGGCGGTCGAATGCTGGAACTGCCGTTGTCGGCGATCGCTGCCTTCCCGGAAACTCTGGAACTGACGGCCGGCATCATTCAAGACGCTCGCAACTTCGCTGACGGCTATAACCGGGCACTGGGCGACTTTCGAACCCGGCACAACATCAGCAACGCGGCAAATCCATTCCCGAATCTCACGATCACGGATTCCGTTTGCGAACTGCCGTTCTGGGTTCTGGACCACACCCGGCAGACTCGACGCGTGCTGCAGATCTCCGGCTCCGGCGGTACAACGACATTGCTGGCGGATGGCGAATTGACGGAAACGACCACGGGCGGAATCACATCGCAGGCTCTGGAATCGCTGCTGCTGCGAAACGTCCAGATCGCGCCGCGGGGAGCTCTGATTACGGCATTCCTGAGGTTGCTGTTCAGCGACCTGTTTGTTCACGGAACCGGAGGCGCGCGTTACGACCGCTTCACGGACGAATTCATCCGGTTGTGGTGGAAGGTCGAACCGACCGCATTTGTGATGGCCAGCGCGTCTCGCTATCTGTTTGCCGAACAACGAACGGCGCTGGAAAAGCAGGACCTGCTGGCCGGCAGTCTTCGCGATCTTCAACACAATCCGCAGCGATCATTCGGCACCGGCGTGTTCTCACAAAGTGTGGAGACCGAACTGCAGTCGCTTGTCCGACAAAAGCAGTCCGCTGTCGAACAAATGCGGAACGCTCACGCCGACGGACGATCGGCACGGGAGATTGGCCGCGAGATCCAGCGGCTGTCGGACCGGATCAAGGCTGCGGTCACCGATTACTTCGAACCGCAACTGGCAGGGCTCGCTCAGGTGACTCAGTTTCACCGCGACGCCGTCAACGGCCGTACGTACCCGTGGTTCTTCTTTCCGCCGGACTCGGGAAACCCGCGGCACTGACGCATTCCGGAGCCGTTCGATGCACGTCCGGCTTCACTCATGCTCTCGTCCCCGAGCTCCCGCCCTGGAACGAGGGGTCGGGAACGAGGGGTACTGCCGGAGCTGCGTCGTCGTGAGGCTTCCCGGTCAATTGAACCACAGTGCAAATTGGAAGAAGTTGCCGCGGAATTGTTCCATCATCGTCTGCCATTCCTTCGGTTCAATGATGTCACCTTCTTCCAGGTACGGAACCAGCGCGGTGCCCTGCGCCCAGAGTGCCAGGTCGAATCGCGTCGGTTCGGTAAACATCCGGCGCACGTTCAGGCCGAGCTTTGGATTGCGGGGAAAATTCTGGTCCCACGGACCGAAGCCGCCCCTGATGCCTCGCCAGAAGGGGACCAGTTTTTTTCCCGCGAGGATCGCTTCCAGCTCATCCAGAAACTCATGCCAGCCGGTGATGACCTGCTGAGCGACCTGCAGGCCGGGGATCGCGGCGGTCTGCTTTTCATTCGGGATCCATTCGTTTTCGTCGTCCGTTTCTGTCTGGATCAGTTCCCAGCTTCGGCGGCTTAGCCGGATGACGGTTTCCATATGATCCAGCGCGGAACGCATGCGGTCCGGTTCTGTGACTTCGTAGTTGACCGTATGCAGCCATGCGATCAGGTCCAGGATGTTCTGCCCGTTGAAGCCCCAGAACTGTCCGGTTCCTTCTTCGGCCAGGAACTCGTACGGCGAATCGACGTTCGGATAGAACAGGTGCGCCGTGCGTTCGAACTGATCCTGCCAGTCGTAGGCGAGCACCATGTCGGACAGCGCCAGCAGGACGTGGCAGTAACCCCGCAGCCAGACGGCGTCCGCATCGTCGAAGGTGATTGTCATGTCGGGAGTCGGCGGAAGTTCCTGGTTGCGGGCGGTTTGCTGCAGCGTCTGCATCACGGCCCAGACCGATTCGGAATCGGTACCGATGCCATCGCCGTTGAAGTCCAGTTTCGCGTCAGCAATTTTCAGCGGCAGTTTGACGCCGGAAGCTTTGATCGCTGCCAGAGTCTGTTCCGCCTGACGCAGTCGCTGCTGCAGATCGATCAGAATCTGCCGGGCCTTTTGGTACGAGACCTGTTCCGGGTCTTCATTCTCCCCGATGGGCAGCCGCATGAACGGCAGAGCTCGCCCGCGTCCGGCCAGCAGACCGTAGCGATACTGGTCCCGGCCGAGTCCTTCGACTGCCTGCAGGAACTGCACGACACCCAGGCTGAAGCGAGCCTGCTGGTCGTCGGGATTCAGGCGGATCGCTTCCTGCAACGATTCTGCTCCGTCAGCCAGTCGGCCTTTCAGCAGAAACGATTCCACAGCCGGCGCGTCGGCGGCGGCGATGGATGGGAAGGAAAACAGCGTCGCCAGGACCAGGCCGGTGATTGCGATTGGTGGAGCCATCACGTCGGATCTCCTTTCGATTCGAGTGGGGTGGGTGCAAACCGTCTGCTCGCGCGGTCACGGTGGTGGTCTGCTGCCGCTCGAACTCCGGATAGACAACGGCGCCATCCGTCGACGGCTGACAATGTCGTGTCAGACGCTGCTTCGCCGTGCGGCTGTCAATCTTTGAGCAATACCGGAAACTCAATCGCTCAGCTTGACGGAGATGCTGACAGGTTCACCGTCGCGCAGCACTCTGACGGTGATCGTGTCGCCGGGCCGGTAGCTTTCGACTTCCGAAAGGAATTCGTCGACCTTCAGCGTTTTTCGGTCGTTGACGCCGACGATCAGGTCAGCGGCGGCTCGATCTTCGTACTCGAAAACGACGAATCCTCGTTTCTGGCGGCGGACGGACGGGCCACGGATGCCGGCCGCCGCGGCAGGCCCCGACGGATCCAGTCGCAGGACTCGCAGCCCTTCTTCGGTGCGCAGCACTTCCAGGATTCCGATTTCCGGCCGGATGACGCGACCGTGCTGGATCAGTTCCGGCACGACTCGGGCAATCAGGTTCGACGGGATCGCGAAACCAATGCCCGAATTCTGACCGGTGCTGCTGGCGATGGCGGTGTTCATTCCGATCAGTCGTCCGTGCGAATCCAGCAGCGGTCCGCCGGAGTTTCCGGGATTGATGGCGGCATCGATCTGAATCACGGACTTGATCGATCGGGCTCGCGTCACCGGCAGTGTTCGGTTCAGGCTGGAGATGATGCCGGTCGTCATCGTGCGTTCCAGACCGAACGGATTCCCGATGGCAAACGCTTTCATGCCGACCTTCAGCAGGCTGGAATCACCGATTCGAACCGGGTGCAGAAGTTGTTTCGGCGCGTCGATGCGAATGACGGCCATGTCGTTGATCGGATCGACTCCGACCGGTTCGGCTTCATAAGCTTGGCCGTTGAACAGCGTGACCTGAATGCGCGCCGCGTCATTGACGACGTGAAAGTTCGTCAGAATGTGGCCGTCACGATCCAGGACGAATCCGGAACCAGCGTCTTCAGTGGGATTTTCACGAAACAGAATTCGTTCCCCGCCGACCCGCGTGGCGATGTTGGCGACGCTGCGGTTGTTGGATTCGTAAACGTAGGCGGCTGCGGCTTCGTCCGGCGTCAGTCCGTCAAAGTTGTACGCCTTCGGTTCGGAAAATTCGTCGGTGGCATCATCCCGGTCGGCCGCGGCGGGAAGCGTCAGGGATCCGCTGTTTTGGCGAAGCGGTGCCGGTGGCGGCAGCGTCGGCAACTGCTGAGCGGCCAGTTACGTCGCTCCGGAATGACCGGCAATCCACGCCCGGCCACCGTTCCCGCGACCGTGCAGAGAAGGCAAGTGGCAATGAACTTCATCACGGATCCTTATGGCGTGAAGTCAGTCGTCAGTTATTGAGAATCAGCCACCGGTTCGCTCTGTCGCCGCGCTGCGGCTTCGGCTGGTCCGGCAAACTCCGGAAGTTCATCGGGACTGACTCCCGGGATTTCGTAACCCTGGAATCTCGGGCGAGTCTGCTGCGGCCCGAAGAACTGCTTTTCGTCGAGTTTTAGCCATTCGGTGGTCATTTCGGAAAGATCGACATTGCCGTCCTGGTGGTGCCAGGTCGCTTCATTCCAGACGAACTGAATGGATGACTCTTCGTGACCGTCAGACCGCTGAAGCCAGTAGGCACGCCATTCATCGAAGTCGAATGAACTGAAGGTCAGTTCTGCCTCACTGCTTTCGAGATTCCAGAACCATTCGATTCCGTGAAACAGATTGGTGGATCCTGTCCACGTCAGCAGTTCCTCCAGCCGATCGATCGACGCGTGTCCCCGCGACTGCACCAGCGTGCCGCCGCCTGTGACCGATGCGAACACGCATCCGCCGCTGTTGATGGAAACGGCCGGCAAAAGTCTCTGAGGACCGCTGCCGGTGACCGCGTCGCTGTCCTGCATTCGGATCAGCGGCTGAGTCAGCAGGCAGGTCACGTGAGTCAGATCGAGCTTCAGTTCGCCCTGCGCGTAATTCATCGACGCGCTGCCCGTGCTGTTCAGCAGCGAACCGTCAAGGCCGAAGCCGGAATCGCTGATCTGAACGTCCAGGTCCGACTGCGATTCCACAAACAGCAGATCCGCGGCTCCCCGCGCGATGACTCGAGTCAGGACGACACCTGTCGGCGCAAATCCGGAATCGGACCCGCTGGTATCATTCATTCGAAAAATGGCGGCTCGCGGCTGAAGACCCGCGGAAACATCCAGGCTGACGTTTCGCAGTACGACCTTGTTCGGGCCGTTGCAGTCGAACACCGCCCACTGACCACCGGCGAAGCTGTCATCCGCGGAAAGACGAATCCCCACACCTTCAATCGTCAGCGTGGAGTTGTTGATCAGCCGAAAGACGCCGACACGCGTTTCCGCGCCGGAAGGAGACTGAAATTCCAGAACCGGATGGAATCCTTCGTCCGCTTTCAGGGTCAGGATTCTGCCCATGATCCGGTCCAGACCGTCCCGCGGAATGCGGCGGATTCCATTGAACCGCAGCAGAATCGTGTCGCCGTCCTTTGCTTCGGCCATCGCCAGGCGAAGACTGTCGTAGTCCCCGACTTTGTTCTTGCTGATCGAGGCCAGACCAAACGCTCCCCGACGGCCGATGCCGACCGGTGAGTCGGATCGGCTGGTTGTCGCCGCCGGGGATTCATCGGGAGGCTGCCAGCGTGTTGATGCGCCTTCGTCATCCGCTGCGATCTCGGGATTGTTCTTTTCATCGTCCGAATTCGCGGCGGCAATCGCGCGGGATTCGTTGAACTCCTGTTCGAATCTGCCGGGTGCGGTCGACGTGCCGCCTGGCGACAGTGGCTCCGAATGCCGATCGTTCGCGGGTTTGGTTCGCGCCGAGTCCGCGTCGCCGGAGTCAGCCGCGATCGCGGTATTCGGTCCCGTCGGCGTCCGAATTGGAAATGTCTGCGTCGGCACGTCGTCGCTGATGACAACAGGCGACTGCGGAGCAAAATGCATGATCAGCGCCGCCAGACAGATCAGCGCCACGGAACCGAACAGAAACACGGCACCGGAAACCTGCCGAATGGAAGGTGATTCAATTCGCTGCCAGACGATGCCTTCGGCCGGCACGCTGCGCAGTCCCATGAACGCTGCCAGCTGCATCAGATCTGCCAGCAACTGTCCCGGATCCTGGTACCTGTGATCCGGATTCGTGCTCATCATCTTCTGGACGGTCGCGGCCAGTTCCGGTTCGATGCCGCGATTGATCCGGGCCGGATCCGGAGGCGTCTTGCCCTGGTGATCCAGCAGCTTTTGCAACGCGGTGCCTTCCGGATAGGGAGGCTGACCGGTCAGCATGTGATACATCGTGCAGCCCAGCGAATAGATGTCGCTGCGAATGTCGGCTGTTCTCGGATCGCGGGCCTGTTCGGGAGAAATGTAATCGAAGGTTCCCAGTGTCGTGCCGGCGACAGTGATTTCGCCGATGGAATCCTGTGATTCGCGACGAGCCAGGCCCAGGTCGACAACTTTCACTCGACCCGTTTCGGTCAGAATGATGTTTGACGGCTTGATGTCGCGGTGGACGATTCCCGCGGCAAAAATATGGTTCAGGGCCAGCGTTGTCTGAATCGCGTAATTAACGGTTTCGGAAGACGTCAGCACGCCGCGCTGCTGAATGAGATCCTTGATGGTTCGGCCGTCGGCGAATTCGTAAGCGATGAAATAGATGCCGTCCTGCTGTCCGGTGTAATACACGCGAGCGATGTTGTCATGGTTCAGTCGGGCACAGGCACGCGCTTCGTTGCGAAAACGGGCGACCAGTGACGCGTCGCGCGACGTTCCGGGATGCAGGATCTTCAATGCGACGTCGCGAGACAGTTCCAGGTCGGTGGCCAGAAACACGGCCCCCATTCCCCCGGAAGCGATGCGTTCCCGCACCTCAAAATGAGCCAGGCGCAGTCCCCGTTCCGGAAGACCTTCCTGGCCGTTGTTCGGAAACAGTCGGTTCAGAAGTTCCTGTCCCGCAGGTGTATAGACACCGGAAACCGGCGGGCTGCTGTCACCATCCGGCGACCGAACCACGGTCTGCTGATCGTCAGCCACCAAAGGCCGCTCGGACAAAGGAACACCCGGTCCCGGCCGATCCGAAAGTTCAAGCTGGCTGGATGGCTGAGTCATGGAACCTGTTTCGGCAAACGGCCATTGACGCGGAAAAGTCGCGAATTTCTCAGCACCAGGGTCGCCTGACAAAGTCCGGCAGGAAGTCACCGCAGAGGGCTGTGTCAGGCAGGAATTCGCTTCAGGCGGATCGGTTCAGAAGCTTCGCCTGCGAACGACCTGACAGCAATCTCTGGCCAGCCACTATCATACTGCCTCCGGATACCGACGTCAAAAAGCGTTCGGCCCCGGAATCCGGCTGTCGGGCGTTCAATTCGCAGAATCGTCACGTCTTGAGCGGCAATGCGGTTCCGGTCGTAGCAGGTACGCCGGATTCGCCGCCGGCATTGGATTTCGCCGTGCTGACCGGCCACAATGCAGGGCCTGCCCGCTTCCCGCCTTCAAAGTCACTCCCATGACGCAACGGCTTCCAAATTCCGGCCATCCGACGAGTCGACTCGTGCCAGCAGCGCTGCTGACAGCCGGTGTCCTGCTGATCGCTGGAAACCATCGCTTCGAAGTCACCGCCGCCGAAGACGCGGGCGAACAGTCCGCCGAACAGTCCACTGAAACAGCGCCGGAGATCTCCCGTGAACAACGTGCGTTTGTCGAGACAAAGATCCTGCCGCTTCTCAAGGCACGCTGTTTCGAATGCCATAGCGACATGGCGGAAGAACCTGGCGGGTCGCTGCTGCTGACCAGCCGCACTGCAATGCTTCACGGAGGCGACAGCGGTCCGGCCGTTCAGCCCGGCAAACCGGATGACAGCCTGATCATTCAGGCCGTGAGATATGAAGCCTTCGAAATGCCGCCTCGTACACGGCTGCCGGAGGAAGAAATTGATCTGCTGTCCCGATGGATTCGCGACGGAGCGCCCTGGCCGAAGGACCTGGATACCGCTGCTCCGCCGCCAGCCACGGAAATTCCGCTGGAAGAACGGAAGCGGGCTCACTGGGCATGGCAACCCATTCAGCGTGCAGAAACTCCCGCCGTGGAACATGCCGACTGGCCGAAAAGCGATGTTGATCGATTCGTTCTGGCTCAAATGGAAGCCGCCGGACTGCAGCCGACCATGGATGCCGACCGGCCCGCTCTGGTTCGCAGGCTGTACTTCGATCTGATCGGACTGCCGCCCACGGTTGCTCAGGTGGCTGCCTTCGTCAATGACCCGGCAAGCGACGATGACGCGATTGCAAAGCTCGTCGATGAACTTCTTGCCTCACCGCATTTCGGAGAACGCTGGGGACGGCACTGGCTGGACCTGGTGCGATATGCCGAAACGCTGGGCCACGAATTTGATTATCCGTTGCCGTACGCGTGGCGGTACCGCGATTACGTGATTCGGGCGTTCAACGCAGACGTTCCCTACGACCAGCTCATTCGAGAACACATCGCCGGCGACCTGCTGCCCAATCCACGACGAAATCCTGACCAGGGCTTTGACGAATCCGTGATCGGCACGGGTTTCTGGTTTCTGGGCGAAGATAAACACGCGCCGGTGGACGTGAAGGGTGAAGAAGCCGCTCGCATCGACAATCAACTGGACGTGTTCTCCAAGGCGTTTCTGGGCCTGACTGTTGCCTGTGCCCGCTGCCACGACCACAAGTTCGACCCAATCTCCTCAAAGGACTATTACGCGCTGTCCGGGTTCCTGCAGAGTTCCCGGCGCACGACGGCGTGGCTGGATCCCGATGGAGCGATCGGTCGCAGGGTGGAGAAACTGCAGGCGATTCAGGACGACACGGAACGGCTGACGGCTCAGTTGCTGGAAACTCACGCCAGCGCCGCAACACTGCAGAATCTCGCGTCCGCCGCAATCGACGTCGTCCGTGGCGCCGATCCTGCATCAACTGCCGCGGAACACAACTGCGACGCGGAACTTCTGCAACGCTGGGTGACACTGTTGAAGCAGCCGGAAACTCGCGCGCTCAGCCACCCGCTGTCGTGCCTGGCGACGGTGGCTCAGGCAGACGGCAGTGCAGAAGCGGCCCCCGTCGCCGACTGGAGGAACCGTGCAACCAGCGAACAGACATCGGCATCCGATCACACAACTCTGCTGGCCGATCTGAGCAACGGACGACCCGATGGCTGGTTCGTCACAGGCCCTGCGTTTTCCTCGCGTGAAGGACGCGGGCCAATCGTCAAGTGGACGCCGGCCGGGCCAAAGCTGTCGGCCGGCCAGGGCGTCACGTCCGCGGAACTGTCACCGGGGCTCACGGGTTCGCTGACCAGCCCCACATTCGAACTGACAGCTCCGGAAATCCTGATCCGCGTCGCGGGTGAAGCAACGCGCGTGCGACTGGTCATTGACGGCTACGTGATGAACGAATTCAGCGAGCTGCTGTTTGCGGGGGCTCGCAAGCCAATCGACACCGGCGGCGCATTCCAGTGGATCCGACTGGCTCAGGACGTTCATCGATATCAGGGACATCGCGCTTATCTGGAGTTCCTTGACGAAGGCGGCGGCTGGTTCACGGTCCGGGAAATCCGCTTCGCGAATCAGGCCGGTGCCGAACCGCCGGCCGAAACCGTCAGCGACGCGAACCTGCGTCTTGCCGCATCACTTGCCGACAACGCGGCGGGCGGTGACGTCATCAAACAGTGGGCAGCGACCTGCGCGAGTCAGCCAGCCGTTCAGGCAACCGTGTTCAACGAGGGACTCGTTCCGGTTGCTGACGACAACTGGGCGCAGAAGGCCGAACAATGGACCGCAGCGGCGCGCGATGTCCCGCAGCCGGTGCCGGTGATGTCCATGACCGAAGGCACGCCGGAAAACGAATCGCTGTTCATTCGCGGCAGTCATCTGAATCTCGGCCAGCCCGTCGAACGCAGCTTTCTTGATGCGATCAGCGGCACCGAACAGCCGCGCATTGAGGCTCACAGCGGACGGCTGGAACTCTGTCAACGTATGCTGTCGCGAGACAATCCGTTTCCCGCGCGAGTCGCCGTGAATCGTGTCTGGCATCACCTGTTCGGCGTCGGCATCGTTCCGTCCACGGACAACTTTGGTGTCCTGGGTCAGGCTCCGACGAATCCGGAACTGCTGGACTATCTGGCCCACCGGTTTCGCAGCGACGGCTGGTCCGTGAAGCGGCTGATTCGAAGTCTGGTGACATCCCGCACGTACCGGCTCAGCAGCCAGCGTTCATCAGCCGATGAACAGGCTGACCCCACAAATCACTTGCTGCATCGGGCGAATATCCGGCGTCTGGAAGGAGAAACCATTCGCGATGCGATTCTGCAGATGTCCGGAAGTCTGGATCCGACGCTCTTCGGTGAACCCGTGCCCGTCCACCTGACAGCCTTCATGCAGGGACGCGGTCGTCCCGCTGTCAACGGTCCGCTGGACGGCAACGGCCGCCGCAGTATCTACATCTCCATCAATCGCAATTTTCTGTCACCGTTCATGCTGGCCTTTGATGTGCCGGCTCCCATGACAACCATCGGTGACCGTGGCACGTCAAACGTCCCCGCTCAGGCGCTGATCCTGCTGAACAACGACTTCATTGCTCAACAGTGCGACCGCTGGGCGGCGCGGCTGCTGGAAACGGGTGACGATGTCGATGCGATGCTGAATCTGGCATGGCAACAGGCCTATTCCCGACCCGCCAATCCCGCAGTCATCGGGAAACTTCGCGAATTCATGGACACGCAGGCATCGCAACAGAGCACCTCCATCGATGACAGCGACGGCCTGAGGAACGCACTGGCTGACGTCTGCCATGTGCTGCTGAATTCCAAGGAATTTCTGTTCCTGAACTGACGCTGCACGCGACCACAAAATCGCAACAGCTTTGAAGTCACCATCGGGGAGGGCGAGGCTCCTGCCGAGCCGCGTGTGCCGGAGGACGCACGAGACCGGAGAGGCCAGGCTCCACGGCGGGTAGCATGTCTTCGCAGAAGGCGTGTCGCGCAGCGATCGGAAACGCTGACAGACGACCTTTTTGGTATTCGACGCACGTCCGAGTCAGCATGTCTCAATACGCTTTCCGACGGCTACGCCGCACAACTTCTCCGAAGATGTGGTACCCGGGTTGACCACGCGAGAATAACGCAGCGCTGCGGTCGCCGCGCGGGTTGTCTGGTCTCAGCGCCAGCCATAAACTCGCGAGTCACAGCAAACCTCTGTCTCTCAGAAGGGTACCGTGCATGCTTCATCGCATCCTGTTGTTTGTTGCCGCCGGCGTGATGTCGGCCGCAGCGATCGCCGCGGAACGGAACGTCATTTTCTTCATCACCGATGACGAAAGCCCGACGCTGGGATGTTATGGCGACCCGATCGCCGTGACCCCGGCGATCGATGCCATTGCCCGCGACGGAATGCTGTTCCGGAACGCTTTTGCCACCACCGCAAGCTGCAGCGCCAGCCGGTCGGTCATTCTGTCGGGCATGCACAATCACGCGAACGGCCAATACGGCCATCAGCACGCGTACCACAAGTTTGCGTCGTTTCACAACGTCGTCAGCCTGGCGCTTCCGCGAGTCATGGCGAACGCCGGGTATCGCACGGCACAGATCGGAAAATACCATGTGGCTCCCGAAGAGGTCTATCACTTCGAATCATATCTGACCGGCAACGGACGCAACGCGGTGCAGATGGCGGAAAACTGCCGAGCCTTCATCAGCGACACGTCGGACCAGCGACCATTCTTCCTGTACTTCGCCACCGCGGATCCTCATCGCGGAGGCGGAACCGACGAAACGTCGTCGCGAGAACTGAAGCCGGATCTGTTCGGCAATCGGCCCAACGACGAAGCTCACCGGGGCGTCGACGAAGTCTTCTACGACCCGGCCGATGTCCCCATCCCCTGGTTTCTGTCCGATACGCCGGAAACGCGTGAAGAGCTGGCTCAGTATTACCAGTCCTGTTCCCGCGTCGATCAGGGAATCGCTCGACTGGTACAGATTCTGAAGGAAGCGAACCTGTACGACAAAACTCTGTTTGTGTTCACATCCGACCACGGAATGGCATTTTCCGGAGGCAAGACGACTGTTTACGAAGGAGGTCTGCGGGTTCCCTTCATCGTCCGCGATCCGTACCAGCCGAAGCGCGGCGTCGAATCTGATGCGATGATAAGTCACGTCGATATCGCACCTTCGCTGCTGGACTTTGCCGGAGGTCTCGATCAGGAAATCAATGGCCCGCAGGATTGGGTCGATCCCGACGCATTCTGGAAGTCCAGGGAATACGCCAATCGGGAAAACCGCGGCTCGGGAAGTTACCGCAGCTATCACGGCAAATCATGGATCCCGATTCTCGCCCGGCCCGAAGCGGAACATCGCGACACGATTTTCGCGTCGCACACCTTTCACGAAATTCAGATGTACTATCCCATGCGAGTCGTCCGCGACAGGAAGTACAAGCTGATCTGGAACATCGCCCACCCGCTGCCGTATCCGTTCGCGTCAGACTTATGGGCGGCGTCAAGCTGGCAGGCTCAGTATCAAAAAAGCCTGAACGCGCCGTACGGACAGAAAACCGTCGGCGAATACATCCACCGTCCGCAGTTCGAACTGTACGACATCGCCGCCGACCCGACCGAAACACGGAATCTGGCCTACGAACCGGAATTCGCCGCCACACTTCAGCAGTACCAGGAAAAACTGAAGGACATGCAGCGAAGTCTCAACGATCCGTGGATCATGAAGTGGGATTACGAATAGCCGGGCTTTCGTTCGTCGTGGCCACAGTGCAGGGACGGCGTCAAGGCGATGAAAGCGTTTCTGCTTCGAAAGCACAAGTGACACAGTCGCCGTGCAGCCAGCGTGAATCTGGCGCCGCGTCCTGGTAAACTGACCGAAGATTCACCCGCCGAACCTGCGCCGGATTGACAATCATGCAATTGCGTATCCTCTTCCTGTGTGCTGTCGTCGCCACCGCTCAACGGTCCGCGGTGGCTGATGAACTCCGCCTGCTGCCCGAAGACTTTCGTCTGGACGGCAGCGAGGCGCGGCAGCGACTGCTGCTGGAGTTCTTCGATGCCGACGTCGCGCGCGGTCCGGCAACCGGTGACATCGTGATGTTCGCCTCAAATGAGAACGTCGCGCGCATCGCGAACGGCGTTGTCATTCCCGTCGGCAATGGCACCACCACGCTGGCGGCAGTTCGCAACAAAGAAACGGTTGCGGCCGCAAAGGTGACCGTCAGCAACATGGACCAGCCCTTTCACTGGACGTTTCGGAACCATGTTCAGTCGGTGCTCGCCCGGCAGGGCTGCAACAGCGGTGCATGTCACGGAGCCCTGGCCGGGAAAGGCGGCTTCAAACTTTCGCTGCGAGGCTACGACCCGGATCGCGATCACTTCAACATCACCACGCAACAGCGCGGGCGGCGAGTCAATCTGGCTGATCCGGCGATGAGCCTGCTGCTGACCAAACCCACAACCGCGGTGGCTCACAAGGGGGGCCTGCGGATCGACACAGATTCGCTCAACTATCGTGTCATCTCCGAATGGATCGCCGACGGAGCACCAGCGCCGTCGGACAGCGACGCCCGACTGACGCGACTGGAAATCCTTCCGGATCGCGTCACGCTGGACGCCGAGGAAAAACAGCCGCTGCTGGTTCTGGCGCATTATTCGGACGGCCGCGCCGAAGACGTGACTCACTGGGCGAAATTCACATCGGCAAACGAAGCAGTGGCGACAGTCGACGAAACCGGTCTGGCCAGCGTTATCGGGCCCGGCGAAGGAGCCGTCACGGCATGGTTTGGAAGCCGGATCGTCATCGCTCGCATCACGGTACCGTTTGCGAATCAGGTTTCTCCGGAAGACTTTCTGCTGGCCGGTCGCCGCAACTTTATTGACGACCTCGTGCTGAAGCAGCTTCGCCGGCTGAATCTGAAGCCGTCGCCGCGGTGTTCGGATGAGACGTTCATTCGCCGCGTTTATCTGGACACCATCGGAACTCTGCCCACGGCGCTGGAAGTGCGCGAATTTCTGGCCAGCGGGTCTCCCGCAAAACGTGACGACGTCATCGAAGCGCTGCTGCAGCGAAGTGAGTTTGCCGACTATTGGGCATACAAGTGGTCCGACCTGTTCATGATTAACGGGACGCTGCTGCGGCCGGAAGCGGTGAAGGCCTATTACACGTGGATTCACGAACGGGTTGCGTCCAACACTCCCTGGAACGAAGTTGCTCGTGAAGTTATTACCGCCAGAGGATCCAGCTTCGAAAACGGAGCCACCAACTTCTTCGCGCTGCACCAGTCGCCGGAAGACATGGCCGAAAACGTCAGCCAGGCGTTCCTTGGCCTGTCCATCGGCTGCGCGAAGTGCCACAACCATCCGCTGGAAAAATGGACCAACGATCAATACTACGCGTTTGCAAATCTGTTCTCGCGCGTCCGAGCCAAGGGCTGGGGCGGAGATCCCCGCAACGGCGACGGAAACCGAATTCTGGTCACCGTCGACAGCGGCGAACTGATCCAGCCGCGCACCGGGAAACCTCAGCAGCCGACACCGCTGGACGCCGATCCGATTACCTTCGATGCGGATATCGACCGTCGCGAATACCTGGCGGACTGGCTGACGTCGCCGGAAAATTCTCTGTTCGCCAGATCCATCACCAATCGCGTCTGGAAAAACTTCTTTGCCGCAGGGCTGGTGGAACAGGTCGACGACATGCGTTCATCCAATCCCGCCAGCAATGAAGAACTGCTGCAGGCCGCGGCCGATTATCTGGTCGATCAGAACTACGATCTGAAAGCGCTGATGAGGCAGATTCTGCAGTCCGAAACGTATCAGCGGGGCAGCGAACCACTTCCGCAGAATCAGCACGAACAGCGGCAGTTCTCACGCTATTATCCGCGACGGCTGATGGCGGAGGTCCTGCTGGACGCGATCTCGCAGACGACCGATGTTCCCACAACGTTTAACAAGATCGCGTTCCCCGGCGCCGATATTCGCGACACGGATTTCTATCCCGTCGGCACGCGAGCCATCGCACTTTATGATTCGGCGGTGCAGTCGTACTTCCTGCAGACCTTCGGGCGCAACCAGCGACGCATCACCTGCGAATGCGAACGCAGTGACGAACCCAGCATGGTTCAGGTGCTGCATATTTCCAACGGCGATACGGTCAACGAAAAACTCAGTGCGAAGGACAACCGGCTGGCGGCCTGGCTGAAGCAGTTCCCGGACGACGACACCGCCATGCTGAATGAAGTCTTTCTGACGTCGCTGTCACGATTCCCGACCGAACGCGAACGTACGGAGTTGCTGGCTGCCCTGGAATCAGCGTCGCCGGAAGATCGCCGCATCCTGCTGGAAGACATCGTCTGGGGCATACTCAGCAGCCGCGAGTTTCTGTTCAATCATTAAGCGATGCCGCGCACTCGCAACATCATGCTGGTCATCGCCTACCAGGGAACGGCGTACTGCGGCTGGCAGATTCAACCCAACGGACTGACCATTCAGGAATGCGTCGAATCGGCAATCGGAAAGCTGACCGGGAATCGCCCAAACGTCCTGTGCGCAGGACGAACGGATTCCGGCGTTCATGCTCTTGGGCAGGTTGCCAGCTTTCGGACGGACTCAAGTATTCCGGCCGCTCAGTTTCGACGGGGTATTCAGCGGTTTGTCCCGGATGACATCGCCATCGTCAGTTCCCGCGAAGTCGCTCCGGAGTTCCACGCGACGTATTCCGCTGTCCGAAAACGATATCGCTATTTGTTGTTTGACGGGCCCGTCCTGCCGCCGTTTCTGAAGAACCTGGTGTACCGGCCGCGCAGCAGTGTTGACGTGGACGCCATGCGAGCCGCGCTGCCTGACCTGCTGGGAACTCACGATTTTCGCTGCTTCGAAAGCCACTTTCCGAACAAAGCCACCAGCGTGCGAACCGTCATGGAAGCATCGATCTCAAGACTGCCGCTGGCCGATGTGTGGAACCCGCCACATCGCTGGCAACCGGCCGACGCGCGGGTTCATCCCGATCCGGGCGCTCCACTGCTCAGCTTTGAAATCATGGCGGACGGTTTTTTGTACAACATGGTCCGGGCGATTGTGGGAACGCTCCTGCGAATCGGCACCGGACAGCGCCCCGTCGAATATCTGCGCGATGTCATCGCGTCACAGGATCGCGGACTGGCCGGCTCCACCGCCGCCGCCGAAGGGTTGTATCTGGTGCATGTGGACTACCCTCCGGAACTGCTGTTGCCGCCGCAGCCATCGGGCGGCTGATCCCGTCGTCCCTGTTCGACGAAAACGCCGTCGTTTGTGCTTGCCACTTCACCGCAGCCGGCGATCATGAACCAACCGAGGCAACGCTGCCCAGTGAACTGACAAATCAGCCGCTGACGGCTCGTTTGGCCGGTGTGGCGACGACGACGAATTCGCAGCGCGGCAATTTTCTGAGCGCGGAACTACACTTCAACACAACTGCGGGCCGCACGACGCATGGAAGCCATCAGAACAGGACCAACACATGAATATCGTCATCAGGATCACGACCGGACCGGGCACAGGAACGTGCCGTGTCGTGAATCTGGGCCAGAAGGCGACGATCGGAGCGTCGGCAACCTGCGACTGGGTTCTTGAAGACGCGTCAGACAGCGAAGCACAGTTTTCCATTGAATGCACCCGGCTTGGGTGCTGGGTCGAAGGCCGGTCGAAAGTGTCCGGCCTGAAGGTCAACGGCATCGCGACAAACCGCAGAAAGCTGTGCGACGGCGACATCATCACGCTCGGCGCATGTTCATTCATCGCCAGAATTCGCGGCCAGCACAACCCGCTGCAGGCTCACAACATTCCGCTGGTCGGAACGGAAGAATTCGCACAGCGATTCAGCCGCAGCGTCTCCGCCAGACTCTCCGGCACCTGGACGCGATCCATGCGGAAGAGCACCGTGCAACCGATCACCTGGCGAAAATCACTCTCAGGGCAGTGATCACGCGCCACGGCGAACAGATGTTGCCGCAGCCAAATGCGACTTCCGCCACATCAGACTGGATTCCTGGACGGCACGGCGACGGCGGTCTTGAGAGACTGCTTTTACGAAACCTCGCTTTCAACGTAGACTCCACGGTGGCACTGCCGTTGTGAAGCCAACAATCCACGAAGCGCCGCTCAACACGGCCACAACCCGATGAAGTACCGCTTCCGGACTCGACGTCTATTGCTTCACACCTTCAGCGACAAAACACCAGCAGGAACGCGGAGATGTTTCCGATACCCGTTGTCCATACCTGGAAGCGTTTGCGAGTCTGGTGACCGCCGCGGTCTTCAAAACCGTTGAGATGTCAGCAATGGCGTCTGGTGGGTTCGATTCCCATCCGCTTCCGTGGGTTCACCCTGCTGCCCGCCGAACAGGCCCGACGCACCGTGATTGGCGGGTCAGGGTCGATTCCAGGCGGGTGACCCGCGACAGAAGATGCGTCACCTTCGACACGATTCGCTTTTGTAGTCTCACACGAAGACACGAAGACACAAAGGGATCAGCGGGTTCGGCTCTTACTTTGTGCCTTTGTGTCTTTGTGTGAGTCATTCTTCTTCACCTTTGAGCAGCGCGTGAACGGCGGCGGTGAGGAGTTGGGTGCGGGTGGATTCGCGGCGGGTCAGGGTCGATGCCAGACGGGTGACCCGCGACAGAAGGTTTTGAATCCACCTTCCAGACGATTCGGTTTTGTGGCTCACGCGAAGGCGCGAAGTCGCAAAGGGGACAGAATCTTCGCGACGTCGCGTCTTCGCGTGAATCATTTGTCATCACCGTCGATTCACCGAACTGCGACCGGAATGAGGAGTTCGTCTGCAATGCTTCGCGGCGGGTCAGCGTCGCAGTCGAGTAGATCGTGGACAACCCTGATTCGGGTCACTTGCGGGTTGATGTTGCCGTCCGAGATTGTGTCCGGAACAAGAATTGACACCTTCTTTGGGGGGTATGCCGGACCGTCGAGAGTTGCCGGAACACGTGCTCCGCGGTTTGGGAAGATGACGAACTCGGCTGCAATTGATCTGTGCCTTGGTCAGTTCGGAGTGCTTCTCTGGGCGGATGCGACCATCGTCATGTTGCCGGAAGTCGACTGGGAGCCGTCAGGATGATATGGACGCGGATGTGAAATGGAATGCCGGATGAGACGAACTCATCTTTCTTCGGATACGACTCCCCGTAATTCCCATCGTTAATGCGTTCTGCGACATTACCCAGCCGTGCCCAACACCATCCCGGCGGCGTTCGTGTCGACTTTTCGGTTTCGTCGATTTCCGTAAGCGGTTTCTCGACTTTCATCAACCCGTCGGCGACCAGTCGTGCCTTATGTTCGATGATCCGCGAAAGCTGAGACTCCGCTGGTTCATCGTTGGGGTTCTGTGGGACGAGTTTGCCCTGGACGGCGAGTTGGAGGATGGTTTGGCGGAAGTCGGGGAGGGTTTCGGGGGTGTCGTAGAGCACCTCGAAGTGGTCGCAGACGCGCTGCCAGGCGGCGGACAGTTCGGAGCCTCGCTGGCGGGCTCCCGCACCGCTCGCACTCGTCAACCGCTCCAGCGACGCCCGGTTCAGACGAACTCGCACACCACGACGCTCACGCTGAACCGCCTCCAGCCGGTCGCACAAACCCATCAACTCGTCCACCTTCGCCACGATCCGATGCTGTTCCGAGCGGGGGGACAGGAACAATGGCGGACAATTCCAATCGGAAAGGCCGCAGATTCCGCCCAGTGAGATGTTGGCGATATTCGTGGTCTGACTCGGGTTGCCTTGAGAGCGGAACGCGGCCTGCATCTCTGGCGATCTCAACGCCCATAGCAGGAACTTTGGATCCGAGTCCGAACGGTCGGATCGCCGCAATGAATCCGCCGAATGACGCTCTTTCAGGGATACGGTCAACGTCGCCCGCGAGTTTCCCGACCAACTCATAGCTTCAAGTGCCATCGAGATGATCAGGTCGTCGATCGACCTGTAATCCCACTGGTCGACTCGCAAAGGTTTCTCTGTCTTCCGGAATGTGAGGATGAGATCATCCCAGTTCAATCTCGTCCTGAACACTCGCAGTTCGCAGGCAGGCAACGGTACCCCCTTTGATCGTTCCCTTTGCGGACGCAGGGAACGTGCGCCGCGAATGATCTGTACTACGTTCCCGAGTGCGGCGATTTCCCACGAGCTTGGAATCGAATGATCTTCTGGCAATTCTGAACGGTCTGGATTCTCGACCAACTCCTGTTTGCTGAAATCCAAGACGTTTCGTCAGACGTTTCTCCTTGATCAGTCGTGCCTGCGTTTCGGCATCGCGACGGGGGCATCACTGAAAATCCTGCTCGACCGCCCGCTTCAGCTTCCGCGCACGGCGAGTTCAGAATCAACTCACGCAGCTTCGGCACTCCCTCCGCCAACTCGGCCAGCGTGCCGAATTCGTCGGGGAACTCCTGCGGTGTCATGCGGCACGAAGGCCAGCACCGGAGGAACTCCTGCGGGCGTTCCAGCTCCCAAGGGCTCCGTCCTGCAGGGCGTGTACTGGCGGCGAATCGACCGGATTTACACGAGACGCAAACGTCGGTGTCAGAACATGTTGCAGCAATCGGCGAATGGCGGAATTGTCTAAGTCCCAGTCTACTCGCCACAAATCGACTCCGTTTTAGACATTCGGCCGGGCTGGCTGGCCGGGGACTGCTCACCGAAGCGGTTCCGTCTCGTCCGGCTCCTGTAAATTCTGCCGATCGCCCCTGTTTTACAAGAGCCGTAACCTGTGTCTTGCAGCAATGTTGCGCCATCATTGTCTCAACATTGCAGCGTCGAGAGCGTGTAAAACGTGTCTCAGTCGCCATCAACAGCCTCCGGTTTACACAGACGCCAGGCAGACGCGGTGCTCTGGCCGACCCGCTCGATAAGGCCGTTTCGCCGCATTTCCTGAAGCAGGTTCGTGAGGAAGTCTTCCTTCTGCTGTGCCGAACGGGCATCTGACAGCTTGTCGAGCAGCAGCTTCCGGAAATCGTCTTTCGTGGCTGTGTCCTGCATCGTCAGCAACTCGACGATGCGATCCTGGCAGTACCGCTTATCCATGCCGCGTTTCCGCAGGTAGTCCACGGCTGTGTCGGTGGCAGCGGCCACGTCAGCGGAGACGTGAATGTTCGGACGGCGGCCTTCGATCAGCTTCTGACGCTTCAGCGATTTGAACTCGGAATCGCCCAGCGCGATGTTCTTCTGGACGCGGTCCAGAGCCACGACGTCCAGCAGATCGAGGTCCGTGCGCGCGATCAGGGCGTGCGTGTATTTCTCGTCGAGAATCCGACCGTGCAGCCGCATCTCAACCCGGTTGGGGTGGGAGAGGTCGTAGTCCGGCAGCGGGAAGAATCGCTGTTTCTGGACCGTGAACATCCGACGAATGCCACTGCCAACGGTATCGATCATCTTGAACTGCACCATCGCCTGAGCCAGGCACGCGTTGCGATAAAACTCAGACGGAGCGTTGTGCCGTAGAACGTCGTCCACGGAACCGGGGATAAATTCACCGGGGTTCGTGAACAGCAGTGCGTCGGTGTCTTCGATGACAGAGATCTGACCGCCGGTCTCGTAATTCTGGTGAGCTATGCAGTTGTGCAGAGCTTCGCGCATAACCCACGGGTCGTACTGAGAAATCTCAGTGGGAATCAGCGTGCCCGGCGGGAGGTAGCGCACCGTGAGGTTCCGAATTTTTCCGAACAGACGCTCGCCGGACAGCAGGAACGGCGGCTCGAAGTGGGCGTAGTCTTTCGTGTTGCCGTTCTCGTCACGCAGCAGCCACGTCATCTTCGCGACGGACGGTGACAGGTGATGCGTGGCTTCCGGTCTGCCCAGCAGGACAAGTGCGGCGCGGGTGAGGCGGCCACTGACTGCCAGCTTCGCCTTGTTGAGGAACGTCACGTCATCTGCGGCGCCGATCTCGTCTGCAAGCTGTGGGTTCTTCTGTTCGAACTTTTCGCGGGCACTGAGCAGGGCAGCAGGATGCAGGTCGTCGAGTGTCGCGGCTTCGCAGATCTGAGCAGACCAGTCGGCCTCAACAGCCTGCCGGCGGATCGCGTCAAACTTGTTCGCAGCCAGATAGCCGAGCGATTCGTGAATGCGACCGTACGACACCTGCTTCCACGTTGTCGGAGCACCACGCAGCGCCGGGGGAATCTCGAAGGCCAGAACCCGCTCGCCATCTACAGTCAGTTCGTGGAGGGCGGAGAACGTCAGCCGATGGTTGGTGTGCTGAGCGATCTCGGCTTTCAGACGCTCCAGACCGGGGGCTTCGTTCCGGTAATGGGTTCCGCAAATCTGTCGAGGCGGTTTGTCGGTGACGCCGAAGATCAGCCAGCCACATTTCTGCCTGGCAAAGTTGGCTTCGTTGCTGAGTGCGGAGAAGTACTTTCCGACGTCCTCGAAGTTCTCCTGCTGCCGGGCCGCTTTGAACTCCAGCCACTCGGTTTCCGCCGGAAGCGCGATCAGTTGTCGGAGTCGTTGCTCGTTCACGACACGGGCTCCCCAACACTAATCAGTGCCGATGCGAGTTCCTGCTTCAGGGCATCCAGAACGCTGGCGGCTTCGGCGTTGACATTGTGGAATTCCTTCAGCAGTTCGTCCGGATCGCCGGGACCGTCGTCAGAGCTGTGCGGGTTTTTGATGTCGAGGTTGTAGCCGTTGGCGGCGATGTCGGCAGCGGAGACTTTCCAGGCGAATTCGTTTTCCTCACGTTTTGAGAGGTCGGGGTCTCCGGCTCGGCGGGAGCCTCGCCCTCCCGGTTTGTGGACTCCCCACCAGGCCTTTTCCGTCTCGAATTCGTCGATGCGGATCGGTTTGGTCTTTGAATAGCTTTTGTAGCCCGGCGGATAGGGGTGCTCGTAGAACCACACGTCCTTCGTCGGTCGGCCTTTGGTGAAGAACAGCAGATTCGTTTTGATGCCCGTGTACGGATTGAACACGCCGTTGGGCAGACGCACGACGGTGTGCAGGTCGCACTCGGTCAGCAGCTTTTCCTTGATGCGTGTCTTGACGCCTTCGCCGAAGAGCGTGCCGTCGGGAAGGACGATGGCCCCGCGTCCGCCGTCCTTCAGCAGATGCATGATCAGCACCAGAAACAGGTCGGCCGTTTCTCGCGTGCGGAACGTCTGCGGGAAGTTCTGTTCGATCCCGTCCTCTTCCATGCCGCCGAACGGCGGATTGGTGACGATCACGTCGACTCGATCTTTCGGGCCGTAGTCGCGGAGCGGGCGGGCCAGCGTGTTGTCGTGCAGAATGTTGGACGGAATGTCGATGCCGTGCAGCAGCATGTTGGTCGTACACAGCAGATGCGGCAGCGGCTTCTTTTCGACGCCCCGCACGGACTGCTGGAGCGTCTGCTCGTCCTCGACGGATTTGACGTATCGGCTGCGAATGTGCTCAATCGTGCAGGTCAGAAACCCACCGGTGCCGCAGGCCGGATCAAGGACCGTTTCACCAAGTTGCGTGTCGACCATATCCACCATGAACTGGGTCACGGCTCGCGGCGTGTAGTATTCGCCGGCGTTGCCGGCCGACTGCAGGTCCTTGAGGATCTGCTCGTAGATGTCGCCGAACAGGTGCCGCTTTTTCGAGTCGTTGAAGTCGATGTCGTCATTGATTCGGTTGACGACCTGCCGGAGCAGCGTGCCCGATTTCATGTACTGGTAGGCGTCTTCGAACACGTTGCGAATAACCTGACCGCGCGACTTCCCGTTGGCGGCAACCTTGAGTTCTTTCAGTTCGGGGAACAGCCGGTTGTTGCAGAAGTCGAGCAGTTCATCGCCCGTCATGCCTTCCGGATCGGCCGCCCAGTTCCGCCAGCGGAGTTCCTTCGGAATTGGCGATCGGTAGTTGTCTTCAAGCAGTTCGTATTCGTGCTCACGATCGTCAAAGATCTTGAGAAACAGCAACCAGACAATCTGCCCAATCCGCTGAGCGTCGCCGTCGACGCCCACGTCCTTGCGCATGATGTCCTGAATGGATTTGATCGTGGTGGAAAGGGACATTTGGCTCCGAATCGCTCAGATTGCTCGCTCGAATGAAATGTTCGACGGTTTGAAATGTTCCAGCAGAAGTCGCATTACACTTTCTCCCCGGGTGCCCCAGCCAGACGTGAATGCATACGTCCCGTTTCGGCCCGTTCTGCGATGCCAAGCTGTGAGAATGTGGCGGGTTCTACCGGGTTAATTCCTTCGGCCGTGTATCGATAGATGGGCATCGTTAACTGACTTCCCCGTACAACGCTGCTTCCAGATCCTTGAGTGCTCGCAGATAGTCCTGCTTACTGCCGAACAGCTTCACAATCTCCAGCGGTGTGCCAAAACTGGATAGAGGCTGCACTTTGAGAATCTCCATGCTTTCGATGTCGTCAATGCCCTCGTCGGCGTACTTGTCCAGCAGGGCCTGCAGGACGGCGCGTGCGTCGTCGCCGTACTTTGTGAAGTAGTCCCGTTTCTTCACGTTCTCGGCCCGCTCACGCCGCGTCAGCGGCGGCTGATCAAAGGCAACGTGGCAGATGAGATCGAACGGGCCATAGTCGCGACCAACTTCGTCAGCGAGAGCCTCGACGAACACGCCCTGCTGTTCCAGTTCGTCGACGATCGCCTGCTTTCTGTCGGCTTCGGTCCATCGTGTCAGGAAATCATTCAGAGATGCAAACTCCTTCCGCACGGCCTTGCGGCTGTAGTCCTTCAGTGACTCGACAATCAGCTTGCCGTCCGGCCCAATGTACTGCACTCGCTCGCCGACAACCCGAACCGGGACGTCATCGACATAGAACTTCCGGCGCTTACCGGGAGCTATCACGGTGTCGCCGCCGAGTCCCGCTTCGCCATCGTCGTTGCCATCGATCACCGGAAACCCGTCTTCGTCGACGGAAGCCGCCTCGACTTCGCCGTCATCGTCGTCAGGCGGAACGACCGACTCCCCTTCGGCCGGCACGTAGATCTGAACCGGATCGCCGTCGAACGCGGGATCGGCAAACAGTTCCGTTGCCTTGCGAAAATCCATGATCGTGAAGAACAGCTTGCCGTATTCTTCGTTGATACGGGTACCGCGTCCGATGATCTGTTTGAACTCCGTCATCGACTGAATTCGCTGGTCCAGCACAACGAGCTGGCAGGTTTGAGCGTCAACGCCGGTTGTCATCAGCTTTGACGTGGTGGCAATCACCGGATACCGGGATTCCGGATCAATGAAGTGATCCAGTTCCGCCCGTCCTTCCGGACTGTCACCGGTGATGCGCACGACGTAGCGAGAGTTCTCCTCCACCAAATCGGCGTTCGCATTGACCAGCGCCTGCCGCATTCGTTCGGCGTGCTCGATGTCTGCGCAGAACACGATCGTCTTTGCGTAGCGATTCGTTCCCTTCAGGAACTCGGTCACCTTGCGAGCCACCAGTTTCGTACGTTCATCCAGTACCAGCGTGCGATCAAAATCCTTCTGGTTGTAGATCCGGTCATCGATCACTTCGCCGTGCCGATCCGTCTGACCGGCTGTCGGTCGCCAGCCTTCGACATCCTTGTCAATGTCGATGCGAACGACCTTGAACGGTGCCAGAAACCCGTCTTCGATGCCCTGCTTCAGCGAATACTGGTAGACCGGATCGCCGAAATAGTGGATGTTGGAAATATACTTCGTTTCCTTTGGGGTGGCTGTCATACCGAGCTGAGTGGCGGAACTGAAGTACTCAAGAATCTCGCGCCACGCCGAATCTGCTGCCGCGCTGCCACGGTGGCATTCATCGATGACGATCAAGTCGAAGAAATCAGGTGAGAATTCGCGGTAGGCTTTCTGTGCAGCCTCCGGCCCGGTGATCGCCTGGTACAGTGCCAGGTAGATTTCGAACGACTTGTCGGCGGTCCGGTTCGTGATCTTTGTCATTGCGGAACCGAATGGCTTGAAATCGTTGGTCTTCGTCTGGTCGACCAGAATGTTGCGGTCCGCCAGGAACAGGATTCGCTTCCTGGCCCGCGACTTCCACAGGCGCCAGATGATCTGAAATGCCGTGTAGGTCTTGCCGGTGCCGGTGGCCATCACCAGCAGGATGCGATCCTGCCCGCGTGCCACGGCTTCAATCGTGCGATTGATGGCATTCAGTTGATAATAGCGTGGCGACTTACCGCTTCCGTCGGCATGAAATTCCTGCTGCACGACCGGTCGGCTTGAGGCTGGCAGGTTTTTGGCAACGCAGTAGCAATTCCACAGTTCGTCCGGGCTCGGAAACTGGTCGAGCGGCAGCTCGCGCTCCTTTGGTGAGGCTCCCGGCGTACGGTCGTGGAACAGGAAGGCGTCGCCGTTGGAGCTGAAGACGAAAGGGATGTCGAGCGTCTCGGCATACCCCAGAGCCTGCGGCATCCCGGCGCCAACGGAGTGGTTGTTGTCTTTCGCCTCAATAATCGCAACCGGGATTTCCGTCCTGTAGTACAGGATGAGATCCGCGCGTTTCTTTTTACCGCGTCTGACGATCGTTCCCTTCACCATGACCCGGCCGTTGGTGAAGGTGACTTCTTCGCGGACCTGCGTCAGCGTATCCCATCCGGCGGCCTGAATCGCCGGCAGGATGAGTTTGCTGCAGATGTCTCGTTCGGAAAGTTGCGACTTATCCACGGCAGGGCGGCCCAGGTCCGGGTGCGGGAACAGGATCCCCGACATGCTACCGGTGGGCGTAAAAGCCGACAAATAACTGACGGGTTGCGACCGACAGGTACGAGCCATCGCCCTGACGATGGCGGGCTCGCGGTCTCAGGTCCTGTGACGGCCCCTGACGTCACAAGACTGCAGAGCTGAACAGTCCGCTTATCCGGGCCTCCTCCTCCACGGACTGCAGTTCGGTTGCGCCGAAGTGATACCGGTCGCGCAGCGTCGCCACGAACCGTTCCCACGAGTCCGCATTCGGGCGGGGAATCCGGCTCGGCGCGGTGTATTGGGCGTCGCGGCGATCTGCCGACCTGGCTAAAGTGATGTCAGGCGGCGACTTACGGTCACCGGTTCGATTCCCATCCGCTTCCGTGGAAACACATCCGGTTTCCTGACGTGAATGATACGAACGGATTCGTCGCGGCTTCGCGGGAGTCAATTCTCTTCCAGCCGGATGGGTCGGGAGATTTTCCGCTGCGGGCACTGGACATTCGGAGAAGTTATCCGGACGCTGCCCGGCATGTTTGATTTCGATGGGCTGTTTGCCGAACTTCGCGATGAAGGTGATGATGGCTGGAGCGACCTGCTGCGGGCTCGGTGCGCGGAAGCCCTGTCGCCGGGTGTTCACGGACATTTAGCGGAATGGACTTCGGCGGTTCGTGGATTACCGGACATTGCTTCCGACGGCCCGCGTGTTATCGATGGGCGAGTCACCATCGGCAGCAACAGCGACATCAGCGCGGAGCAGCGCGAGACGCTTCATTCCGTTCTGCGTCAGTTTTGTCCGTGGCGAAAGGGGCCGTTCGACCTGTTCGGGATTCATATCGATTCCGAATGGCGATCCGACCGAAAGTGGGATCGGCTGGCCGGGCACATCGATCTGCGAAATTGCAGTGTGCTGGATGTCGGTTGCGGAAACGGATACTACGGCTGGCGGATGCTGGATGCCGGAGCACGCCGAGTTGTCGGTTTCGATCCGTTTCTGTTGTATGTGATGCAGCACGAAATCGTGAAGCGATACGCGGATCATCCGGTGGCCAACTATGTCCTGCCGCTCAGCGACGATGCTCTGCAATCGTGCCCGCGCTGCTTTGACGTGACGTTTTCAATGGGAGTCCTGTATCACCGCACGTCGCCGATCGACCATCTGCAGTCGCTGTTCCGAACAATCAAGCCCGGCGGAAGGCTGGTCCTGGAGACTCTGGTCACTGACCGCGCGGACGCGCAGGTGCTGGTACCGGAAGGCCGCTATGCAAAGATGAGAAACGTGTGGTTCATCCCGTCAATCCGCATGCTGGAACTGTGGCTGAAGCGAACCGGCTTCGACGATGTGAAGGTCGTCGATGTGACAGCAACGTCCAGCCGCGAACAGCGCCGAACGGACTGGATGACATTCGAGTCGCTGTCCGATTTTCTTGACCCCCGCGACGCGACTCGCACGATTGAAGGCCACCCGGCTCCCATTCGCGCCATCGCGACAGCGGTCGCTCGGCCGTGACCAGGGTTCTGCTATGCCAGGTCTCTGCAACACCAGGGCGCTGTTACACCGGGGCTGCCGTGTACAGTGGAGCGATGACTTCGCCATTCAGCAGATAGTGAGGACGGCCGAGCGGGTCGATGACCTGCGCATCATGCGGCACGCCGAGTGCGCTGAGCAGCGTGGTGCCGACGTCGGCGGGAGTCCACGACCGGGTGAGCGGATAGGCGGCGATGGAATCCGTTTCGCCCAGCACCTGGCCGCCCCGAATTCCCGCTCCGGCGAATAGTCCCGAGTACGTGTGAGCCCAGTGGTCGCGACCGGGAATCGTCTGCCCCGGCAATGTCGAAACCTTTGGAGTGCGGCCGAATTCTCCCATCACGATGACCATGGTCTGGTCGAGCAGGCCCTTTGACGACAGGTCGTCCATCAGCGCGGCCAGGCCCTGATCGAGCTGTGGCAGCAGTGTATTTTTCAGACGACCCCAATTGTCGACGTGCGTGTCCCACGTCTGCACGATTCCCATTGTCGCCTGAACCATGGGGACACCCGCTTCGACAAGCCGGCGCGACAGCAGCAGCGACTGACCGAACTTGTTGCGGCCATAGCGGTCGCGTGTCGCGTCGTCTTCGGTGTGGATCTGAAACGCCTCAGCCACCCGTGCCGAAGTCAGCAGCGAAAACGCCACATCCTGCTGTTCCAGGAAGGCTCGCGCGCGACTGTCCGCCGAAAGCTGTCGGTCGCACTCATTGAGCCGGTCCAGCAATCCGCGTCGCGAGAGCAGTCGCGGTCCGGACATGTCCTGCGGCAGGTGCAGAGAATCGACCTGGAAATTCGGGTCGTTGGGATCATGGTTGATCTGCCACGGATCGTGTCGGGTTCCGAGAAATCCGGCGTGCTGCCCCGGCCACGTCAGCGGTCCTTCGATCAGATAGTTGGGAAGCGACATGCCGCTGGGAATGCCATCCCCGCGTGGCTTCACAAAATCCAGGGCAGCGGCGAAATTGGGAAAGTCGTTGCGCGATTCCACTCGGTCAAGATCGCTGCCACCGCGAGGAATCGGCGTGGGCCGCCCCGTCAGGGCCACGTGAGTCGCCAGCAGATGATTGTGTTCCCGATGAGCCAGCGTTCGGACGATCGCCCATTTGTCCATCTGAGCGCTCACTCGCGGCAGATGCTCGCAAACGGAAATTCCGGGGATCGTGGTATGGATCGCTCGGAATTCGCCCCGGATTTCCTCGGGAGCCTGCGGCTTTGGGTCCAGCGTATCCAGTTGACTCGGTCCGCCGCTGAGCAGCACCAGCAGCACCGACTTCGCCGTTGAGGACTCCGCGGTGGTTCCTGCCTGACTCCGCAATGCAGCCGCGGGCAGAGCTGACCCGATCACGCCCATCGACGTCACCTTCAGCAAACGTCGTCGATCAAAATGGAAACGGGGTGATGGCATGGCGGGAATCCTGCAGCCTGCGGCGTTTGGTCAGGAAGGCGAATACCGGAGTGCGCGGGCGAGTCATTTCTGGCGGGAAACAAAGTATGGACGACGCAATCGGACTGTGCAACTTGATTCGGCAGCGACCGGCCGGTGGCACGGTGACAGTGCCGCGCGGCGGCTTCAAAGAAAACGAACGAAAATCCGTGATCCGGCCGAAACCCTGCTGCGTTGCAGGACACTATCAATGTGATATCATTTCGTTATCACGTGAATGGCTTAACAATTGAGGAGCTGTGACTGCGATGATCAAAGAAAGACCTGTGAAACCAATGGCTGGCTGGTTTCCGTTGCTGGTGGTACTGGCGCTGGTGATTGGAGCACCGTTTGTGATTGCTCACGCGATTCCGGATGGCGGCGGGCCGCCGACCGTTCCGGTGTTGCTGACCGGAATTTTCATGATTCCGGCGGCAATCGTGGGTCTGTGCGGATTTCTGGCAGTTTCCCCGAACGATTCGCGGGTGCTGCTGCTGTTTGGAGAATACCGCGGTTCGGTTACGGATTCCGGGTTCTATTGGGTGAACCCGTTTTATTCCAAGAAGAAGCTGTCGCTGCGAATTCGCAACTTTGAAACGGGGTCCAGCACCGTTCCGGAGAGCAAGAACCAGGCAGGGCAGGTCGTGCAGCCGAAGTCACGAACGGCGGGCAAGCCGTCAAAAGTGAACGACCGCGACGGGAATCCGATCGACATTTCGGCGGTGGTTGTCTGGAAGGTTGTGGACACAGCGGAGGCACTGTTTGAAGTCGACGACTATGAAAACTTCGTCGAAGTTCAGAGTGAAGCGGCTCTGCGTGTGCTGGCCAGCCGGCATCCCTACGACAGCCACGACACCGAAATCTCTCTTCGCGGAAACACGGTTGAAGTCTGTGAGCAGCTTCAGACGGACATTCAGGAACGGCTGGACAAAGCGGGTGTGAAGGTCATCGAAGCGAGAATCAGCCACCTGGCATATTCGCCGGAAATCGCGGCCGCGATGCTGCAGCGCCAGCAGGCATCCGCCATCGTCGCGGCTCGAACGAAAATCGTGGAAGGAGCCGTCGGGATGGTCCAGTTGGCTCTGGAGCATCTGAAGAAGGATGGGGTGATCGACCTGGATGAAGAACGCAAGGCGGCGATGGTTTCCAATCTGCTGGTTGTGTTGTGCAGCGATCGGCACACGCAGCCGGTGGTCAACACCGGAACTCTTTACAACTAATCTTCGATCATGCGATGTCTTTGGAGTGCGGCGACTTGTCGCCGCTTTTCTGTTCATGTGATTGGCGGTTTACAAGTGAGCCGCTCGGCAGGTCGGCTATTAAGGAGGCGGCCATGAATAAGTTGCCGAATTCCCAATGAGCCGCACGGCGTTAGCCGCGGTTTTCAAGGAACCGGACGCTAACGCGTTCCGGCTCATGCGGTACCTGATTTGCGGACTAAAGAATCCGCAAGAGATAACGGAATGCGGAACCATCGCGCTCCGGAGACTTGCTGGTTTCGGACCAGTGGTCTGTCAGGCGTGAGTTCCCGAACGGAGGTTGACAGGTTTGGCGCGAGAATCGTTTTTGCTGCGAACTGATCCGAAGGTTCTCGACGCGCTGCGTCGCTGGGCGGAGGACGAACTGCGCAGCACAAACGGGCAGCTCGACTTCCTGCTTCGCCGGGCACTGCAGGACGCGGGCCGGTTGTCGGGCCGGGAGAGTTCTTCGGAACTCCCGGCGGACGATTCCGGTTCCGCAGACTCGCAGGCTGAGTAATCCGGGGACCGCCAATCCTGATCCGCGACTGCGACACTGAGGCAGGGAATCCGCTACACTTCGCCGGCATTTTGATCCCTCGTTCCTTCAAAGGTGCTCGGCGATGTCTGCTGTGGATTTTCTGAAACCGCTGATCGAGTTTCCGACAGTGAGTTGTGATTCGAACGTCGAAGTCAGCCGCTGGCTGGAAGACCAGTTGAAGTCTCTGGCGTTCGAAACGGAGTGGCTGGAGTACACGGACCCGGCTGGTGTGAAGAAGGCCTGCGTCAGCGGACGGCTGGGTCCGGCGGGTGAAGGCTGGGCTCACTTTTCACACACGGACGTCGTACCGGTTCGGTCGTGGAGTTTTCCGAAAGCCGGTCCGTGGACGCCGCACGTCACTGACGATCGTTTATACGGCCGAGGCTCCTGCGACATGAAGGGCTCACTGGCATGTGCTCTGGCGGCAGCGGCGCAGTTCGGGAACCGGAAGTTGACGCGGCCGTTCTACATCGTCAGCACGGCCGATGAAGAAGTCGGTCTCGGCGGGGCCGAACAGGTGGCGGAACGCAGTCCCATATTCCGCGAAATCGTGGAGTCGCGGTCGCGGGCAATCATCGGCGAGCCGACTCGCATGGAAGTTGTGCACGGACACAAGGGCGGGCAGGGCATGAAGATCGTGTCGCGGGGCGTCGCCGCTCATTCCAGCACCGGTGAAGGCCTGAATGCCAACCTGGCGATGATCCCGTTTCTGAACGATCTCCGGCAGCTTTGCCTTTCGGCCGAACGCGATGAAAACTGGCGCGACGATCGTTTCGACCCGCCTCACATCTGCATGAACATCGGGATCAACGACCACACTCACGCGCTGAACATCACTGCGCCGCAAAGCGTCTGCACCGTGTATTTCCGAGTGATGCCGCGACAGGACGGCGATGTCCTGACCCGGCAGATCGAACAACTGGCGAAGCAGCACGGGCTGGAGTTTGAAATTCAGTTTCAGTGCAAGGCTCTGTTCACGGATCCCGATTCGGAATTCGTCCGGGAATTGCTGACGATCACAGGAAGTTCCTCGTCACGAACGGTGGGCTATGGGACTGACGGAGGCCGCTTTACGGAAATCGGCCGCATGGTCGTGCTTGGTCCCGGCGACATCCGGCAGGCTCATACGGACGACGAATGGGTCAGTCTTGACCAGCTTCAGCGCGGAACGGACCTGTATAGCACGCTGATCGAACGCTGGTGTCTGGGATGACATTTCCGTTGTCGGGATGACGTCACCGTACCGGGCGAGAACAGATCGCAGCAGTCCGGCGACCCGGCGTACGCAACGTGCTCGCTGCCCGGGCGAACGATATCGGGACGTGGCCGCTTCGCCGCAGTCATCTCATCGCACGACGGCCTACGGTCGAGTCAGGTGAGACGGCCGCCAGCCGGAATCGAAGTTGAACGTGGCGTCGATGGTTTTTGGTTGTGCAGCCGGTGTCGGCGCCGGGGCAGCGGCGGGAGCAGGAATCAGGCCGGCAGGTTTCGGTTCGAAGGCATCCAGTGCAGCGAACGGATTTGGTTCGTTTTCAAACGCGGGATTCGTCGGTCGTGTCGGCTGAGCAGTCGCTGCGGGAGCAGGCTGAGACGGCGTGGGCGCTGTCGGCTTCGGCAACGGCGGTGCCGTGTTTCCGGTCGGCCCCGAAAGAAAGGCAGACGAACTCGCGGACGAACCGGGAAACGAACCGGGCGACGATGGGGAGATCAGCGGCGATGCCACGTCGTCGGCGATCTTCGGCGCGGGAAGTCTGGGAGTCAGCTCTTCCATAGCCCGTGTCACTTCCCGAGCCGCCTGAGTTACACGCGACGGCGCGCCGGTATCGATGTGACTGGCCTGAGTCGCGGTCTTCTTTGGTTCGACTTCCCACTCCGCCGCCCATTCGGCGAAGTCGTTTTCGATCGCAGCCACGTTGGCCGCAGAAGCAGCGGTCTTCTTCTTTGCGGTGTCGGTGCCGGCTGCGGCCTGTTGTTCGAGATACTTTCCGAACTCCGCCAGTTCGTCAACAGGGTCAACGGCCGCAGCAGATTCCGGAGCGGTTGCTTTGGCGACTTCGACGGCTGACGGCAGTGACGCCGTCACTTTCGGCAAGCCTTCTTCGTTCGCCGGCTTGCTCATGAAGTCCGACAGCGACGGTCCGTTTTTACCCGCCGCAGCCAGTGATCCGGCAGAAGGCGGATTGACGCCGGGGAATGTCGCGTCACGTTCGGCTCGCTGGCGTTCTGCCAGGCGTTTTTCGTAGCTGGCGATGATGGCCTGCTTTTCCGGAGTCTGCGTTGCTGCAGGACCGCCAAGCTTAACGACGCCTGTCGACGGTCCGGGTGCTGTGGTGTCGGCCAGCGCTTCGCCTGATCCCAGAAACGGATCGTGCATTCCGGCGTAATCCCGGCGCGTCATTCCGCGCCATCGGGAGCATCCGCTGCCGACAAGAGTCACGGAAACAACGAGCATCAGGCAGAGGTGGATCTTCATCGCGAGTCCTTTCGCGACCGGGTTGTCGATTCAAATCGGTCCGCATGAAATCTTCGGTTGAAGATGTTCGGATCGAATGCGTCTGAGCGGTTTGCGTTTTCAGCTTCCAGCAGGAATTGCGAATCTGATTCGGCAATGGACCGAAAGCGTCCGTGCGGATCTGCGGCGACACCATGCGCCGGCACCAGGTCACCGTCATCAACAGACTCTCGGAAATCTGCGGTTGCGGAAAACGGCGTGTTTCCGTTCCCGGAGTCGTCGGGGAACTGAAACGCGGTTTGCTGAATCGCCGGATCGGTGTCAGCCGCTTCGCCGGCGTGTCTTGCGGATGCAGCCGCGGTCATGGAAGCGGATGCGGGTGAGATTTCTTCGGCGGCCGCATGTACCCATTCCTGAAGCTGTGAAATTTGAACAGCGCCGTGGCGTCCGCGGAACAGCGGTTGCCGCAAACCGCCGTGCAGACCATCAAGATCCTTCAGCAGCGGGCTATCGGGTGGTGATTCGAAGTTGATCTGGTTCAGGACGGCCGCCAGATTCTGTTCGGCCTGATGCGGACTGGACGTATTGCGCAACGGATGAATCACGAAGGGACGTTCGACGCCGCCTCCGTGACACGTGGCGTTGCCGCATTTGTTTGCCATCAGCGGCTGAACACGGCTGACGAAGTCCCGTGCCAGGGGACGGGACAGCCCGCCCAGAGATCGGCTGGGGCGAGTATCCGCTTCCGGCGAAAATCCCGGATCGGAGGTGCCCGCAGCGGTCAGGTTGCCGCCGCTTGATTCCGACGACAGAGTTCTGCGCAGTGCCTGCAGCATTCGTTTTGCGTCGTCGCGATACGGGTCCATGTGCAGCGCGTCCAGAAGTTCGCGTTGCGCCTTCGCGTGCAGCCGATTGGTCAGGCACCAGCGAGCCAGGTCGATGTGGTCATTCGGTGTCAATTGCGGCAGCGACGCTCTCATCTTGTCGTAGGCGTCGTCGATGTCCGTCGCGAACAAGCGGATGGAATCGGACGGCAGAAACAGGCTGCCGCCCGGCTGCGTGACTTCGTACCCGCCGACTCGCGGCGTCAGTTGCCCGGTGACGACACGACCGTTCATCAGCACCAGCATCGATGTCTGCGGCGCGGAATCGACAGCGTCGTCTGCCTTTGCCGTTGTCAGCAAGAACAGAGCTGACAGCGAAATCGTGCTGGCAAGCAATCTGGTCACGGCGGATTTCAGGGGCTGGAAAGGAAATCGAAAACACGGGCGCCCGCGAGCGGCGGTCCCGCCACGCGCAGCAAGATCCGTGCAGTTTTGCTGCTCGGTTGCGGCGAACCCTAGTGCTGAACGCCGGAACGGGTCAATACGAGCAATGCGGGTACAGGAAACCACGCAGGCCCGGAATTCGCGAGTCGCTCGGGTTTCTGCCGACTTTTCGAGATCCCCGGCAACAGCGGCAGAC
Source organism: Planctomycetaceae bacterium (assembly GCA_041398785.1). NCBI lineage: Bacteria > Pseudomonadati > Planctomycetota > Planctomycetia > Planctomycetales > Planctomycetaceae > Planctomycetaceae bacterium. The sequence goes on along the minus strand of JAWKUA010000001.1, from coordinate 65,607 downwards.
TTCGCCGGTCAAACTGCGGCGTAAGAACGCCAGTGCCGGCGCAAGTACCCATCCCGACCGAATGCCAAAGAGGCGGAGTCGAACGAGCGAAGCAAGGTCGGGGGGAGGGACGACCGCGCGTTGGTCGCGGTCTGTGCGAAAAACGCTGAACGCGCACTCGGCCCTCTCCCGGGCATCGCTCCGCTCGCCCGACCTTTCCCGGACGGCTTCGCCTGGGAGAGGTAGATGCGCGGATGCTGCGCCGGGGAGGAACAGGATCGGACGCGTCAATCACGGCCGGAGCTGACCGGCACCCACGGATTCCATGAGCTGTAATACATGGCGCGGGACAGCGGCGTCCAGCAGTTGTTCGGTTACGGTCGGCGGAGACTCGCTGCGGGCTCCCAGAAAGAGGTCAATGAAACCAATGCCGGACTCGTATTCCACCGCATTGTAAGAAGTCAGGTTCAGGGACTCCGCAAGTGATTCGAGAGCCTGGTCAGAATAGCCGATATGGTCCGCCATCCCGTTGGCGACCGCCTGATCGGCTGTGTAGATCTGTCCGGTGGCCAGTTCACGCACCTGTTCTTCGGTCAGCTTTGGGCGATTCGTCGCAATGACTCCGACAAATCGGCGGAAAGCGTCGTCCATGATGTCCTTCCACACGGCCTGTTCGCGATCCGTCAGATCCCGAAACGGGCTGAGCGAATCCTTCAGCGGTCCGGTGACCAGCGGTTCTGACGTCACGCCGATCTTTTCCGCAAGACTGGTGGCGTTGTATCGCGGAATGATGACTCCGATGGAACCGGTCCAGGTGGTGGGTTCGACGAAGATTTGCCCCTGCGTGCCGATCCCCATCGAGATGTAGTAGCCGCCGGACGCCGCCAGACGCTTCATCGCCACATACACCGGTTTTTTCGCAACCAGCTTCTGCAGTTCGTGGTAAATCTGATGGCTGTCGGCAACGAGTCCGCCCGGGCTGTCGACTTCCAGCAGCACGCCTTTGACGCGATCGTCTTCGACGGCGTGCCGAATTTGTTTGATCCAGCGTTCGGTGAAGGGCGGCATGATCGTGCCGCTGACGCTGATGATGGCAAGCTTGTCCGACGCGGACTTTGAGCCCGACCGATGCGTTTCCCGAACGCCGTCTGCCCCGGCACGCTCGCCCGAAGCGGACTGCACGATGAACAGCAGATTCAGCATCAGCGACGCGACCAGCAGGGAAATCAGGATTCTCTTCCCCGCCGATTTCCACGAAGTCTGCGCCGTTTCCACGCGAATGACGACGGAATTCGCGTGAGTTTCCACTGATTGCCCAGCCGTGAGCTGATGTTCTTCCGTCATTGTGAGTCTGTCCCTGAGTCGAACCGTGGTGATCGGAAAGCGTTCGGGCGAACGGCGAATCCGCGGCCTTTGCCGCCCGGAGTTTCGCGGCACTGTGTGAAAACAGGCACTTTGCCGCAAGTCTGCCGATCGTTTTGATTGTACGCGTTGCAGGCATGTTATCTGTCGTATCGAACGCGAAACCGGCACGTGCGGTACAACCTGCCTTTTCGGAACCGTCGATACAAACAGACGTCCGTATTCAACAATCGAACCAGCAATCGATACAGCGGACACCCCGGAACTGCCGGAGCAGTCCCGTCGCCGCACCCGCAAATTTCGCGGTGGACGGGACCTGACCCGGAAACGACAGGCGTCTGACAGAATCAGGCACCAGATGGACCTGGCACCAGCATTCACTCAGGACTGACTCATGCTCAAACACCGAATCCTGCAACGCTGTCTGCTGACACTTGCCGTCTCGGCCGCGCCCGGGCTTTCTCTGTTTGCCAGCGGCGTGTTTGCGTCCGAGCAGCAGCCGAACGTTCCGCTATCGCGAGCAACCGGACTGGTTCCGCTGAAGCCGGTGCCCGCTATTGAACGTTCGGGCAATCGCCGTTCGGCCGTCGCTCAGGCTCAGTACCAAACGGCCTCGGAGACGCCGGGGAACGGACCTTCAACGACGGTGAATCAGGAACTGAACCGCTTGTTTCAGGAAAGCGGCCAGCAGATGCCGTCGATGCGGGCGCAGGATCTTCCCTATGCCACCACGCCGCGGACCGACCTGATCCGTCGCAAATCGGAGGCTCCCCAGGCACCGAAGCAGCCGGGAGTGCTGGGCAGGTTCTTTAATCGATTCCGATCCAAAAGCCAGCCGGAGATGAACACCAGCCTGGAAGCCGGATCACCGCCGCCAATTCGAATGCCGGACGGAAGCATTCTGCCGAACGGACGTACGGGCTCGTTTTCGCAGAACTCCGCGGGAAACCCAGGAGCCCAGCAGAACCAGGCCCGAAACCAGTATCGACCGGTTCCTCCCGCAGCGAATCAGTACCCCGGCGATCAGTTCGGCGCGAATGGTCAGCAACAGGGCGCTCGGCAACAGGGCCAGCAGTTCCCGGTTCAACAGCCGGCCGCCGCCGGAGTCGCTCACACGCAGTCGCAGAATGGCGTGCGGCAGCCGGCAGGCGGGGCGGCAGCCGCTGCGGCTCAGCGACCTCAGGCACGTGCCGCATCGGTTTCACAGCCGGTTGCCAAGTCCGCTGACGACGATTTCATCGATCCATTCACCGATCGTGGAACCGCTGACGAAGCAGGCATGCTGCTGGATCTCGATTCGCTGATCGACGACGTCCCGGCGGACATGGCTTCGCGAACGATCGAACAGGAACCGAGGCTTCCGGCACCTGAGCTGCAGCAGGATCGCCGGCCGTCAGACGATCAGGTCACCGACGATTCGTTCGCTACGGCGAGAAACGTACCGGCCGGTGATTCGGACGACGGCGAACCGCAACCGGCCGTTCAGGGGAATCCGTTCACGGGAGTGCGCCTTGACAGCCGCGATGCCAGGTCTGCGGTCGGAGGGTCGGCAACGGCCAGTGATTTCTCCGAGCCGTTTCCGTCGGGTGGCCATGACGAAAAAACTTCCGGCGCGGAAGACAGCGATTCCGACGAGTTTGATCGGGAAGACCCCGCGTCGGATGAGTTCGCAGAAGATCGATTCGCAGCGGATGAGTTCGCAGCAGACAGTGTGGCTTCACAGAATCCGTTCATGAATTCGGCGTCGTCCAATACTCCGCTGCCACCGGCCACCGACACTGATCCGCAATCTGACGATGATCCGATTGCCGACAAGTCGGCGGACGCTGACGAATTCAGCGAACCGACTCGATCGATCGCCCTGCCACCGGTCAGTGGCAGCAAGCAACCTTCTGCTGCACCGGCGTCGACGTCGCGGCCGGAACCGAAGCCGGAGGCCCGCAGGATCGCGATTCGCAATACGGAACGATCCGGCGATGGAACGGCGGGAAATCCGCTGCTTGTCGCTCCGACTCAAAAAACGGTCAACGCCGAACTGCTGAAACAGCGTCAGCAGACGGAACGCCGCGAAGCTCAGCGAGTTCGTCTTGCCAGGCGAGGCCACCTGACGGGATTCAAGGGATTCTGCCCGGTCGCTCTGCGCGACCAGCGCGAACTGGTGGATGCCTCAGAAACGCTGACGGCCATGTACGCGCTGAAGACCTATTACTTCAGTTCTCCCGAAGCGGTCGCCAGATTTCAGGCGGAACCGTCACGTTACGCGGCGGCCGTGGGAGGAAACGATGCTGTGCTGCTGGTGAATGAGGGCGAGGAGCACGAAGGCAGCCTGGACTACGCACTCTGGTATCGCGATCGTCTGTACCTGTTCACGTCGCGTGAAACCATGAAGCAGTTCAATTCTGATCCCGGCGCGTTCGCCTATCAGCATTGATCGCTAACCCGCAGAATTGAGCATTGAACACGGCGCGCGGCAACCGGAACGGCCGCTCAACGTTCAGCAGAAAGTGCCGGTGGAGTTCCATTTTTTGGAGCGGCGTCCTGTTCGGTTCCGGGTGCATCCTGGTACCGAGACGTTTTTCTGCCGATTGCGAATCGATTCGGTTGATTTCGACGAAAACCGTGTTGACACAAAAACCGAATCGGAATTATCACTCGGTCTCTCAAACCGGGCTCAACTCTGAGTCCACCTCATTCCTCTCTCCTTCTCCCTTCGTTCCGTCTGATCGGTGTCTTCTCGGGCATCGGTAACCGGAATTCCCTGCAAGTCGTGCTTCCTTCCCCGGAGGCCGAACGGTGTGCTGACACGTCTCTGGTGTCGCCATCACACCGTGACTCGCATTCCTGCCTCTCTCTCCCTTCGCCCCCGACACAAGTAGAGGACGTCATGAACGAGTTCCCGTCCGGCGCTCATCATGGGCCGCAGATTCTGCAATTCCCCGGCGCGGCCGCCTCAGCGCCTGCAGAAGCGACTCCGCCAGCTCCGCCTGAAGCGGCTCCGGCACCACAATCGGTGCTGGTCTTTTCCACTCGCCCAGGAGCACGGCAGTTGCTGGCCGATGACGTTCGCAAACGCGGCCTGTTTGTCTGCGAAACGGACAGTCCGGATGCCATGCTGTTTCACCTCAGCCGGCAGGAATTTCAGATCTGCATCATCGACGACGCCGACCAGGTGTCGCGGCTGCAGGAAGTCAATGCCGCCATTCGAAGCCATTCGAAGGCTGCCCAGATCCTGTGCCTGGTTTCGGAAGATTCCCGGTGGGGACGCGAAACGGTGCCGACGTTCGAATGCGAAATGATCGAACGGCCGTTCACCGCAACTCGCTTCGGTGCCGCACTGCTGACGGCCATTCAGAAGTGCGAACTGATTCGTGAAAATGAAAAGCTGCGACGCCAGTTGCTGAACCGCAACCTGATGGATCTGGTCGGCAGCACTCCCGCCATGCAGTCGCTGCGGGAAAGCATTCGCATCGCCGCCGCCGATGATCGCACGGTTCTGGTGCGAGGTGAGTCCGGCAGCGGAACAACGCTGATTGCCGAAGGACTGCACCGCTGCAGCCGCCGGGCCGGCAAGCCCTTCCTGCGAATCGATTGCAGCCTGCATTCGGTCGAAACGCTGGAACATCAGCTCTTCGGTGACGGAATTCCGGACGGCTTTCCCGGCTATCTGAAACTCGCGGAAGGCGGTTCCATCCTGCTGGACAACGTCGACACCGTGGCTCTGCCGTTTCAAAAGCGACTGGCTCAACTGCTGGAACAGCGCGCCACCGCGCTGCTGAATGACACGAAGGACGCTCCGAATATCCGCTTCATCGCCGCGACTCACTGCGACCTGAACCGCCTGGCAATGGAAGGACGGTTCCGCGACGATCTGCTGCAGCACCTGAGCGGCATCACGCTGCAGTCGCCGCCGCTGCGAGTTCGCCAGAACGACATTCCCCTGCTGGTCGAACACTTCATCGCTCAGTTTGCGCTGAAGGAAGGACGCCCGCCGCGGGAAATCACGTCGGAAGCCCTGCGAGTGCTCGAAGCGCACCCGTGGCCCGGCAACGTGCGGGAACTGCAGAACGTGATCGAACGAGCCTGCACGCTGTCCGTCACCGAAGCCATCACCGCCGATTCACTGCGGTCGTGGCTGAAGAACGAAGATGTCGAAGATGCGGGCGTCGAATCCGTCGGCATGACTCTTCGCGAAATGGAACGCAAGCTGATCGAATCGACATTTGCCCGCTGCAACGGCAATCGTGAACGAACGGCTCAGATCCTGAAGATCGGACTGCGAACGCTGTCCGGCAAACTCAGAGAATACGGCTACCCGCCGCGTGGGGGCCCGGGGTCCAACATCCGCGTTCAGCATCAAACCGCCGAACGCCGAGCAGCGTAAAACGCGAGACACCAGATTCGCGGCCCACGAAACGGGCGAGTTCTCGAAGAGGGAACTCGCCCGTTTGGCGTTTGAGATTCGACATCCGAGATTTCAGATTTCAGATTTCAGATTTCAAATCCCGGCGCCGCAATCCCCGTCTTGCAGCAATTGCCGGTTTCCCGGATAAAACCTTCGCACTTCTCCAACCCGTCACGAAGGCCCCGGCACGGATGCTGAACTGGCTTCGACAATCCTTTTGCTCCGATCTTGCCATCGATCTGGGCACCACGTCGACCCGCATCGGGCTGCCGGGAGAAGGAATTCGTCTGGACGAACCGTCTGTGGTCGCGGTGCCGAAAGGAACCAAACGCGTCGCCGGAAAAGGTGCCGCTGTGGGAAAGCTGGCTCACCAGATGCTGGGGCGAACTCCCGACAGCATCTCCGCTGTTCGCCCGGTTCGGCACGGAGTCATCAGCGATTTTGAACTCACCGAGGCGATGCTTCGCTACTTCATTCGCAAGGCCGCCCGGCAGAGTGTCGGTATGAAACCCCGCGTGGTGATTGCCGTTCCCGGCTGTATCACCGCTGTGGAAAAGCGAGCAGTCTTCAACAGCGCGGAACGAGCGGGTGCCGGTCAGGTCTGGCTGATCGAAGAATCGCGAGCCGCCGGAATCGGCGCCGGTCTGCCTGTTTCGGAACCGCTGGCCAGCATGATCTGTGATATCGGCGGAGGCACCACGGAAGTTGCCGTGATGAGTCTGGGTGATGTCGTCGCCAACCGCTCGATTCGAATTGCCGGTGATTCCATGGACACCGCGATTGCTCTGTACCTGCGACGAAGGTACTCCCTGCGCATCGGCGAACAGTCAGCGGAACAATTGAAACTGAACATCGGCAGCGCTGCGCCGCTCGATCACGAACTCAGCCAGGAAGTCAGCGGACTGGACACCGCCAGCGGCATTCCCCGAAAGGCCATGATCACCAGCGAAGAAGTCCGCGAAGCGCTGTACGAACCGCTGGAACAGATCGTCGACGCCATCCGCGGCACCATTGAACAATGCCAGCCGGAACTCGTCGCCGATCTGGCCGACACCGGCATGGTGCTCGCCGGCGGAGTCGCCCTGCTAAGAGGAATCGATCGCTACCTGAATCAGCACCTGGGCATTCCGGTTCGCATCGCCGAATCCCCGCGGAACACCGTCACTCGCGGCGCAATGATCTGCCTGGACCACCTGGAACAATGGCGGGACCGTCTGGACAACGGACAAAGGAAGGTGTGACCGGCGTTCGCATTTCGAATTCGCTTTGGAAGGCACCCTTTCGCCAGCACTCGATCGTTTCCCATGCAATCCTCCGTTCGCAATCTGTGGCTGAACTGCAGCGGTGTCATCCTGCTGGCGCTGCTGACCGCCGCTGCGGATCGAACCAATAACCTGACCGGCGTCCGTACAACGCTGCACGACGCCATCAGCCCCGGCCGATTCGCCGTGCTGGCCATTTCCTCCGTGCCCGGCCGCAGCGATGTTCCCCATGAAGAACTCGCAGCGCTGCAGGACGAACTTCGGCAAAACGAAATTCAGCGCCGCCACCTGCTGATCGAAAACGCCCGGCTGCGGAACCAGTTGCAGACATCTTCCAGGAACGCCGAAGCGGCCGTGATTGCGGGCCCGTCGCTGCTGCAGTACAGGGCCGTTGACGCGGGAGTGCTGAGCGGAAACGGAATGCCCGATCGTCTGAACGGCCTGTTCATCGATGTCGGCAAGTCCGCGGGACTGCGACGATCGGAACTGGTGCTGGATGGTTCCGGAATTCTGATCGACAAAGGGCGATCTGATGCTCTGCGGCCTGGAGATCAGGCGCTGTCCGGCCGGACCGTAGTGGGCCGCATCGAAAAAACGGGTCGCTGGGTCAGTCTGATTCAGCCGGTCACGTCGTCGCAGTTCACAGCGAGAATTCAGGTTGTTCGCCAGTCGGAACAGGGAGTCTACTTCGGTGCCATCGGACTGTTGACCGGTGACGACAACGGGGGCTGCGTGGTGACCGGAATTCCCTACACCGAATCCGTAACCGCCGGTGACAGCGTGTTCTCCGCGGACATTGAAGGCGTCAAGGGCCCCCGGCTCTTTTTCGGCACTGTGACGCGAGCCGACTTCCTGTCCGGCGGCGAATGGTCGATCACCGTCAAACCGGCCACCGATGTTTCTCAGGTGGATCGTGTCTCGGTGCTGCAGGCGGAACTCAGCGAAGAACAGCTCGCACGGTCGCCGTAACGATCTTTCCCGCATCACGCATCGGATCCTGCCGAAACCCGACCGATCCAATCCTGCTGCCAGGCACCGTACTGTCGCATTAAACCCGCCGCGTTCTGAACTTCCGCCATGCTGAAACGAAATCTTCTGACGGTACTGTTGCTGTGGGCCACGCTGGTGGCGGAACGTGCTCGACCGGACGTGTTGCCGGCCGGGTCGATCTTCTTCCCGGCCGTTGTTGCCGGCATGTTGTGGTTTCGAAGTTCGTCGGGACTGCTGATCGGCGGCGTGATGCTGATCATCGACTGGATCACTCGCCCGACGCCGGCCCCGGTCGTTCCCGTCTTCCTGACCGTGGCGGCGACAGTGCTGCTGGCATCCGATGCCGACGTGAATGAGTTTTCTGAACGACGCAGTCTGGTGCAGCGGATTCCGGAATGGCTGCGTCCCGCTCTGCTGACCGCTGCGGCACTGGTGGCGTACCGCGCGACAAATGCGTGGGCGACAACCTTCGATGCGGCCTCCATCGTCCGCTGCGCTGCGATTTCCCTGCCGCTCAGCTTGTTGCTGGGAATCGTGTTCCGCGCGGCCGACGATTTCGGTCTGCGGCGGCGAGCGGATACGATGCGATTCTGATGTCGCCGATCAGCGCACTCGATTGTTTGTATCGGCCGGAATTCGCGAGCCGGCTACCGAATGGAAGCCGGATGAGGGACGGTCACGGCAGACTGCAATGCTGAATCAACCTCGCCATACCGCCTTCGACATGCCGGACAGCGGGACCATCGGCCCCGGATCCGTGTCTCGGTTTCGATTTCTGGCGACGGCATTCGTCGCCGCCGCGGTCGTCGTTCTGGTGAGAATCGGGTATGTCCAATCCCGACTGCAACAAAGCTATCTGCAATCACTGGAAATCACGACGACCGAATATGAAGTTCTGCCGGCCCGCGACGGAAGGATCCTGACCGACAATGACGTGCTGGCGGCCGACGTCGATCAGTACGCCGTCGAAGTCCACTACCGCTGGCTGCAGGAACCTGTCGACGACGCGTGGCTGCGGCGCCAGGTGCGCGCCCAACTGACCAGCGACGAACGTCGTGACGAGAAACTCGTCGCCGACACGCAGGCCGCCATTCTTCAGGCCCGCGGAAATCTGTGGCAGGCCATGTCCGCTGTCTGCTCGCTTCCCGACAGTGAGCTGTGTCGGCGGCGCGAGACCATTCAGCAAACGGTGACGCGAATCGCCGACTCCGTGAACCGCCGGCGATTTTCCCACGACGTGCTCAGCGACGACGACCTGCTGAAACCGGATACCGGCGACGATGGCCCGCTGATGAGTTTCGCGTCCGCCGTGCGACGAGCCCTGACGGAACCGCCAACCCGGTCGGAAGCAGACCGAATCGTCGTTCGCGAAGAAGAAGATTTTCACGTTGTCGTGCCGGACGTGCCGCTGGCCGTGGCCGCGGAAATTCGCGAACACCCGGAACGTTTTCCCGGCGTCCGAATTGCCGCCGGAACGCAGCGAACGTATCCGCACACCCAATTTGCTCCGCATGTTGTCGGAGCACGCACGCCGCTGACTGACGATGAACTTGCCAAATCCGAGACTCCGGCTGGTGCACTGCGGCTGGCCAACTGGCGGCCGAAAACAGGTCGCTTCGGCGTCGAACTCAGTGCCAATCGGCACCTGAGCGGCACGCCCGGCCTGCGGAAGATCGTTCGCAATCGTCGTCAGGAAATTGTCGAATCGACAGAAGTCAGAAAACCGATCGCCGGACGCGACATCGTGCTGACGCTCAGCGTGCCGTTGCAGCAACATGCGGAGCGACTTCTCCAGGAAGCACTCGCCGAACGTCCCCCCGAGTTGCTGCTCAGCGATTCCAATGACGATCCCGATAAAAGCGAACCGCAGACGATACCCGTCGGTGCCAGCGTCGTTGTTATGGATGTTCAATCCGGCCGCCTGCTTGCCGCCGCGAGTGCTCCGAAGTTCGCTCTGTCGCTGTACGTTTCGGGATCTCAGCGCGACTGGGATGCCGCCAACGCGGACACGCGTCGCCCGTTCGTTTCGCGAGTCACCTCCATGGCGCTGCCACCGGGCTCCGTCTTCAAGCCCGTGACCGCCGCGGCAGGGATGGAATCCGGTGTACTCGACCCCGATGCAACGTTCTTCTGCCGCGGATACCTGAGCAACCCCGACGAACACCGCTGCCTGATCTTTCGGCTGTACGGTTCCGGTCACGGCAATCTGACTCTGCGCCGGGCACTTTCCGAATCGTGCAACGTCTATTTTTTTTCGGTGGCACAGAAGACGGGGATTGCACCGCTGGTCGACTGGTCCGAACGATTTGAATTCGGGCGCCCCACCGGTGTCGACCTTCCGTTCGAAAAAAAAGGAACACTGCCGTCATCGGAACGAACGATCGGTGCGGCGCAGTCGGGCCGTCGCGGCCTGGAACGCGAAGCTCTCGGCCTTGCGATTGGCCAGTCACAGCTCACCGCGACTCCGCTGCAGATGGTCCGGATGATGGCGGCGATTGCCAACGGAGGCTGGCTGGTGACTCCGCATGTCGTCAGCCAGGACGGCGTCGCTCGCACGGCTGGCGACATTAGTGACGCTCCGCATCCGAATCCGCGCCGGCGAATTCCCGGGCTGCAGGTATCTACACTGGAACGAATTCGGGAAGGGCTGACGGCCGCGGTTCAGGAACCTTCCGGAACCGCCTTTCGAACGGTGCGGCTACCTGTCGTCGCCATCGCCGGAAAAACGGGCACCGCAGAAACGACTCCCGGCAAGCCGGACCACGCCTGGTTCGCCGGCTACGTCCCGGCAGATCGTCCACAGTTCGCGTTCGTGGTCGTGTTGGAACACGGCGGCAGCGGAGGCCGAACGGCCGGACCGGTAGCCAGAGAACTCGTGCGCCGCATGTTGGAACTCAGCCTGCTGTAACACTGCTGGGGCAAGCGACCGATGAATACCTGTCGGCCAGGCTTTGTCGGGAGGTCGACGTGGTCCCGTAGCCGACTTCCGCTATGTCAACAGTCCCGGCAACCACGCCCGCGACATCGGAGCCAGGTCGCTGCACTTCCGCCACTACAACCCCGCTACCGACCGCTTCAAGAGCGAAGACCCCGCCGAGGACGATCTCAACCTGTACCGGCATGTCCAGAACAACCCCGCCAACGAAGCATAAAAAAGGTTCCTGACACGAATGGCACTGTCGCGGTGAGAGATGCGCGGAGACTGGTCTGGGGCGAAACGGAGGAGTTTTGGCCAAAGAAAGGTGTCAGGAACGAATGTCACTGTCGTGGTGAGAGATGCGCGGAGACTGGTCTGTGGCGAAACGGAGGAATTTTGTAGGATCCGCCGTCGGAGACCGGTCTTGAGTTGTTCGGGCCGTCTCTGGTATTCATTTTGGAAACCCTCTCTGGAGAGTCTGTGCCAACAGAAACCAGGGAGGGTTTTTCCATGTCCAGAATACCATCTTCTTTGAATCCTCGCAGGACCGACTTTCAATGCGTCGTGGCGGCTTTCCTGGCACAGCCTGGTCTGCCGTTTGCCTCGGTCCTTTCCGCCGAACGCATCGAACGCATTTTCGCCAGGCACGGAAACCTGTTTGGGATTGGTCAGATCTATTCCACGGCCGTGATGGTCTGGGCGTTTGTGTGCCAGGTGCTGCAGGATGGCAAATCGGCTTCGTGCCAGGCCGCGGTGGCTCGCGTGGCCGCTCATCAGCAGCAGATCGGCGGGCCCGTGCCCACAGCCGACACCGGCGACTATTGTCGTGCCCGGGCCAAACTGTCCGAGGCCGCTCTGCATGACCTGAGCGTTGAAATCGCCGACGAACTGGAAGACGGGGCCGATGCCGCCTGGTTGTGGAAGGGCCTGCACGCCAAACTCATCGACGGCTTCACATTCACCATGCCGGATACCGCCAGGAACCAGGCCGTGTATCCTTCGCCGAAGACTCAGAAGAAGGGAGTGGGGCTGCCCATCGCGCGGGCCACGATTGTTCTGTCGCTGGCCACCGCCGCCGCGCTGGAACTGGCGGCCGGACCCTATTCCGGCAAGCAGACCGGGGAAACCGCGCTGCTGCGGGATCTGCTGGATTCCTTCCACGAAGGCGACCTGGCCGTCATGGACCGCTACTACTGTTCGTTTATGATGATCGCTCTGCTGCTGAGCCGCGGCGTTCAGGTGTGTGCCCGCATGCACCACAAACGGCGCGTCGACTTTCGTCGCGGACGACGGCTGGGACAATACGATCATATTATTGTCTGGACCCGGCCCGCCCGACCGCAGTGGATGGACGAAGACACCTATGCCACGATCCCCGAGACTCTGGAACTGCGTGAGATTCGCTTCAATATTGAGGAACCGGGGTTCCGTACGAGAACCATCACCATTGCCACCACGCTGACGAATGCCGATGTCTGTTCCAAAGCGGATATCGCTGAGTTATACCCCGAGCGGGGTAAAGTGAGGTATTCTGGCTCGCGGCGGAAGAGGTGTTAAATGTATCAGTGTTCGCCGCGGCCAGTATATATGGTTTCCGATGGAACTCGGAGCTGGATATCCGTTCGATCAAGCAGTCGCTGAACCTGGCTCATGTGCGCTGCAAGTCACCGGAAATGGTTCACCGCGAACTGTGGACCACTCTGCTGGGCTATAACCTGATCCGGACGACGACCGCTGCGGCGGCGGTATTCCATAAGAAGCAGCCGCGGCAGATCAGTTTCACCGGCACGTGCCAGTATGTCCTGGCGTCCCGGACACTGATGTGCGGACGTTTGATTGCGGCCGGCGACGTGGAAGCGTATTGTCGCGAGATGCTATCTCAGATTGCCCGGTGCGAAGTCGCCAACCGTCCGGGCCGCGTGGAACCGCGAGTCATCAAGCGCCGCCGCCACGGCTACCCGCTCATGCAGGAACCCCGCGACGTGCTCAAAGCGAAACTCCTCAATGATGATAACGGGAAAGCCTGAAACGACTTACATCCACGACAGTGCCATTCGTGTCAGGACCCATTTTTGCGCCAGAGATGCCGCGGTCGGCGGCGGACGGTGGGAGGTGTTGCGAGGGGTGCCTATTCCCTGGGCTCGGGAGCACCGGCGGCCTGGATCGGAGCGCTGCGCAGGATTGACTCGAATTCCGGTACGGTCAGGTCCGCCGGACGCTGCCAGTAGATCCAGCTCGGATCGTCGATCACGCGGAATTCTGCTTCGTCCTGAAGAAACCGGTCACCGGGACGGCCAAACTTCTGCACGATCGCCTTTTCCTCAACAACACGCTCGCCGGTCTCGCTGGTGGAGATTCGGTAGGCGTTCGAAAAGCCGGTCATCGTGACTGTGAAATAGTCCGTTTCGGGATCGACGTTGCGCCAGACGGCGACGCCGTAGAGCGCGTTTTCGAGCGGGTTTTCGGCATCAACCGGAACGGGTTCAGGAAATGTCCGGACCGCCTGAACGCTGTTGAGCAGAGGAAGGCCGGCGGCATCCTGGCGGAATTCGCGTCGCAGGACCGACTGCTGAACTTCCAGATTGACTTCATCCGCGTAGGCTGCCTGTGACCCTTCGTCGGTCGTTTGCAGGATGAAGCGAGGAAGCAGCACGGGCTGAGCCTGCACGGGATCGGCAGGATTCGCAGGCTCCAGCGTGGGATCATTCAGCTTCCGGACAAGTTCTTCGCTCTTGTCTCCCGCCAGGTCGGACGGCAGACGCGAGATCACGCGATAGACCATGTACCAGACCAGCTCGCGACTGGTTTCGCCGGTCTTCGGATCCGTGATCGGCATTCTGACGTAGCGCATCGGTTTGTACTGAACTTCCGCAATCCGCAGAGCCGGGTAGCCCGGGCCCAGAATCGGTTCCTCGGCGGATCGCTGCTTCTTTGGCCCCAGCATCTCGTCGACGCTGACGGCGATCGAACTGCTGCGAACGAAACCACGATCAAGCGGAGCCTTGATCAACTGCGCGCTTGCCGATTCGCACAAACTCAGCATTGCGGAAACGGACAGAGCAACGGCAAGAATTCGTGGCGATTTCATACGAACTGTCATGCGATGAACCTTTCCGAAGCTTCGAATCGGCTACCCGATTCACTGGAAGCCGGCCGGGGGCTTCCTGAACTGCCTTATTGACGCAGCTTGCGCCCGTGTCGTGAACGGATATTACCAACCGCGCCTGGCATTGGGGACAACTATAGCCATGCCGTAAACGGCCAGTCAATAAGATGTTACGACCAGAACAGGCCCGAACCGATCCGCGTACCCGGCAGAGTCCGGTTTTGCGGATGGCAGCGCCTGACAGTAGTATCGGCTTGCAGCGGGGCGAATTTCCGGGCGGATTGCCGAGCGGCGGCGATTCCGGGCGTCAAAATTCACCCACAATCTGCAGGTCTTCGCGATTTCCCAGCCAACTGAAGACCTGTGGGTCAAGATTCTCGCTCATGAACCTGACCGACCCGTCGGCCAGCAGGAACTGTGCTCCTCCGGTATGCTGGCTGCTGAAGCCGCCGGTCGTGGTTTGAGACGGCGGTTCCTTCGGCGTCGAGGCGTTCAGTGTTTCGAAGTATTCCGCATACTTCCCGCCGTCGTTGGTCGGCACGCCGGTATTCCGCAGAGTCGCCGCCGTTCCCGAAAGCCAGCCCAGGTCGTTTGAGTTTTTGACACCGATCTTTTCGCCGACGAGGATCGTGTTCGAAGCGCCGTCCCGAATCTGGCGATAGTTGATGCTGCTGTTCAGGAACAGCAGTCCGTTATTGTCCATATCGATCGGCACATCGTCGCCTCCAAAACATCCGACATAGCTGCCGGCCACTACGGTGCCCAGTCCTTCCACCTGCGACTGAAAGTTGTAGTCGGACGGGCATGACAACACGTCCAGTTGCAGTGCGCGAATTCGCTGGTTCGCCGCGCCGTAGGCTCCCTGGACGAAATCGAACTGCGAGAAAACGTTCGACTGATCCAGCATCGGCAAGATCTGGATGGTCCAGCTTATGTGATAGCCGGACGGAACGTTCAGAATCGGTCCGGTTGGATTGACGCTGCCGGGCGGCAGCATCTCGAATGCCATGTCGTAGTTATGCATAGCAATCCCCAACTGCATCAGGTTGTTCTTGCACTGAGTTCGCCGAGCGGCCTCGCGCGCCTGCTGCACGGCGGGCAGCAGCAGCGCGATCAGGATGGCGATGATGGCGATCACCACCAGCAGTTCAATCAGGGTAAAGCCGCGGTGGCGGGACATTCCGCCAGCGGCGCCGCGCGGTGTCTGTTTTTCCGTTGGCACGGCGTCGGTCCGTTGAGCGGGATTGACGAATCGCGAATCAGGGTTCATTTCTGCACCTTCACCTTGCGGGTGACCTGCACGGGCAGGTCTTCGTTAGACGGATATCGTGCCACAACCGTTGCGAAACTGTCATCCACACGGATCAACACCGTTGCCGTATTTGTCTGATGAATGACTCCTGCGGGAATGGTCCACGTTTCGCCGTTGTAGTCACCACGCAGCATGGCCGCTGTCGCGCGGCGCACCCCGGCTCCGGCAAGTTGCTGAGTCTGGACGTACTGCAGTTCCTGCTTCATCTGGCGCCGATCCGCGACGGCTCGCCGAACGTACTGGGCCACCAGCAGCGACGTCAGCAGCAGCAGAACCAGCACCATCGCCGTGATGGCTCCGCGACGCCGCGGGGCTGCAGGATTCGGAACCAACCCCGCCGAATGGTGCCGGACTTCGCAGTTCCTGATCATGGTGAACCTCCGGATTCAGGCAGTTGAAACAGAAGTTCCACGAACCTGCGCGGCGAGGCATCAGCGTTCGGCGGCTGACTGCCGGACGTTCGTACATACGGCGGATCGGTCAGCCGCAGCGTCAGCATTCGCTTGGCGTCGTCGAAATCGAACTTTGACTCTGTGCCGGCCGAAAAGACAAAACGTTCGCGTCCGGCAAGCTGCTGATTCGCGACCGCCGTGCGGTTGACGATGTTTTCATCCAGTTCCCACTGCACGACCGATTCGTCATCAAAGGTCAGAATCAGTTGGTCGTCCTCTCGCGATGCGTTTGCGGCTTCGGTGGCGTCTGTTCGAAGTACCTGCTGCAGCCGCAGCAGCGTGCGCTGTTGCCGCGACAGTTCCGAATCCCGCTGATCGGCCTTTAACACGCTGTGGATGCAGACGCCGGCGAGCGCCAGCAGCGTGCTGGTCAGCAGCAGGTAGATCAGATAGTAGTGGAACAAAGCGCCTCGCCGACGGTCCGGGAATTGTCGGCTGTGCCGCGACGCTGTGGAGGATCTCATTCGGCGTCCTCCGGCTTCCAGACCACCAGTGACCGCTGCAGTTCCGGGTATCCGTCAGCCGGCGCACGTGAAATTGTGATTCGAATCGGCTGAAGTGCTGAATCGTCGCCGTCCGCTGCTGTCGGTGATTCGATCGTCAGTTGAGTATCGGAATAGCGCTGCACGAACCAGTCGGACAATTCGATGTCTTCCGGTTTCGATCCGGCATTCAGTCGTTCGGCGATATTGCTGAGTTCCACCAGAGTGAACGAATCAAGCCGCGTGGCCTTGCGCTGGTGACCGACGGCGGCCAGCGCCGGAGCCAGAACCAGCATGACGGCCGATAGCAGAACGGTACACACCACCATCTCCACCATCAGCGACCCCTGCCGCGCGGGAAGGCCGGTTGTACGGGATTGATACGTGTGAACGGCGTTCGAATTCATGTAACAGATCCGGAATCCTGGCTACGAAAGGTCGTTGGTCAGCTTGATGACGGGCAGGAACAGTGCGATACAGATGAAGCCGACGATGAGTCCCATCAGAATCACGATCGTCGGCAGCATGGCGTTCGTCAGCCTGCCCAGCCATACCTGACGGCGGCGTTCAATTGTTCTTGCCAGGTGCAGCATACCCCAGTCGACGTGATTGTTTCGTGACGCGGCATTCAGAAACGCCGCTTCACGCCGTCTGAGCAGATGCAGGCGGCGCATCGCCTGGAAGCAGTCTTCGCCGGATTCCACGGCCTGCCGCAGTGTACTGACGCGAGTTGCCGCAAGCCCCGGGCGCAGTTCGCTAAGCATAAAGTGAAGCGTCTCCCGCACCGTTTGTCTGGCCGCCACGGTCACACTCAGCATTTGCAGCAGCAACGGCGTCCAGTATCGCGGGATGTGTTCCGTCCACAACAGCCGCCCGTGAGAAACGTACTGGTAGTGTCCCCACGTCGCGTAAACAGCGACTATAGCGAAACCGCTCAATAGCGGCAGCAGCACGAGATACCAATACTGCAGCGACCAGTCAGACACATCAATCAGGGCTGATGTCATGGCGGGCAGATCAGTGCCGAAGTCGTAAAAGATCTTCTTGAATTTCGGCACGATGAAGACCATCTGGAATGAGATGATCGCCGTGGCCACAATTCCCACCAGGCTGAGCCACAACAGAGAGGCCGGCAGAGTGCCCGACACGGCCGAATTCGATTCGCCGGGATTCATTAAACGAAGTGCTTCGTCGGTGAGCACCTGCCGCAGTGTTCCGGTCTTTTCCCCCACGCGAACGGCGACGGTGGTCCTTTCCGGCAGCAGGCCCGGAATCGACGCGATGGCATCGGACAGCGAACTGCCGTGTTCAAGAAACAGTCGCAGTTGAGTGACCTTAGTGCTCCACGGTTCGGACGATTCCTTCGCCAGAGCATCCAGACCATTCAGCAGCGACGCGCCGTGTCCGACTCCGGTGGCCAGCACCATCAGCAGCGATGACTGCCGGATCGGTTCCGGCCGGTTCATCATGAACAGCACTGCCTGCAGATGTCCGCCGCTCATATCAGGCCAGATCATTCAGAAGTTTGATGAGCGGCAGGAACATTGCGATGACTCCCAAGCCGACAAGAACTGCACAAACAACAATCGTGATTGACTGCAGAAACATCGCGAACAGCCGGCCCTGACCCACCGAGGCGTTCTGCAGCAGATCGGCAAGATTGTCGAAGGTCGCCGCAACCGACCGGCGATGTTCGGAATCGTCCAATCCGCCGACACTGGCGGTAAGCATTGACATGGGCAGACCGTTCAGTTTTTTTGTGGGAAACGGGTGCGGAGACCCGCTTTCGAGATGCCGAGCCAGCACTCGTCCTTCCACCATGACCGACTGGAACCCGCTGCCGGCGGTCGCCGTTCGAATGGACTCGGCGTAGTCACCACCATTGCGAATCATCGCGGCGAGAATCCGGGCGACTCGACTTTGCATTGTCCAGCGGAAGCCGACTCCCAGTAACGGGACGCTCTCAAGCAACTCGGCAACTCGGCCGGTAGTCAGCAGCCAGAAGAGCAGGCACAGTGCGGCGAATGCCACACCCGCACTGATGTACCACGCGGCGATTCCGCCGGCAGAAAGCATCGACGACAGGTCCAGCATCGACCGTGTGATCAGCGGCAGTTCCGTTCCGAAGTCGCTGAAGATCTTCCCAAAATCCGGGACGACAAACGCCAGCAATGCGTACATACCCAGCGACACGACAGCCATCATCGCCACAGGGGCGACAATGTTGATCGCAAACTGCTGATTGCGAATACCCGTGCTCAGCAGCGATGGCATCAGTTCGGCAATCGTGCGGGCCTTTTGAGTCGTTTCGATGCCGGAATCCATCACGGTCTGCAGTTCACCCGGCAGTGCGCCAACGAGATTTCCCAGATTTGTGTTTCCGGATTCCAGCCGGTCGGCAAAGCGGTGCAGCAGCCGTCGCGGCCGCTTTGACAGGAACTCGCGGGCCAGCAGCCAGATGACAGGAACCGCCACGAAGCAACCTGCTGCCGAGATCCAGGGAATTGCAACGGCACCGTCGGACAGCATCCACCTGAAACCGGCAAACGCGAACACCACCGCTGCGGCGAGCTGAATCCAGGGAAAGATGCTCAGGAACGGATGCGAAAACGGCTCCGCGGCGATCGCTCGCACGGCGTCGTGAGCCGGCAGATCCGTCAGCAGCGCTTCCCGCAGTGATTCTCCGATTCGCAACTGGTACAGCCGCGGCAGGTCCGGCATTCTGCCTCCGCCGATTGCATCCAGAGACAGTTTTGTCGAACTGACCAGCCGCAGACCACGGGCCGAAAGCTGTACCGTCAGGGCATCCTCATCGTCAGCGTCCATCATCCCGTGAATGGGGACGTGCTGTTGTGTGATGGCTTCGTAGCGGTAAGTCGGCATATCCGGACTCAGCTTCCCAACCGTTGATAAAGCTCCGTGATCGGCCAGAACACCGTCAGCCCGTACACCACAACCGTACCGGCACCGATGGTCACAAACATGGCGACAGGAATGATGCTGCGGAACCACATCGCGCTGATTTCCAGGCGGCGCTGATAGTGCCCGGCGACTCCCGCCAGCCGCAAGCGCAGCCGATCTTCCTGTCGACCGGTGTTTTCCAGTGTTGCCTGCAGCAATGGAGGCAGCTTTCCCGCGGACCAGGATTCCGATCGGGAAACTTTCGGCAGGCTACCGGCGGAGATCTGTCCGGCGGCGGTTCTGCAGGCGTGATCGAGTCGCCGGCTTCCGCATGCTCCGCCGGCCAGCAGCAACGCGTCGGGCAGCGGCACCTGCCGTTCCACCAGCAGCCCCAGCATGCGAGTCAGCGTGTAGAACTGCAGGTCCCGCACCATTCCCTTCACGCCGGGAAACAGAAGCAGCAGCCTTTCAGGACCGCCGAACGTGACGGCTCCGGCGCGACCGGTCAACATCCACACCAGAAACACAACGATGGCAACAGCCGGAAAAATCCACGGCCAATACGGATTGTTGTGATCCAGATCCAGTGCCGTCTGCAGATAGGGAGACACGGGGATTCGCAGGTCGGCAAACACCGTCCGCATGCGATCCAGGAATGTTCGAACAAAGAGTGTGAACAACACGACCGCGATGGCTGTGATTGTCAGCGGGTACGCCAGCGACTGCAGGATCCGTCGCCGCAGCACGGCAACGTCCGCGGCCAGGTCGCCCAGCAATTCGATCGATGACGCCAGGTC
Organism: Planctomycetaceae bacterium; assembly: GCA_041398785.1. Taxonomy (NCBI): domain Bacteria; kingdom Pseudomonadati; phylum Planctomycetota; class Planctomycetia; order Planctomycetales; family Planctomycetaceae; species Planctomycetaceae bacterium. The sequence continues at coordinate 45,645 of JAWKUA010000001.1, read as the reverse complement.
GCCGGACCGCATTCCGGCGGCGACCGCGGAGGCCAGCAATCGGGAAGCGCCGGCTCCGTGTTCGGCGATTGTCTCCGGCAGCGACTTTCCCCGCGAAAGATCGTCGGAGATTTGATTCGTCAATGTCTGCAGCCGCGATCCATGTCCATACCCGGCGTCGGCCAGATGCGTTTCCAGTGGCAACCCCGCTGCGGCCAGCGCCCGAACTTCCTCGGCCAGATACTGAATGTCGTTGATAGTGGGCGACGTCAGGGGCATGGATTGAAGGAAGTAGTCACAGTGGAAACATCACGGCGGCGGCGTTTGAATTCGCGGCTGCTGACAGACGATCGCGCGCCGGGTCTTCCGCGTTGAACGGGTTGTCCTGAACGCCGCGGCCTACCGCCCGAGTACGCGAAACACTTCTTCCGGCAGAGTCAGACGATCCCTCACGGCAGCTTCAGCTCGCTGACGAAGTGTCGTCATTCCCGACTCTTCCGCAATCAACTGCAGCCGTTTCGCGTCTTCGCGTTCGAGGACAGACCGGGCGAATTCCGGAACATTCGGATCCAGCAGTTCGCCGGTAACGAATCGTCCGTGAAATCGCGTGCCGCTGCACGTCTGACAGCCGGTGGAAGGATGACCGGCTGCGGAGATTTTGTCTGCCGATTCTTCGGAATCTCCGAAATGGCAGACCGGGCAGGCTCGCCGAAGCAGTCGCTGACAGACAACAGCCTTCAGCGAACTTCGGATCAGGTACGGTTCGATGCCCATTTCCAGCAGCCGCGTGATCGCTTCCACGCTGCTGCCGGCATGGAACGTGGTCAGCACCAGATGCCCGGTCAGCGCCGCCTGAAAGACGCTTTCGGCAGTGCCGGGGTCGCGGATTTCGCCCACCATGATCACGTCCGGATCCTGCCGCATCATCGATTTCAGCCCGGTGGCCAGGTCGAACCCGGCCGATGGACGAACCTGCGACTGCGTGACCCCGGGCACCTCGACTTCAATAGGATCTTCCAGCGTCATCAGACTGCGAGTCACGCCGGACAGTCTGACCAGTTCCCGCAGGCATGCGTAAACGGTGGTTGTCTTTCCGCTGCCCGACGGCCCCGTCAGCAGAACGACGCCGGACGTCTGTTGCAGCAGGTCGCGAAGCGTGGCTTCGATGTCGGCCGGCAGACCGAGCTGTTCCAGGTGCTGAAATTCGCCGGTGGTCGCGAACAGACGCACGGCCGCTTTTTCGCCGTGCAGCGTCGGAAATGTGGTGACGCGAGTCTCGCAGGCGTCGACATCGGCCCGGGCATCCGCGTGAGAAATCCGGCCTTCCTGTGGAACATCGGTCCGATACGTCAGCAGTCCCGCCAGCACTTTCAGCCGAGCCACCACGCGCGGAGACAGGTCGCCGTCGAACTCTGCAATCGTCTGCAGCACACCGTCAATGCGCCACTGCATTCGAAGTGACGCTGACGAGGGTACCAGGTGAATATCGCTGGCTCGATGGCGCCGAGCTTCGTTCAGCAGCACGTCCACCAGCAGCGGAACATAGTTTTCCGAAGCAACCGGCAGCGACGCCATCGCCTGGGAAAAAAGCTGCGGCAGCGTTGACCGACTGGAAGCCGATGCCGAAGCAGGCATCATTCCATCACTTCGTCAGCCACCGTCGGCGCGGCTTCAGCGGCAGCCGCCTCGGTAACGCGCTGAGCATTCTTCGTCATCCGATAGAAGCTGAGTCCGAAGCCGGTGAAGATCGTCGCCGGCATGCCGATCATGAACAGAATGCTGTACATGTAGGCTCGCGGCAGACGGCTGTCCGTTTCATTCGCGGCCTTGCAATTCGGACACGCGGCGGCCGTGGACGTGAACGCCGGCAGAATCCCCGACGCAAACATCAGCGACACACCGAGCAATGTGGATTTCAGGAACCGGTTCATGACAGATCGTCGTTTATGAGTGTGAGTTGTGGTTCGGGATGCCATCGTTGAATTCAGGTTACGAGTGGTGTGCGACAGCCATTCCGCTCGGCACGACGAACAACTTTGTCCATCGCGCCTTGCGACGGACCTGAAAGTCCTTCCTACGATTCAACATTAGCGGTCGCTCGCTTGTGGCGTGACAAGGCACTCGTTCCCTGTCAGCACTGAGTTGATGAGTTGTGTGGCACTGGCTGTGCCAGTGGATTCCGCAGGGCAGATGCACTGGCACAGTCAGTGCCACACATCACGATGCATTGGCCGAGTCATCTATCCAGCGGTTTCCGGCCAGTGATACAGCATACCGTAGATTAGCACTCCCGTGACAGACACGTACATCCAGATGGGAAAAGTCACGCGAGCCAGTCGTTTGTGAGCTTCCCATTCCCTGGCAAGCGCCCGGTGAACGACGCCGATTGCCAGAAATGGCACGGTCGCCGCCAGAATCACATGCGGCCAAAGGACCAGCGGATAGATGGCCGCCCAGATCCCTTCGCCACTGAATTTTCGCCCGTGCGTGCCGGTGTATTTTCCCAGGGCATAGTGATACACCAGATAGCTGGTCAGAAACACCACCGACGTCAGCAGCGCGCTGAGCATCAGGTTTCGGTGCAGTGCATGATTTCCGCTGCGAACCGCGATGTAGCCGGAAGCCAGCAGGCATGTCGCCAGCCCGTTCAGAGACGCGTTGACCGCCGGAAGCGGCCTCGCCCAGCCGGGAAGCTGATCGTCAACACGGGCATTGTGTTCGGCGACGGAGACGGGAACAGATGCGGGAATACTGTGGCCAGCGGAATCATCGGGCGGCGGTTCGCTGGAAGCCTGAGGTTCGGCTTCCGGCTGCCGCAAGTCTCCGTCAGAGTTGGAGTCGGCGGAATCCGCGTCCGGCGTTTCCGGTGCGGAGTCTTCGTCGCTGCCGTTTTCATCTTCATCGACTTTGCGGAGGTTGATTTCCAGCGGGACCGGGCTTCCGTCGCCGGCGGTGATGGTCAGCGGCGGACCGGGTTCCGGAAACGGTTTTTGCCCGGTCAGAATTTGGCGCAGAGCAGCCATGTCGTCGTCGTTGGTGGCCAGGAATGTTCCGACCGGAACGCCTTCTTCGTTGACCAGCACGACTCGGTTGGAATGCGCGACCTCGAATCCCGGACGCCGCGATTCTCCCAGGTTTTCCTTCACGTACAGCCCGAACCCGTTGATGATCAGGCTGAACAGTTCGTCCTGATTGCCGGTGACAAATTTCCAGCGGCTGCGGTCGGGAGAATACACGTCGGAATACTGCTTCAGCACGTCAACGGTGTCGAATTCCGGATCCACGGTAAACGTCACAAACTGCACGTCGGCGTTTTCTTTGATGACGCGATCGTGCAGACGTTTCATGGCCATCGAAATGGTCGGGCACGTGGCCATACAGCGAGTAAACACAAAGCTGGCCACCCACGGCCGGCCCATCAGACTTTCCTTGCTGACCGTCCCGCCTTCTGATTCGTCGAACTCGAAATCGGGAACATGCCTTGCCGGGAAACTCAGCTTAACCGTCGGTTCAACTAAAGCCGGGGAAGCATCGTCTGCCGCGCCGTCTTCTGCGGCACTGGCGGTGTCCTGACCGGACTGCTCTTCAACTGCCGTCGCTGCGTCACGTGCCGTCGCTGCATTCTGTGTCGACGTCTGTTGCGGCGAGCTTTGGACGGATTCCTTCCGCTTCAATTGCCACATGGCAATCAAAGCGGCGATCACCAGAATCCACAGCAAGCCTCCAATCACGAACGTCAGCGACACCGCGCCGGGGCGAGCTGGCCGCGTCCGGAGATCACCCGGACGTTCCGTGAATTGGTTATCGCGTGTCACTTCAATACTTTCCTGCTGCCAGCGCCGCGTGGCCAAGCCGCGCAGTTCACGGCGGTACGTTGCATTTCACGGGGCAAGATCGCGTGGGTCGCACGGAGACTTTTCATCGATTCTACGGCGGCGGAATTTGATGTCAGGCGACATTTCGTTCCGGGTTGCCGAAGTCTCTGGTTCGAGAAGTGCGATGCAGCTCGCTTGCCGAAAGCCGGCTGATCACAACCACGCGGCACACGGTAAGCGGCTGATTCAGGTACCGGCGACGGGGCGAATCGGTTCGGCGTTGTACAGCGGCGCCGGGCGATTCTGCAGGTCGTACCAATTCGTGTCGCGAGGCAGGCCGAGCGCTCGGTACATCGTGGCGGCCAGCATCTCCGGAGTTTTCGGGTCGGACACGGGGAAACCGCCGTGACTGTCGGTGGTGCCAATCGTCAGGCCACCGTCGAAACCGCAGCCCGCTAACAGCACCGACTGCACTGCTCCCCAGTGATCCCGCCCCGGAAGCTTGTAGTGTTCCGGCAGACCGAACACCTTTGGCGTCCGCCCGAACTCGCCCGCCATCACCACCAGCGTGGAATCCAGCAGGCCGCGGTCATCAAGATCGTCCAGCAGCGCTGAAACGGCTCGATCCGTCGGCGGAAACAGGAAGTTCTTCAGATGAGGAAACGCATTTCCGTGAGTGTCCCAGGTTTCGTTGTTTCCCAGATTCACCTGAACGAACCCGACACCGGCTTCCACCAGCCGACGCGCCAGCAGCAATGACCATCCGAACGTGTTGCGTCCGTAACGATCCTGTTCGCGAGCGTCAGCGTCGTGAATGTCAAACAGAGTGCTCAGCCGGCCATCCCCCAGCATTGAGATCGCACGTTCACGATATCGCGAGAACGGTTCGAATTCCGGCACCGCAGCCGGCTGTTCGAATTCCTGCAGCAGAGCAAGCCGGTTGTCGAAGTGCGGCTTCGAAACACCCTGCGGCAGCGACAGCCCGAGACTGCGGAATTCCAGATCACCGGACTTTTCTCCGCCGGTCTGGTGATGGAATTCGTACTCCGGCCACGCTCCGTAGGTCTTTGCGTTGAAGCGGCTGGCGGCCAGAAACCACGGATCGCGCTGACTTCCCATGGTTCCGGCAAACTGTCCGGGGATGACTCGCCCGGTGCGGTGAATCAGCTTTTCCGGCAGCACGACCGATGCCGGCAGAGCATCACGTTCCGGCAGCAGCGTTCCCAGCAGGGCCGCGATCGATGGATGGTCCGTTGGTTTCGGCAGCGACGGATTGAACCCGACCGGCATTGGCGTCCGGCCGGAAAGCATCACCATGTGTCCCTGAGAATGTTCGTTGTACGGGTGAGTCAGACTGCGAACGAGCCCCCATTTGTTGCTCCGTTCGGCCAGCATCGGCATGTGTTCGCAGATCTGCAGCCCGGGTGTTCGAGTCGCGATCGGCAGGAATTCGCCGCGAATCTCGTCAGACGCGTCCGGCTTCATGTCGAAGCTGTCCTGCTGACCGAGTCCGCCGGACAGAAAAATGTAGATCACCGAACGCCGCGATGCCGTCGTGACAGGGGAACCGTACAGCGCGGGACTCAGGCTCGCCGCGGCTGCCGCAACCGCCGAATTCCTCAGCATGTGCCGACGCGTCATTCGGTGAGCCGACACGCACGGATCGACTCGACGAGCCGGATGTTCAGCCTCATCGTCGAATGCATGACTCAGATCGGAAAGCAGTGGCGTGGTCACGACTCTGCACCTCATGGATTTCCGGACACGGCAACACCAGCGTTGTCATAACACAGCGGCGCTTGAAATCGAACTTTCAACAGTACGGGCCGCACCAGCGTCAGGTCAGCGCGAACGACATCTGCTGCGCCGCAAACCCGTCTTTTTCATGGAATCCGCCACGTTTGCGACCTGAGACATCGTAACAAATTCACCCGGTCAGTGCGCATAGTGACGTTTTGGAAAACTCGTGCCGCAACGGAACGAGACCTGGCGGAATCGACTTGCCGCCGGCTAACGGTCTGTCGGCCGGTCGCTCCTGAAACGCATTTTGATGAACAGCTCCATTTCCCGGAGGAGCCGCTTTTTTCGGCAAACTGACCGCTATTGACCTTGCAAGACAACTCCCCTCAGAATCCGGCACAACTTTCCGAGTCTGAAGCTCGCCCACTGACAAACTTTCCGATCGCTCGAATCATGGCTTCGCCAACCAGTGAATCAGGTTCCGCCAGGGAATCGACTTCCGCCACCGCCGTTGACAGCCACGTCGCCGTCGCCACCCTGAAAACGATCGGCTGCGGATTCGTGATGGGAACCGCCGACATCGTTCCCGGCGTGTCCGGCGGAACCATGGCACTGATTCTGGGAATCTACGAACGACTGCTGACGGCGATTAGTCGCTGTGACCGAGACCTGCTGCGAATGCTGTTCGACCGGCGCTGGGTCGCCGCCGCGAACCGAATCGATCTGCGATTTGTGATCCCGCTCCTTGTTGGAATCCTGCTGGGCGCTGCCGGTCTGGCGTCGGTGATGAAGCAACTGCTGACGGATTATCGATCGCTGACATATTCCGCATTTGCCGGATTGATTCTGGCCTCCAGCGTTCTTGTCGGCCGCATGGTCAGCGTCTGGAAACTTCAATACGTCGGAGGTCTGCTGCTGGGAGCGGTCTTTGCTCTGCGACTGGTGACGCTGCCGGCTCTGCAGAATCCTCCGGACACGTATTGGTATCTGTTCATCTGCGGAATGGTGGGGATCACAGCCATGATTCTTCCGGGAATCAGCGGCGCCTTCATTTTGCTGCTGTTGCGGCGATATGACACGATCGTGGACAGCCTGCGCAGCATTCTGCATGGTGATCTGAATCTGACGGTGCTGTCGACGGTCGCTGTCTTCGCGCTGGGCTGCGTTACGGGACTGCTGTCCTTCAGTCGCATCCTGCGCTGGCTGCTCGCGCACAGGCACGACATGACGATGTCGGTGTTGTGCGGTTTCATGATCGGTTCGCTGTATCGCCTGTGGCCGTTTCAGAAGGATCTCACGCCGGAGACCGCTGACGTGAAGCACAAGGTGTTCGAACACGTTATTCCGCAAAACCTGTCGGCCGACGTCTGGCTGACCGTGGTGGTGTTCGCCCTTTCAATGTCCGTGGTCCTGGTCCTGGACGTTCTGGCCCAGCGAAGTCGACATCCCCGCGCCGGCGAGTGACGATGCCGGTGGAGATGCCCGTGCCGCTTTCGCCAATTTCGTTCCGGTGACCAACGACTCACCCGAATCAGACTCAGACGAATGATCGTCCCGCAGATGAGCCATCGACCGGAACTCTTTGGCGTGTTAAATCTGAACAAGCCTGCCGGTGTGACCTCGCGCGATGTGGTCAATGTCGTGCAGCGTCTGGCAAAGCCGGCCAAAGTCGGCCACGCGGGAACTCTTGATCCCATGGCCACGGGAGTCCTGCTGGTTTGTGTCGGCCAGGCCACACGCCTGATTTCGCTGCTGCAGCAGCCATCGAAAACGTACCTCGCGGAATTCAAATTCGGGCAGCGCAGTGATACCGATGACAATACCGGTACCATCGAACAGTCACCGCCGCCACAAGCGACTCCTTCGGAATCGCGGCTTCGCGAAGCACTGACGTCGTTTGTCGGCCTGATTGAACAAACGCCGCCGGCATATTCGGCAGTTCACGTTGGCGGACGCCGGGCGTACGAACTGGCTCGCAAAGGCAAAGACGTGGAACTGGCCGCCAGAAGAGTTCGAGTCGATTTGATTGAGTTACTGAACTACGAATGGCCGCTGGCGACGCTGCGGATCAGTTGCGGGTCCGGCACATACATCCGCTCGATCGCTCGCGACCTGGGCGAAATGCTGGAATGTGGAGCACTGATGTCCGCGCTGCAGCGAACGCGGATCGGGTCGTTTGCTGTTGCCGACGCGATCGATCCGCAGACTTTGTCGCCGGAAAACCTGCCGGCGAACATCACGCCGGCCATTCGAATCGTGGACGGGATCGCCGCGTACGTTTGCACGGAGGAGGAAACAGAATGCGTCGCCAAAGGACGTGTTCTGGAACTTCAGAAATCGCGTTTGACGAAAGCGTCAGCGTCAGAATCCGCCGCGCGCGATGTCGATCCGGCACCGCCACAAGTCGCTCTGTTGTCACCATGCGGGACGCAACTGCTGGCACTGGGGGAAATTCGGCGGCAGGGGCGGAAGATTCAGCCTCGCACCGTGTTCGCGACCGGTCAGTGACTCCCCGGAATCAACAGACCAGGCCGTGCCTGCTCCACAGTTCGCGAATCTCCGCGACGCGGCGTTCGACGGAACGCAGGCTGATCCCCAGGGTGTCGGCGACTTCCTGATTCGTAGCGCCCGCCGCCTTTTCGATCGCGATCGTTCGCAGTTCGTCGTTGTTCAGAGACTCCAGCAGCGCTGTGCAGTGTTCCGTAATCATCAACTGCATATCCGGAGGCGGACAATCCGATTCCACCTGTTCCAGCAGCGACATCTGTGAACCGCCGTGCTTTCCGCCGGTCAGCGCCGACTCGTTCCGCACATGACCGCCGCCTCGCTTTTGACGCTTTTCGTGATTCACGTGGTCGATCACATTGCGCGACGCAACCGTCACCAGCAGTCGCCAGAAGTCGTTCCGGTCGAAAAGTTCGCTGTACTTTCCGTCCAGCAGGCCGCGGAACAGTTCCGTCAGTGATTCCAGAACAACATCCTCTTCGTCCGACACATGCCGGTGCCGCGGGTGCAGACGAGTCTTCACCAGCAATTCCAGACGACGTGAAAAGCGAGCCCACAAAAAGTCGGCGCTGCTCTTGTCACCCTTTCGCATCATTCGAATGTTGAAAGTGACGGAACCTTCATCCAGCTGGTCGTCTTCCGTGTGGCCGTTAAGCCGACGCTTGTCATCCGGCTGTTCATCGCGTTTGTTGTTACGGCTGGTCCTGGACTTTGGGCTAATCATGGCAGGCGTATTTTCTGGCGAGGTGGCAGGTGACCAACGGCACGCGTCTGTCGCGTCGACCGTCGGCCGATAACCACAGTTCTGCAGGAAGAGTTTTCAACAGGACTGCCGCGCTGATGGCGGCACACACGTGAATTGCTGGTCACCGTAAAAACCCATTTGTCAGCATAAACAAGTCCGCGCGACGATCGCAAGCCAAGAGAGTTCAGATAACTACCCTCAGGTTGAATTCCTGTTCACTGTGTCGAACCACTCGAACAACAGACGAAACGCCGGAGAAAACAGCGCCGGACGGTCTCGAATGCGTCTGGAAATCTCGCCGGTTTCCAGCCAGTCGATAGCGGCAATTTCGGTTTCGTCAGCGCTGATCGGTTCATCGGAAGCCGCGGAATACAGCACCGTGAATTCCATCGATGTGTCAGGGCACGCGTCGAATTTTTTCAAGCGTTCCAGGGGCGCGACGATCCCCAGTTCCTCCGTCAGTTCCCTGGCCGCGGATTCGTCGTAGGTTTCTCCTGCGCTGACGTGTCCCGAAGCGGATGACGTCCACACGGACGGGAATTCTTCCTTTGTCGGCGTTCGCAGGTGAATCAGCATGCGTCCGTCGCCACGGACCAGAAACACATGAACGGCGCGGTGCCGCAGTCGCGCCGCATGGACTTCCCCGCGCGGCCGCTGTTCCACGACACGATCAAGTTCGTCAACAACGTCGAAGAGTTCCATGATCGACATTCCGTCGCCCGATCGGCGAATCGCCGCAGGTCAGATCGTCAGTCGATGGTTGCGGGCGGTGACTTCCCAGCGACCGGTAATTTCACCGTTCTCAATCACCGTGACATCCGGGTGAAGAGCAATCGTCGGGCAGATGTGCATCGGAATCCCCAGCAGCAAATCGCCGGGCTGAAAGTTCTTCGCCCGATCTGTTTCCAGCACCAGATGCTCCTCGTTGTGAATCACCTGCTTGGCGTCCGGCAGGTCGGGAAAAACGACGCGGGCACCCTTCGGAGGATCAGCGGCGACAGACTTGTTGCCGAGATCCACAGTCACCCGGTTCGGCGCCGACCGGCTGATGACGCGAGTCGCCACCAAAGCCGCCGGTTCGAACGGCAGGTCGTCGAACTGACCGTATCCGGCATCATGAAAAATGGCGGTGCCGGGGCTGAGAGCGATCGCCGGTTCATCCAGTTCGGCGTAGACCGGAAACGTCGGAGTCCCTCCGCACAGCAGTTCGGGAACCGCAAGCCCCGCGTCTTCGCAGCGACGCTTCAGGCTGATGACTTCGGGCCATTCCTTCATCACGGCGGCTCGGCGTTCGTCCAGAGTGTGCTGGTGCTGATGGCCATCGTACACGTGAAATCCCGCGGGTCGGACTCCGGCAAGTTCCGATATCAGCCGGTACAGATTCAGTGCGTCGTTCGAACGGGGATCAAGTCCTGTTCGATGCAGCCCCGGGTCAACGTCCAGCAGCACGCCGACGGAAACTCCGGCTGCCGCAGCGGCGCTGGCAAGCTGCCGCAGAGGCTGCTCGTGATCCGCCGTGACCGCAAACGTCACATCAGGAAACCGTTTGGCGATTTCGACCACGCGAGCAATATTGGGACCGACAGGGTTGTACGCGAACACGATGTCGGTGGCCCCGGCATCGGCCAGCATCTCCACTTCGGCAATCGTCGCCGCCTTGTGCCGGGTGATTCCCTTTTCGAGCAGAATCTTCACCACGGCGGACATCTTATGCGTCTTGCAGTGCGGCCGCAGCCGATCGGCCGATCCGGCGACGTCGATCATCCGGTCGACGTTGTACCGAACTCGATCCGCCAGCACGATCACCGACGGCGTGACCACGTCCGCCAGAAGCCCGGCGCGAAGGTCGGGTAGTTTGTTGTCAGCGAGCATGGATGTCATGACGTGTGGTTTCTCCGAATGAGGACTCGTGCGGCCGCATCGCCGTGTTGATTTCGGAAGGAGGATAACGTCTGCCGGCGACCGTGCCACGCGCCGCGTGAGTCTGTTGCACGACGTGACGCGAGTCGAAGCCGCATCTCCCGCGACACTCGGGAACCTGGCATTGCCGAACGCACAATGCAGGCGCGTTCGTAGAACGACGTCTGAGCAACATCTGCCGTCAACGGCGGTGAACACGCCGGTGTCAGCGAAAGAGCTGCGATTCGCTGAATTCGATACGGCAGTTCTCGCAGAGGTCAATCACGATCGGTTCCCGGTCAGCCACTTCTTCGAACCGGCCGCCTTCATTCAAACGATAGGCAGCAATGGTCGACGCGTCCGGGTCGACGATCAGATACCAGGACACCGCCTGCTGTCGGTAGATCTCCTTCTTCATCGACAGGTCTCGTTCGCGAGTTGTTGCCGACAGGATTTCAGCGACCAGCGCCGGAGGTTCTTCAACGTGCCGCTCGGGCGCATCGCCGCAAACAACGGTCAGATCCGGTCGCAAAACTGTCGTCCTGGAGACGAGCCAGTCGAGTTCGACCAATACGGTGGCGCTGCACTGAGCGGCTTCGATGGCATTGCCCAGCGTCCGCGCCAGCTGCGCCAGCAGCTTCGCGTGTCTGCCGAACGGACTGGGTGTCATCGCGACAGCAATTCCGTCCCACAGTTCCCAGTCGCCTTCCCACAGCTGGTAGTCTTCAACTGTGTATCGGGGAACAAACTCAGCAGCTGTACTCATGGAATTCTCCGTGTCTTCAGTTTCTTCCGAATGAGTGTAGCTAAAAACCTGCACATCCGAGGAAGCGAGAGCTTTCCGTCCGGGAAATTCAGGACGACTCGTTATCGGTCTGTTCCGCATCCTCCTGCACGCGCAGCAGGGTGTTGGCCCAGAAGGCGTCGAAACGGCTGATCCAGCGTTCGGCGATTTGACGGATCGGAGCGGCGTTCAGTGAATGGATGCGCTGACGACCTTCCGCGCGCGTCAGCAGCAGGTTTGCCGATCGCAGCACTTCCATGTGCTTCATCACCGCAAAACGAGACAGGTGCGGGAACTTTTCGACGATCTCGGTGGTCGTGCGAGTTCTCTCGCGCAACAGGTCGAGGATCTCGCGCCGCGTCGGGTCGCTGAGAGCTTTGAAGATCGGGTCAAGTTCGTCCGGCATGTGTGTATTGCCGCGCCGTTAACGCTTCACTGCCTCCACCCCGGTCATTCTCGCGCAAACGGGAACGAAGTCGGACCAGTACACCCTCGTCATTCCCGCGCAGGCGGGAACCCATCCGCGAACACTGGGTTCCCGCCTGCGCGGGAATGACGGAACAGAATGACGGAACGAAATAACGCCCGGGAATGACGGGGCAGTGTTGTGCGGTTCGGTGTCACGTCTCGCTGCGGCTCTTCACGTGTTCCAGAATCGCCTGCCAGCCGGGCACAACACCCTTTCGATGTTCATCTTCAATCATGCCCATCGCGCGATGTCGCAGGGCAAGTTCGACGCCGTCCGTCTGCTGAATGAGCTTGAACTGGATATGGCCGGCCACTGCGTAGGACATGAACATCGGGCCCTGCAGTTCCAGAATTGTCGGCGGCTTGATGACCTGCACGAACGCCCACAAATGCCCCTGACCGCTGCCGAGATCCCGAAACCAGCGGCCTCCCGGCCATTCTTCCAGAACCAGCGGCATGGGCTGCCCGTCCGAAGTTGCACTGTCGGCACTTAATCGCTGAAGCAGATTCTTCCACACGTCGCCAATGGCGGCGCTGATGATGACGCTCTGCGACAGGTCGAGTGTCAAATCGGATATGTCGGTCATTGGAAAGTTCTCCCCGGACGTGAGATGGCTCACGAACGATCGGTGTTTTTCGCGGCAGTTTATTGACGGTCTCGTCGACGAAAGTTATGTTACCAAAAGGTCACATATTTGCAACGGTCGATCAGGATGCGACGTTCCGGATTTCTTCTTTCCCGAAAGGCCACGTGATGTCAGTACAGACGACTTCGTCCAAACAACCGGTGAACACGAAGCAGGTGACCGGTCGCCGAACGGTTCACTACGCCACCTACAACGACCTGCTGGTCGACGCGGAACGGCTGGCCGGCATGCAGACAAAGACGCTGGGCAATTGGTCGTTCGGGCAGATCATGAAACACATGGCCGATTCGATCTGTGTCATGATCGACGGCAACTCCACCTTCACGATGCCTGCTCCCGTGCAATTCGTCATGCGGCTGCTGATGAAGAAGAAGATGCTGACGCAGACCCTGTCGCCTGGGTTCAGGCTGCCGAAGAAGGCAGCCAACATGATTCCCGGCCCGACGTCGACCGAAGTCGGACTCAGCGAACTGCGAGCGGCCGTGAACCGCGCAAATACGGAACCCAACCGCGCACCTCATCCCGGTTTCGGAACAATGGGCCCCGGCGAATGGGACGAATTCCAGCTTCGCCACTGCGAAATGCACATGAGTTTCGTGGTGCCGGCTGAGTAGCCGTCGCGAATTTGTCCGCGTCGCGCGCATCCCGTCATTCCCGCCTGCGTGCGAATGACGGAGCGTGCGTGGTGCGCGCGACTACGCCAGCTTCTTCTCCGCGACTGTGCCTTCCGGAGTCGTTCGCACGGTGTAGCCGGCGGATTCGATTTCGCTGCGGATGCTATCAGCCGTTGGCCAGTTCTTTGTCGCTCGAGCGTCGTCGAGCGCCTTGCACAGCGACAAAATCCGGGGACCCTCGTCGTCAGCGCTCGCAGCGGCTGTTGACGCCAGCGGCGCCACCGCCAGCACAGCGTTGATCCGGTCCAGCACCGCCAGAGCTTCCGCGGGATTGTCCGGTTCCGTCGCGGCCCACGGAACAACGACAGCCAGTGCCTTCGAAAAGTTCAGGTCGTCGGCCAGAGCTTCCCCGAACTCTTTCAGAATCGGATGTTCGAGACTCACGTCGGCGGTCTGCCCACCAGCGGCGGCTTCCAGTTTCGAACGGAATTCCGTCAGCCGTTTCACGATGTTGGCGGAATCCTGCAGACCCTTCTTCGTGAAGTTCATGTTCGAACGGTAGTGCGACTTGATCAGTTCCAGCCGCAGCACGGCCGGATGAACTTTGATGCCGGTGGCCCGGCCCTCCAGCACGTCGCGCACGGTCCAGAAGTTGCCTTTGCTTTTTGACATCTTTTCGCCTTCCACCATCAGAAAGCGAGCGTGCATCCAGAAACGAGCGAATGCATCGGCTCCGGTGGCTCCGCGCGACTGAGCGATTTCGCATTCGTGGTGCGGAAAGATCAGGTCCTCGCCGCCGGTGTGAATATCGATGACGTCGCGGCCCAGACGTTTGCGAGCCATGCAGGAACATTCGATGTGCCAGCCGGGGTAGCCGGTTCCCCACGGCGAGTCCCATTTCATGATGTGCGTCTGGTCCGGCTTCCAAAGCATGAAGTCCGCAGGATGACGCTTGTTGGACTGGTTGGCGTCTGAGATTCGTCCGCCGGCTCCCGTCTGCAACTGATCCAGAGTATTGCCGCTGAGTTTTCCGTAGTCCGGAAAACTTTCGACGCTGTAATAAACGACTCCGTCCGGGCCGACGTACGCGTGGTTGCTCGTGATGAGCTGCGCGATCATCTCCTGCATCGTGTCGATGTTGTCGGTCGCCTTCAGGATGTTTTCCGGTTCGAAGGCGACCTTGACGCCCAGCGTCTGAGCGTCTTCCAGAAACGCCTTCGTGTAGTAATCCGCGATCTGGTACGGATCGTCCGGGTCGGCCACCGCTCCTTCCGGAACCTTGCCGGACTTCTTGTCTTCTTTGACTCGCTGAGCCGCCGCGGCCATCTTGTCCTGACCGGCGCCGTCGGCGCTGGCGTCATCGGTCATGTGGCCCACGTCGGTGATGTTCATGACGTGATGAACGTCGTAGTCGAAAAATTCCAGCGTGCGGCGAATGACGTCGGCGAACAGAAACGACCGGAAGTTTCCGATGTGAGCGAAGTCGTAAACCGTCGGCCCGCAGCTATACATGCGGACGATGTTGTCTTCGGCAGGTGTGAATGTTTCCGTCTGATTGGACAGCGTGTTGTAGAAGTGAATTTGCATGGAGTTCGGAACGTATCGGGGGGTCGGAGACGGGATGAGCTGCGAAGTGTAGATCCAAAGTCGGTAACCGTCGTAGTCGCGTCTCGCCGAGACGCGACATCCTGCCGCAGGACGTCCAATAAAGAAGCGGGGTGTTTCCCGGTAGGACGTCGGAGGACAGGTGCTTCAGCCTCGGCGAGACTGAGCTACGATTCGGCGAGCCAACTACCAACGAATCGATGGCACTTGACGCGGCAGCATAGTAAAACGTCAGAACCTCGTGGAGACCTGAATTTCAGAGGATTCGAATCATGCTGCCTGCTTTTTGTCGTTCCTGCTGTTTCGTCCTGCTGGCTGGCTGCGTTGCCGGCCTGTCGCCGTGTTCCGCGGATGAAATCGTGTCCCCGCGCAAGCCATGGACAACCAACAAGGTGTCCGGTTCGCCGGAACCGCCGCCTCCGCTGAAAACAGTCGTCAGGTTTCCGAACCTGAAGCTGGACCAGCCGCTGCTGATTGAATCCGACCCGGCCGGCAAGCGATTGTGGGTGGCCTCGCAGAACGGTTCGGTTCATTCATTCCTTGATAACCGCGACGTGTCCGAACCGGATCTGTTCGTCGATCTGCAGGCCGTCTTCGACCAGCTCACGCCACATCCAACGGCAAAACGAATCGGAGCGGCGTACGGACTGGTGCATCATCCCGAATATCCAAAGGTTCCTGTCTGCTGGATCGCCTACACGCTGGTGGGTGCTCCCGAAGGTCCGCTGGACGACGGAACTCGAGTGAGCCGCTTCAACGTGACTTTCGATGCCGACGGAATTCCTCGCTGCGACGTCGCCAGCGAAAAAGTCGTGCTGACATTTCGCGAAGGAGGCCACAACGGAGCGTGCCTGAAGTTCGGCCCGGACGGCTGCCTTTACATTTCGACCGGTGATTCCGAAGTCCCGAATCCTCCCGATCCGCTGCGGACCGGGCAGGACGTGACCAATCTGCTGTCCGCGATTCTGCGTATCGACGTGAACGCCACGGGGGAAGAACCGCTTTACTGGATTCCCGCGGACAACCCGTTTGTGGTCACCGAACAGAATCCCGGCGCTGAGGTGTCCGGCACGCCGACGTCGACAACTGCGACCTTAACCGCAGCCGCGCCGGATCCTCAGTCGCGACGTCGACGGCGTCGACAGCTTCGACGACGGGAAGAGCAGTCGGCAAAGGACACAACCGACGATGCCGCGGATTCCACAACGGCGGAAGGAGAGGATTCTTCTGAAGCAAAACCGACCACGACGCTCAGCGGCCTGCCGATCAGCTACGAGCGCAGCCTGCCCGATTCACTGCGACATCCGCAGGAAGCGTCGTGGGCCGAGTTTTCCAGGACCGTCGACACGTTTCCGGCGGAACAGTTCCGCCCGGAAATCTTCGCTTACGGATTTCGCAATCCGTGGAAGATGAACTTCGGACCGGACGGGCAGTTGTGGGTCGGCGATGTCGGCTGGGAAATGTACGAGATGGTCTACAACGTGAAGCGCGGCGGCAACTACGGCTGGAGCGTCATGGAAGGGCCGCAGCAGGTGCTGCCGAATCAGAAACGCGGGCCGACTCCCATTCTTCCCGCCGCCGTCGCGTATTCTCACGCTGACGGAGCGTCCGTGACCGGCGGCTTCGTGTATCGCGGAAAGAAGTTTCCGGAACTGATCGGCAAGTACATCTTCGGCGACTGGGAAACCCGCCGCATCTGGGCTTCGGACATCACGCCGAGCGACGATGGCCAGGCCGACAGCCTGACCAACCTTGTCGATCTGGTCGACCTGCGACTTCGCATCGTCGCCTTCGGTGAAGACGCCGATCGTGAGTTGATCATTTCGAACTTCTACGAAGGTGTGCTGTACGAATTGGAACGCAACGACGCTGCGGGTCGGCCGACCGCCTTCCCGAAGGCGCTCAGCGAAACCGGCATCTTCGCCGACACGTCCGCGCAAAATCCCGCGCCGGGTGTGCTGCCGTTTGAACCGAACGCTCCGATGTGGAACGACAGAGCGACCGCTCAGCGCTGGGTCGGTGTTCCCGGCGACGGTGTGATCGACGTACTGAAGAATCCTGTTCAGAAGGAAGATTCCAGCCTGCGGGAACGAATGCGATTTCCGACGGATTCCGTGCTCGCGCGCACGGTGACGCTGTCCGATGACACCGGTCGCGAAGTGAATCTGGAAACTCAGATGCTGCACTACGACGGCCTGAACTGGTACGGCTACAGCTACGTCTGGAACCCCGAACAAACCGACGCCACGCTGGCTCCGGCCTCCGGCACAGAACTGAACCTGGCTGACTACGGCAAATTCGCGGAACGCAGTTCGTGGTCAGTGCATTCTCGTTCGGAATGCCTGCGCTGCCACAATCTGTGGATCGGCGGAACGCTGGCATTCACGCTGCCGCAGTTGACGAGAGTCGAGGGTTGAAAACAGATGACCAGCGTGACGTCGAAACGTCGCAGCTGGAACACTTCCGCGACGTCGGATTGCTGACCGGAGCACTGCCGGACGATCTGGACGAACACCGACGACGCGCGGTTGCTCGCGCTGGCGAATCCGTACGACGAACACGCTGACCTGGCCGATCGCGCCAGGTCGTACCTGTCCATCAATTGTTCTCACTGCCATCAGAACGGCGCCGGCGGCACGGCGACAATCGATCTGCGGTTCGAAGCGTCCGTCGAAGAAATGAAGTCGATCGCGGCGCCTCCGGCGCAGGGGCTGTTTCAGATCGACGGCGGAGCGATCATCGTTCCCGGCCAACCGTCGAAGTCGGTGCTGCTGTACCGCACCGCGTGTTCTGGGCGCGGCCGCATGCCTCATATCGGGTCCACGGAAGTCGACGTCGCTGGAGTGAAGCTGCTGCGCAAATGGATCGCGTCGCTGGCGGAGAGTCCGGAGTCGAGAGACGAGAGTCGGGAGCCAACACCGCTCAGCGATGCGCTGAAGTCGACGGAGGCGGCGTTGCGGGTCGTTGCGATGCTTGATGAGGATCGGATCGATGCTTCGAAGAGGGTTGAGCTGCTCGCCATGGCGCGGGAGTCCGTGCCGGAGATTCGCAACTTGTTCGTTCGCTTTCAGCCTGCGGAATATCGCCGCACTCTGAATCGAACTCCCGACGCCGCCACCATTCTGGCAACGCCCGGCGACGCGACTCGCGGAGCTGCCATTTTCAGCAACAAGAGCCGACAATGCATCACGTGCCACAAGATCGGCAGCGAGGTGGCCAGATCGGCCCGGCTCTGGACGATGTTGGCAAGCGGCTGAAGCGGACGAGATCCTGGAAAGCATGCTGGAACCATCGAAGAAGATCGATCCGAAATTTGCCGCCTGGACGGTCATCACAACCGCCGGAAAGGTCCACGCGGGATTGCTGGTCGAACGCACGGAATCGGAAATCGTTTTACGAACCGCAAAGAACGAAGACATCCGCATCGCGCGTAAGGACGTGGAAGACCTGATTCAGCAGACAGTCTCACTGATGCCGGATCGGCAATTGAACGATCTGTCGGACCAACAGATCGCGGACTTGTTGGAATTTCTCATGACGCAGAAGACGACTCGTTAACACTGTCGGCGCCGGCGAACGACCAACATGTGCCGACCGCCCGCACAGGCGAGCAGCGCGACGTCAGTCCGCTTTCGCCCCGGCGGCACGAACGGTTGGCAGCCACGCGTCTTGCGGCTCCGCGACAGCGGTTTTCGGCTGATGAAATGCGCGATCATTCAATGAAGGACGCACTCGAAATTGGATCCTGGTCGCTTCTGAAGTGGAGGATTGGGGCGTCTGTATTTTGGGTCCTGTTGCTCGTCTTCGGCAGGGCATTTGACTTACCAGGACTTGGTTTAGGCGGTTTTCTGGCGTGGATGGCAATCCGAGCGATTGTCAGGGATGAGTTTTTGGGAACACGCCATAATCCGAGAGATGATTCATCCACGGTCGTCGCGGGAAACCCTCGTTGGCACCGGGTCTCGCCGTTGCTGTTGACAACCATGCTCACGCTCACGTTCGAGGCCATCACGATCGTCGCGCGAATCACGGCTGGACAGTCGGCTGCGGAGTGGCTGGAAGAAACTCGACCGCCGTTGTTACTCCAGATCCATCACATGTTCTGGTCGGTGCCACTGATTCTGCTGGCGCTGTTGTTGAGCAGTCGACCGCGAATCGCGATTGTGCTGTGGTCGGTATCGCTGGCGCTGATCCTCAGCGACCTGATGCACCATTTCGTCGTGTTGCCGCTGTGGGTCGGGAACACCGGCTGGCACTGGCCGTGAAACCCGGAACCGCCGGTCCCATGTCGGCGAGCAGCGCGACGCCAGTCCGCTCTCATGCTGCCGGCGCGACTTCGATGGCCGTGCGACCCGGTGTGCGTCGCGACGACGATGGCGGACTCACGTCGCGCCGCTCGCCGGCGCAAGACTGGGGAACCGGTTGTATCACGTCACGACATCGCGTACGGGAGCTTCACCTGTTGCGCGGCGACGTTCATCGGCGTGACGTGAGTCGCTTCGAAACGGCACTCGAACAACGGCACGTCATGCAGAAGACGGCCAAGTTCTGCGGCGTTGTGTTCGATCGCGGAGGCTGAGCTCGACTCCGGCGGCGAATCGGATGAACCGGACGCTGACCGACTTGTTTCTTCGTCGGGTTGCGATAAACGCGGCGCGACGTCGTTCAGAACGACGGACAGGATCTGCAGTTGACGATGTCGTGCGGCTTCGATCGTCAGCAGTGTGTGATTGATGACTCCCAGGCGATTCGCCGCCACGATGATCAGCGGCAGATTCAGTCGGACGGCAAGGTCCGCGTTCGTGGATTCGTCCGACAGCGGCGACAGCAGTCCTCCGGCGCCTTCGACAACAGCCACATCGGCGTGTTCGGCGGTGCGGTGGAACGCATCGACCAGCAGCGCATCATTGACTCGCCGGCCTTCCAGCTTTGCGGCAAGATTCGGCGCCAGAGGCGCGAGAAACGTCTGCGGGCAGATCACATGCGGATCGCCGGTAAACTTTGCTGCGCCGGCCAGAGCATCCACATCGCGCCAAATCGGCACGCCAGCGGCATCGAAGTCAGCGCCGCTGCAGGCAGGCTTGTAGGCGGCCACACGAATGCCGCGGGCGACCAACTGCCGTAACAACAGTGCCGCGACCCAGGTCTTGCCCACATCGGTGTCGGTGCCGGTGACAAGAAGATATGAGATTTCAGATTTGAGATTTGAGATTTGAACCCCCGGTATGGAGTCCGTTCGGCGTCTGTTATCCTGACACGGCGAGCGTTATTAACCGAACAAGATTCTTCGTTCCATGTCCGAGTTCGCGGATTCGTTACCGATCTGGCTGCCTGGCTTGATTGCCATGCTGTTGCTGATTGTGGCTTCGGCGTTCTTTTCAGCCAGCGAAACGGCCTTCTTTTTTCTGTCGCGGGAACAGGTCAGAAAATTCAGTACCGGGCCGCCGCGACAGCGAATGGTAGCGTCGCTGCTGGCTGATCCCGACCGTCTGCTTTCGGCGGTACTTTTCTGGAACCTGCTGATCAATCTCAGCTATTTCGCGGTCGGCATCGTCATCATTCACAAGCTAACCACGCGTGAGTTCTCGTCGGTGGCGGCGGTGTTCGGTGTGGCGAATCTGCTGGGCATCATTGTTGTTGGCGAAGTGATGCCGAAAAGTGTGGCGGTTGTGTATCGGCTGCAGGTGGCTCAACTGGCAAGCTGGCCGCTGGCTGTGGCGGTGGCGGCGCTGGACCCGGTGATTCCGTGGCTGGGCCGGTTCGCCCGCGTGCTGCGGCGCACGTTCTGGCCGCATCTGAAGCAGGAAGCGTCGCTTCACGCGGAGGATCTGGAAAAGGCGGTGGACACGTCCGCGGCGCTCAGCAGCGAGATCCTGCAGATCGAACAGCAGGTGCTGCACAACATTCTGGATCTGAATGAACTCTACGTCGAAGAAGTCATGCGGCCTCGCAGCCATTGCGTCAGCGTAGCGGCGGACGGAACACTGGCCGCTCTGAACACTTCGCTGAAGCACGTCAATTATCTGATGGTGACCGATCCGGATACCGGCGTATTCACAGGAGCGATTTCGCTGAACGGCATCAGCGCTGAATCCGGGCAGACGTTTCAGCAGATTGCGGAACCGGTCATCTACGTTCCGTGGTGTGCGAGCGTCGCTTATGTGCTGGGCGAACTTCAGAACAAGTTTCGCGGAGTCGCGGTGGTTGTTCACGAACACGGCGAAGTCGTCGGAACCGCAACGTATGAAGATCTGCTGGAATCGATGCTCAGCGAAGCACCCAGCCGCACTCGCCGAATGCTGCGTCGGGAACCAATCATCGAAATCGGCGACAACCGGTTTCATGTGGAAGGACTGATAACCCTTCGCTATCTGGCTCGGCGGCTGCGGATTGCGCTGAATCCGGAGGACGAGTCGCTGTACACGCTGTCGGGGCTGTTTCACGACGAACTGGAGCGGCTGCCGGAGGTCGGCGACCGCATTCACTGGCACGGCTGGGTTCTGACGGCGATCAACGTCACGGCGCGCGGGCAGGTGCGAGTTCTGGTGGAACCCGCCAGCCTGGTGATGGCGGCGGAACAGGAAGGGGCGGACTCGTGACACAGTCTCCGTCAGTGGTGCTGTTTGCCGCCGCGATCATTTTTCTGATCGGCATCCGGCTGTCCGCATTTTTCAGCGGCTCCGAAACCGGTTTCTACCGGCTCAGCACGCTGCAACTAATGCTTCAGGTCCAGCGCGGGGATCGCGTTGCCAGACGGCTGCAGATGTTTGTGACGCACCCGGAACGCTTTGTCGCCACGACTCTGGTGGGTAACAACGTGGCCAACTATCTGACAACGGTGGCGATCGGGATGGTGGTCACGGTGATCGTTGTCAGTTCCTCCGGCGCGGCGGAAGTTCTGGCCACGGTGCTGCTGACTCCCGTGATTTTTATCTTCGGAGAACTCATTCCGAAAAGTCTCTACTATCGCGCGCCGATGTCGCTGTTGCGGTCGGGATCGCGGTTTTTTACCTTCTGTTTCTGGGTTTTCCTTCCGATCAGTTATCCGCTGATTCTGGTATCTCGCGCAGTGTCGCGATTCGGGGATCAGGACAACCGGCCGCTGGACATCGTGCTGGGCCGCACTCGGCTGTCGAGCCTGCTGGCGGCCGGTCATCACGAAGGAATTCTGACTCGGCTGCAGAACCAGTTGGCCGAAAACATGATGCGCATCGCGACGGCTCCCGTGGAACTGGCAATCATGCCGCCATCGCAGGTTGTCGGCGTTCCCGAATCGATCTCCCGCGACGAACTGCTGGCTCTTGCCCGGCGCACAAAAAGCGCGTTCGTGATGCTGCACCCCGACGGTCGTCCGGGTCACTGGACGCATTCCGTCCGGATTGCCGACGTCATCGGACTGGCACAGGCTCCGCGGCTGGCCATGAAGCAACTGCCGGCATTTCGCCGCGACACGCCTCGCCTGGAAGTCATGACGGAACTGTTTCAGGACTTCGCATCGTGGGGCGTCGTCGTTGAGGGTGAGCCGGGGAACAGCAACGCTCGCGTCATCGGCGTGATCAGCCGCCAGTCGCTGGCTTCGCAGTTGTTTCGAGTCGTGCAGGCGTCTCCCGCTGAGTTCTCGCTGGTGCCGCCGACATGACGATTCTGAACCTGCAACCTTCGGTCTGTTTGAGTTCGAAGTCCGGACAACACCGTCCGCTGGCTCGGGCGAGTGACTCTGGCAATGCCTGCCGACGCGCATCGGGTTGCACGGGGCTTCGATCATGGCAGCCGCGGATTGATCCTTCGGCGGGCGTTCAATGAATCGTGTGGCTGCACTGTTTCTACTGCTGCTGATTTCCGTCACCTGGCCGCTGTGGTTTGGAACGGACAACTTTCCGACGGTGCCTCTGCTATCCTCGCTGCGCCACGTGGCGCCGGCCGCTGATCGAGCGGTCGCGGTGATTTTTTTCGCGGCCGTTGTCACGATCGTTGTTAAACCCGAAACGGATCGATCAAAGGCAGCTTTCGGCTCGAACGTGGCGGCCATCGTCAGCGGCATTGTGCTGTGCGTGTTGAACCAGCATCGATTGCAGCCGTGGAACGTGCTGTTCCTGCTGATGGCGACGATTCATGTTGTCATCAAGCCGCCCCACCGCATTCGCGTGTGCCGAGTCACTGTGGCGATGATCTACATTTGTGCGGCACTATCCCGGTTCGGGCCGCGAATTGATGAAGGTGTCAGCCGGCAGATTCTGGATCTTGGCTTGAACGCGATCGGGCTGGCCCGGCTGAATCAGTCACCGTTGCTGATTCGATGGACGTGCGCCGGGATGAGCGTGATTGAACTGATTGCGGGACTGCTGCTGCTGACGAACCGCTTCCGAATTTTCGGCGTGGTGCTGGCAATGGCGATTCACGCGACACTGCTGCTGTCGCTGAGTCCGCTGGGTCTGAATCACAACACCGGCGTGCTGCTGTGGAACGCCTTCTTCCTGACGCTGCTGCCGATGCTTCGCGAACGAGACAGCCGCCCGGAAACGGAAGCGGTCCGGTCGGCGCCGGCGATGCCGATGCTTGCGCGAATCGCATTGGTGATTGTTGTTGTGTTTCCGCTGTCGGGTCTGTTCGGAATCGCCGACAACTGGCCGTCATGGCAGTTGTATTCGCCTCGCCCGGAAGTCCTGCGAATCTTCGTTCGCAGCGATGCGATCGGGGAACTGCCGGATTTCGTGAAAACATTCGTCGGCGACCCGGCACCGCTGGACATGTGGTGTCCCGTGCGCATCGATCGCTGGTCGCTGGAAGCAACCGGTGCTCCGATCTATCCGGAAGACCGGTTTCAACTGGGAGTGGCACAGTGGCTGGCGCGGCATCTCAAAGATCCCGGTTCGATCAGGGCGGAACTTGATGCTCCGGAACGACCACTGTGGTGGAAACGACAACATGTGACGTATGCTGATTCAGCACAGGTGCAGCAGGCAGCACAGCAGTTTGTCCTGAATGCCCGGCCGGCAAAAGTTCCTTGAGTCAACTCGGACGTTCCACCCGGATATGGCAACGCACATGAGTCAGCAACCCGACGTTCGGATCATGACGTATGCGTCTTCTCACACGGCGCAGATTGCCAGGGCAGCGCTGGAAGCGGACGGAATCCGCAGTGTCACCGTTGGCGACGACAGCAACGCGTCACACGCTTTGCTGGGTGGCGCGGCTCAGGAGGTTCACCTGCTGGTTTCGAAAGATCAGATAGAACCGGCGCTGGCAATTCTGGAACGGCTCGAACGCGAATGGAGCGGCAATCGGTTCAGCCAGTGGGACAGCGAACGAAATCTGGGCTGGGTCTGCTCCGGCTGCGGGGAAGTCAACGAACACAGCTTCGATGAATGCTGGTCGTGCGAAGCCGTGCGTCCTGCGAATCCGGAACTGGCGCCGCTACCCGATGATGATCAGAAGCCGCGCATCCAAACGACCGAATCCGCTGTCGTGACCAGCAACGAAGCGGACGATTCGCCTTATCGAGTTCCCGCGTCACTGACACTTGGCACTGTCGTCGAAGTCGCGGCTGATGACGGACTGGAACGACGGCTGCTGCGTTCCGTGATCGTCAGCCTGATTGTTCCGCCGCTGTCGATTTACACGTTCTACCTTGTTGGCCGCTGCTTTGCCGCCGGCAGAACCACAACCGCCACATTCTGGATCTGCGCAGCACTTGTGGCGGTGATCTGGATGGTGTTTCTGCTGGTCGTTGCCGTGTTTGTCTGGCGTTGAGAAGAGCTGCCGTCGGCCGTTTCGGCTACACCTGATGCACGGCGAACGTCGTGTCGGGAATCATCTTGTTCATCTCTTCCAGAATTGTGCGGAAGTGACGCTTGCGCAGTTCCGTGCCGATGTTCAGAATGCTGCCCGTGTCGGCCAGATGAGGTGACGTGGACGCGTACTCGTCACCGCGTCCCAGAGTCGATGAGTTGCCGAACGCGTGACCGGCTTCGTGAGGCACGCTTTTGAATCCGGCGGTGCAGACTTTCGGAGTTCCGTTGGTACACGCCGAGTACGATTTCAGTTTGCTGGTATGCAGCTTGATCTTGCGGGCATCCCACTGCACGTAGTTGTGTGGCATATCGCTCGGGTCATTCTTCACTGCGGTGACCTCCCAGTGTTCGTCGCGCAGCACCCACCGGACGTCCAGATTCATCGGCAGCTTCGTCGCGGCGAATTTCTTCGCGAATTCGGACGTGCCGCTCACGCTGAGCTTCACGCGGTTGCTCCACGAAGCCCAGATCTGCTTGTCGACTTCCGCGTGGAACTTCCGCTTCCCGTCCAGATCCCATGCCGGCTGACCGTCCTTGACCTCCCAGATGTACTTCCAGCGCTGCTGAAAGAAGACACGCTTTTCATGGACGATGATGTCGATCACACCCCAGTCGAAATCGTGGACGATGTGCGGCATGAATGATCTCCCTGATTGCGGGTGGAAAACGGGGCGTTTACGTTCGCATTCTCACGCAAAGTCGGATTCGGTTGCGTGAAAATCTTCAGCAGGGACACAAAAAAGGCGGCGGGAACCTTTTCTGTCGGGATGGTCCTGAACCGAAGGAAGAAGTTCCCTTCGCAATGCCGGACATCGTCGGTCGGTCGCAGCGGCACGGCAGATTCGAATGTGAACTGTCGCGCGGACGCTCGCAGCCCTGCGGTTCGCTGCTAATCGTCGCGCAGCAGACGCTGTGTGTCGGCGTCAAAACGGGTCAGGATGTCCGGGTTTGTCGCCGCCGGCGGCTGCATCAGCAGAAGCGGTGAATCGCGGCGGGAGAATGATGAGAAGATCGCCAGTCGATCGCTGTCTGATCCGTTGTGAACTGCTGAGTGCTGGCAGTGAACGTTGAGAATGAACACGGTTCCGGCCCTGCCGATCAGTTGACGTTCAGCCGGATGCGGCCCGCGCAGGTCTCGCTGCCCCTTCATCATCCATGGATTGCGGTGAGAACCGGGGACAACGCGCGTGGCGCCGTTTTCTGACGTGAAGTCGACCAGCGGGCAAATCGCGTGGCAGACATACCAGACTCCCGGTTGCCCCTGACCGCCCCAGTCCGCGTGCAGCGCCTGCTGACCGTGTCCGGGCCGCAGTCCTCGCGAAAAGACGCCCAGCAGCCGGTGCGAGTCTCCCAGGACAGACTTCACAGCGGCGAGCACGCGGGGATGCCGCCACGCGGGATCGAACGTTTCTTCTGCCAGCAACCCGTCCACGATCAGTGTGCCGGCATGCTTTTGTTCCGTCGCGTCGAGCAATTCCCGCAACCTGCGGCGCATTGCCTGTAGCTGCTTTTCGCTGACGATACCTTCCAGCGCCAGGAATCCGTCTTCTTCCAGTCGGCGGCTTTCGTCGGAAGTCAGCGTTGAGCGGAGCTGCATGGCTGGCCTGCCTGTTGCGTGCGGAAATGCGGTGCTCGTGAATGCCGGTGCGTCGGGTGAGGATTTCGGTACGTCAGTCGCTGCGGCGTGCGGGTTCGTTCGATGGCTCCGGCGATCGACTTCGCAGGTCGGAAGGTCCGCGACGAAACGTGTGGCGGCTGTTTGCCGCAAAGCCGGCGTCCGCGTCGAAGTACATGAAGTGAGTGATAGTGATGGAAGCTTTTCGAATTTCGATCAGATTGAAGGAGTTCTTTTCGCGCTCGCGCCCGCGTCCGCGGCGAGACGTGGAGGTGCCGCACTGGCAGATAATGATGCCGCGTTCACGGTGGCGGCCGGGGTAAATGTCCAGAGAATTTCCGATGTACGCGCGATGCAGATGACCTCCCAGAATCATGTCGACATCAAGATCGATGAACCTCATCATCGCACGTTTCGCTTTCGGCATGGTGGAATCGTGCAGGTAGTCGGGAGCCGGAGCGAAGTGATGGTGAGCCACCACGATTCTGGCGGAATCCAGCGGTGCCGCCGTCAGTACCTGCTGTACGGCGTCCAGTTGCCATCTTCGGATTCGTCCGTTACTGATGGCGGAGTGCGGCGCGGTGGAATCGAGTCCCACGAACACGGCTCCGTCGATTTCCAGCACCGGGTTCAGCTCGTCCGAAATGATTTCGCGGTACAATCCGTGAGGGTCCGCGATTCGTTCCTTCACGCGATACAGCGGAACATCGTGGTTGCCGGGAATGACCATCCGCGGAACGTCCGGCAGCCGGGCCAGGAATTCCTTCGCGGCCACAAACTGTTCGCGTTTGGCTCGCTGAGTCAGGTCGCCGCTGACGATGACGGCGTCCGCGTTCAGACCAGGTGCGATGCGAATCAGCGCCTCGCCGACTTCGTGTACGTACGGCGGACCGAAGTGCAGGTCCGAGATTTGCAGGATTGTCACATCCGGCGTTGACTGGTCATTCACAACGGCACCGCAGGTCTGGAGACGGACAAATGATGACAGGGAATTCGTGATGCATGTGCTGCAGCGTCGAATCCTGATCTCACTGATTCTGGTTCTGGTGATCGTGATTCTGGGACTGCTGGCAGGAGAGTATACGTCTTTGCAGTGGCTGATCGAACGTGAGAATCGCCTGCGGAACACTGTCGAACGGCGGCCGGTCGCCGCGTGGGGCATCGGCTTTGTCGCCTATGTCTGCCTGTCACTGATTCCGGGAACGTCGGGGAAGTCGGTCATCTTCGGCTGGCTGTTTGGGTTCTGGTCGGCCGTGCTGATGGTCGATTGTGCGCTGACGGTCGCGGCGCTGTGCACGTTTGCATTCAGCCGCTACGCGCTTCGCAGCTTCGTCGAAGCCCGTTACGCCGAGGTGCTGCAGCGGTGGAAGGAACGGCTGCGGCATGACACCGCGTACTATCTGCTACTGCTGCGACTGATGCATGCTCCGTTCAGCGTGGTCAATTACGGAGCCGGCGCGCTGAACCTGGTACCGACGTCGACGTTCTGGTGGACGACTCAGCTGGGACTTCTGCCGGGAACGATGGTGTTTGTGTTCGCAGGTTCCCGCCTGCCGACTCTGGCTGAACTGGCCGAACGCGGTGTCTGGGAATTGCTGGACGCCCCGCTGATCGGAGCCCTGATCTTCACCGCGGTGATGCCCATTGTTGTTCGTGCGATCAGCCGGACACTTCATCAACCGGAATCGACGGCATGACCACACCTTCGCCAGGCCTGTTGTATGCCGTTGCCGGGACCGTCGCGGCACTGATCGTCGGATCCGTTGTGAGACTCCTGCTGATCCGGAACGCTTCCGCCGAAGTTGCCAGCGCCAGACGGCAGAGTCTGGCAACCTGGTGGATTCTGGTGACACTACTTTGTCTTGCCGTTCTGTCCGGCCTTCCGGGAACGGCAGTGCTGATGGCAATGGCAAGCGGGCTGGGACTGCGTGAGTACCTGCGACTTGCCGGCGGAAGTGAACTGAACCGCGTGACGAAAGCGTGCGCGTTCGGACTGGTCCCGCTGCACTACGGCTCGATTGCCGTCGGCTACAGTGGGATCGTTCGCGTTTTTCTGCCGATGGCTGCCGTCGTGCTGACATCCGTTTTTCAGGTCGCCAGCGGTCCTGTTCGCGGCTACATTCGTTCCACAACGATGGCCGTGTGGGGGATTCTGCTGCTGGTGTACCTGCCGTCGTTCGCATTGTTCCTTTTTGAATTGCCGCTGCCGACGCTTCCGCAGGCGGGAGTGGCCGGCTGGTTCCTGTTTCTGATGATTCTGACGGAAATGGACGACATCGCTCAGGCCATCGTCGGTCGCCGTTTCGGACGGCATAAGATGGTGCCGGCGATTTCTCCGAACAAGTCGTGGGAGGGCTTTTTCGGCGGACTCGCCTGCACGACGGGTCTGGCGATTGTCCTGGCTCCGTGGCTGACCACTTTTCAGAATGGCAGAAGTCCGGTCGGTGGCATCGTCATGTCCGCCGTTGCGGGAGCCGTGATTATGGTCAGCGGTTTTTTTGGTGACATCAACATGTCGGCTGTGAAACGCGACGCAGGAGTCAAGGACGGCAGCCGGCTGCTGCCGGGTCATGGCGGAATGATCGACCGAATCGACAGCCTGACGTTTACAGCTCCCGTGTTTTACGGTTTCGTTCTGGCGGTATGTGTCTGATGGATTCCTCGGACGGCGGTTCTTCACAGCCAGATGCGGTCGGTTCGGGAACCCGTCGCGAAGCTTCGACCGACGAGTCGCAGCCGTGGCGTAACCGCAGGCTGACGATTCCCAACGTCATCTGTGCGACGCGGCTGGCGGGAGCCTTCGTGATGCTGGGTGTGGCGTTTTCGGGTCGGCCGCAGGCATTCGTGACAATGTTCGTGGTGCTGAATCTGAGTGACTTCATCGACGGTCGCATCGCCCGCTGGCTCAATCAGCGATCGGACTTCGGCGCAAGACTCGACAGCCTGGCCGATTCCGTCCTTTACGGTTCACTGTTCATCGGCGGCCTGTACCTGAAGTGGGACGTGCTGCAGCACGAACTGCCGTGGATCATCATGGCATTCGCGAGCTACGCCTTGACCACCGGCTACGGATTGTGGAAATACGGCAAGGTGCCCAGCTACCACACGTACGGAGCCAAGCTGACTCAGTGGCTGCTGCTGTTCGGAGCCGTGGCGCTGCTAATGGAATGGGCCGTCTGGCCGTTTCGAATCGCGGCCACCGCCGGCACGCTGACCAATCTGGAAGCCACCGCAATCACGTACGTGCTGGACGAATGGCGCGCGGACGTGCTGACGATTCGGCACGTGCTGTCACGTCGACGGGAAGGCGTCCGCTGACGTTCAGCTTCAGGGATTCAGCGGAGGTGACGAAGCATCGAAAGCCAGGCTGGCCGGCTTGCTTTCCCTGACCCAGCCATTCGTCTTCAGGACGTCGTTGTTCCCGACCGCGCCCTTTGAAAACATCAGCGACTTTGCAATCGGCAGCACGTGTTCATAGGCGGCACGGACGACCTCGTTGTTGGCGGCGCGATTCAGCATACCTTCGGGATTCCGGGAATTATTCAGCCCGGCGGCCGTTTCATGATGAAACGCCGTGTACAGGTGCCAGCCGCAAAGTTCCCGACGCGTAGACGGTGGCTGCTGACCGATTGTCAGCCCCGCTTCCACCGCCAACTGAGCCGTCTTCCACGCCAGCGGTTCGAAGTTGATCTGGGAGTCAAAGCCAATTTTGCCAACGGCGCCGGCTGCCGCACAGCGCACCAGAATGTCCCGTCTGGTGTCCTGCATGACCTCCGCCATTGCTTCCAGAATGGAGGCCTTCTTCACACCAACGACTTCGCGCGGCACGTTCGTGTGGGTCAGCGCTTCGATCAGGTAGTACTGGTATTCCCATGCCGTAACAGGTTTCTTCAGCTCGGCCACCATTGCGTCGGCCAGCGCCAGCTGCACCTGCGGAACGGCATCAGCTTTCTCCAGAAATCGCTTGATGGAACTGGCGGCTCGCAGCTTGACGACATCCGGTTGTTTTTCGTCTTTCAGAATCCGGATCAGCGCGTCATCGACTTCGTCAAACATCTCCAGCCGCCGCTGAACGGCGCTGGGGCTCAGGGTTTCCATCTCCGGCAGGATGTCGATGGCCAGGGAACGAGCGACCAGATTCCCTTCATTGATGACTTTTTCCAGCAGCGGCAGAGCGACGCGGCAGACCATCTGACGAAACTGCTGCTGGTCCTGCGGATTGGCGATGCTGCGGGCCGCGATGATATCGCGTGACAGGTTGCTGAAGGCGGCGTCCAGATCGCGATAGTTCGCCTGAATATCGGGATCCGACAGAGCGAAAATGCGATATTCCAGGCCGGTCTTCAGAGCATCGAAGTCGGGCCCGGCTTCCCTGTTGGTACCGTTTCGGATGACGGAACGGTAGGTGCGCTCAATCTTTTCGAACTCGCCGGTTACTCCCTTGATGTCCTTTTCCGGATCCGCGGCGACTCCCTTGAGTTCCTTCGTCAGCAGCGAGCCCTTGATTGCTGAAATGTCCTGGACCAGGTGCTTCTGCTGATCCTGATACTTCTTCGCCGCGTCGTCGGGTGGCTGGGCAGAAGCGGTACGACTGATGCACGTCAGCACCAATATCACAACCGCAAGTGGGAAAGCAGCCTCTGCGGATTTTCCACAGCCATGAAAACGGGATTTCAAAGGCATACAGCTCACCGCATCTGCGAGACAACCGTGTCTCTGTCTTGTCTTGTTTCCGACAAACGTGGAGATCATTCCACCGCTGAAGTGCGACGGTGCTTCATGGTGATAAAGCATCGCACTTCCACACCGCGGACGGCACGAAAATGCCTGCCTTTCAGTGCAGGCTATGCAACACAATGACAGGTCAGTCGATTCACGTCCAGAATGAGACGTCCGTACAGCGACGAAAACGCCGGGTTTTTTGTGAAGCCATCCGGCAAGATGCCGAAGGCGGACTCTCCTTCATGATCGTCGCAGCCGGTGTAATCGGAACTGTACCGCGCCGCCGGACTCTCACTTCGGATCGCACCGCTCCTCAACTTCACGCTCAGGACCGAATCGACAACGTGGACAGCAGGCTTTCTGAGACACAGCGCGGGACACATGATCCCGAACCGGCGCGATGTCGCAAAAAAACTTTTGCCACTTGACGGCATCGAATCGGTCACTCGCGGCAAGCCGCTTTCCGCCCACACTTCGCCACGCCGGAACGACACGACCTGTATCGCGGATTACCGTCACGCTTCGGAATGCCGCTCAGTGTTTCGCGGCTGGGAGTGTAGCATCCCGATCCTGGGAAACGGAAGCGCTCAGCGCCACCAACTTTGAACGACCGAAAGGCAGCCACTAGACTCGCCGCGCCGCACACACCTGTCTGGCGCACGTCACCAGGTCTCACGGGCAAGGGTCGAAACGCACCGGAGCTCCGCCTCGTGTCAAAGGACTCCGAAACCAGGCGCAAGCGGCGGGCCAGTAGCATCGCGGATGCGTATCGGCAGGCCCACGAAGTGATGTCGGCGGGAATGTCGATAGCCATCTGCGCAGGCGTCGGCTATTGGCTGGATACAAAGACTGGCTGGATGCCGGTGCTGACAATCATCGGGTCGCTGGCAGGTTGTGTGGCAGCAGCAGTGTCGCTGCGGGATTTGCTGAGGCGGCTGGACAAAGAATCGCAGAAACGCCGCGAACGGCGCAACGACGTTGCGGCATCGAGCGGGCTGCCGGATTCGAATGACAAGGACTCCTGCTCAGAGTGAATCAGGCATCTCGTCCAGGTCTGTTTCCGTCTGTCGCGCTGTTGACCGTGGTGGTTGCGGCTGGCTGGGCAGTTTGTTTCTGGCCGGCGCGGTCGTTGCGGGGTGAGTCGGGGGTCTGGTGGATGTCGATTGCGGCAATCTGTTGTCTGGTGCCCGGCTGGTTGGTTGTGTTCCTTTCGCGACTCGCTATTTTCTCGAACGATCTGAATGCGCTGCTGGTGCAGTCGATGGTTCGGATGTTTTCGGTCGCCACGGCGGCTCTTGTTGTGAAAGAACTTCGTCCGGATCTGGGCGTCGCCGACTTTTTCGGCTGGCTGATAGGTTTCTATCTGCTGGCTCTGGCGACCGAAGTGTGGGTGCTGTTCGGTCGAAGTCGCAGTGTGGCCTGAGGCTGCTCGTTTTTAGATCGTTTTTCTTACCATATCCACTGGCTTAAGTCTGCATGGCTGGCGAAGAGCACCAGGAAGATCTGTTTCATCATGTGCGTGATGCTGCCGGCTTCGATCTGCCAGGCGGACATGCGGATGCGCATGGCCACGGACTGCTGGACATACGGCTCCCTGACACCTTCAACTTTGACATCGGGATATTTTCGTTCGAGCTCACGAAGTTCATGGTGCTGCAGGTTGTTGCGGCAGCAATCGTCCTGTTCGTGTTTTGGGGTCTGGCGCGAAGGATTCGCAGCGGTGAGCCTGTAAAGGGGCGATTCTGGAACTTCTGGGAAGCCATCGCCCTGTTTATTCGAGATGAGGTCGTGCGGCCCACAATTGGCGACGACCATCATGATCACGGGCATGGCGACGGTCACGGCGACCATTCGCATGAGCCAACGGGAGGGCATCCTGCCGACAAGTATCTGCCGTTTATCTGGAGCTGCTTCTTTTACATCCTGATCTGCAATCTGCTGGGGGCAATTCCCTGGCTCGGTTCCGCAACCGGGAACATCAATGTC
This sequence comes from Planctomycetaceae bacterium, assembly GCA_041398785.1. NCBI lineage: Bacteria > Pseudomonadati > Planctomycetota > Planctomycetia > Planctomycetales > Planctomycetaceae > Planctomycetaceae bacterium. Next base: position 12,730 of record JAWKUA010000001.1, on the reverse strand, counting down.
ACCGGTGCGTTGGCCGTGGTCGCGTTTTTTGCCACCGTGACCTATGGGTTTCAGGCAATGGGGCCGGCCGGATTCTTTAATAATATGAAGCCGGAAACAGGTGTTCCGGGTGCTGGCGGGGCCGTGTTGTCCTACGGCATCTTTGGGATTGAGATCTTTGGCTTCTTTATCAAGCACGCGGTTCTGGCTGTTCGACTGTTTGCCAACATCATGGGCGGCCACACGGTGATCGCGGTAATTCTCGGGTTTATTGCCTCGTTTGCCCATGAAGGGGTGGCGATGTGGTCGCTGGTGACCGTGGCAAGCATTTTTGGTCAGATTTTCATTGGTCTGCTGGAGTTGTTTGTCGCGTTTCTGCAGGCGTATGTGTTCGCGTTCCTGTCAACCATTTTTATCGCAATGGCGGTGCATGAACACTGACCCATAGCAGGGCAGGCTTTTCGGGAGTTACGGATCAAAGGCAAAAGGGGTTCGATTAGGGTTTCGTGCTGCGGCGCGTTTCAGATTCCAAGAGGAGTTTCTCGTGAGTCGATTTGTGAAATTGTTCTGTCTGGTCTTTGCGGCCATGTTGGCAACCGCCGTTCCGGCAATGGCTCAGGATGGCGGTACCTCAATCAGCTTCTCAGGCGCCTTCGGGGCCGGGATTGTGATGCTGGGTGCCGGCTGGGGTATTGGCAAGATTGGTGCTTCTGCCGTGGAAAGCATGGCTCGGCAGCCTGAAGTTGCCGGTGACATTCGTGGTGCCATGATCGTTGCGGCCGCTCTGATCGAAGGGGCAACGTTTTTCGCACTCATCGTGTGTATTGCTCGTGGCGGCTAGTCGGCTTCGTGTGTTCCTTTCCGGGTGATGCGAAGTTCGCTGGTTTTCGATCCTGCGGTTCTGCGGTGCGGTCAATGATGTTTCGATACGTTGCATACTCGCTGAAACTCTGTTGCTTCGCGTTTGCGCTGTGCGTCGCGTCGTCGGTTGTGTCCGTATATGCCCAGGAACACGCTGAGAAATCCGAACACGGCGGAGAAGCGGCTTCGGTCGACGGGCATGCCGAGGCGGGTGGCCACGGTACGGCTCCGGGGCCTCCGATGGATCCGAAGGCGGACCTGGCTCTGTGGTCGCTGGTTGTGTTTGTCATCTTTCTGTTCGTGCTGAAAAAGCTCGCGTGGAAGCCGATGATCGAAGGGCTTGATCGGCGGGAAGCCGGGATTCGCTCCGCGATCGCTGAGGCTGAAGAGAACCAGCGGAAGTCACAGGCGCTGCTGGCCGACTACGAAGCCAAACTTCGCGGCGCGGAGCAGACCGTCGCCGACATGGTGGCGGAAGCCAAACGCGACGCCGAACGCGTCAGTCAGGACATCGTCGCGAAGGCACAGGCTGACGTGGAAGCCATGCGGGTTCGAGCGAAGGAAGATATCGGCCGGGCCAAAGATGCGGCTCTGGCGGATGTCTTCACATCGGTCAATCGGCAGGTGGCCGCAGCCACGGAACGAGTGCTCGGTCGGGCCATGAACGACGCCGACCAGGACCGGCTGATCAGCGAAGCACTTCAGGAAATCGGCACGTAGTTTTTGACAAGGCCCTGCGGGGTCGCTGCGTAACGGGCGGGCGGTTGTCCGGCACCGGTCCCGTCATCGGGCGCACCGCTGATACGGCGTGCGGCAATTTTTGAGGTATCCATGTCCGAGCCACTGAAAACTCGACCTGACCACGTGCTGGAAGATCCCGGCGCGAAGGCTGTTGCGAGTCTTTACGCCCGGTCGTATCTCTCGGCCGCAAAGGAAAACGGTGTGGACGACGCGGAGGCCGAACTGGCTTCGTTTGTCGACGACGTGCTGGCCGTGCATCCCGATTTTCGGCAGGTGCTGGTTTCTGATTCCGTGAGCAGAGACGACAAACTTGCCGTGATTGGCCGTTCGGTTGCGCCTCACTGTTCGGAGTTCTTCGCGAACTTTCTGAAAGTACTGGTACGGCACAACCGCATGCAGCTGATCGACGAGATCCGGCAGGTTGTGGTGCAGGTGCGTGAGGAACTCGCCGGCCAGCAGCGGGTGCAGGTGCGGTCCGCCCGGCCGCTGTCTGACCAGTCGCGAGGTCAGATTCGGGATCGATTGAAAGACAAACTCGGGTTCGAGCCAATTCTTCAGGAATCGGTTGACGAATCTCTGATCGGTGGCCTGGTGATTCAGGTCGGTGACACAGTTTATGATTCATCGCTGCGTACTCGTCTGAAAACACTGACGGGTCGTTTGACGGAGAAGACTTTCCATGAAATTCAAAGCGGACGAGATCGCTTCAGTCATCCAGAAGGAGATTGAAGACTTTCGCGGTCAGATTCAGACGGCGGAAGTCGGTCGCGTGATCGAAGTGGGTGACGGCATCGCTCGATGCACCGGCCTGTCCACGGCCATGGCCGGTGAAATGGTCGAGTTCCCCAGTGGCATCACCGGACTGGTCCTGAACCTGGAAGAAAACAGCGTCGGCGTCGTGATTCTCGGGGACTACCTGAAGATCATGGAAGGCGACGAAGTTAAAGCCACCGGGACGCTGCTGTCGGTGCCGGTCGGCGATGCCATGCTCGGGCGAGTTGTGGATCCGCTGGGAAATCCGCTGGACGGCAAAGGTCCGGTCATGACCAGCGAGTCACGGCCCGTCGAACACGAAGCTGTTGGCGTCGCCGGACGGCAGCCGGTGAAAGTTCCGCTGCAGACCGGGATCAAAGCCATCGATTCGATGACGCCCATCGGTCGCGGTCAGCGTGAACTCATCATCGGCGACCGCAAAACCGGCAAGACCGCCGTCGCCATCGACACCATTCTGAACCAGAAGGGTACCGGCGTTAAGTGCATCTACGTGGCGTGCGGACAGCGAGCCGCGTCCATCGCCGGAGTCGTCGAGGTTCTTCGCGAAAACGGAGCACTGGACTATACCATCGTGGTGGCGGCCAGTTCCGCCGATCCGGCTCCGCTGCAGTACATTGCTCCGTATTCCGGAGCGGCGATGGCTGAGCACTTCATGTACAACGGCGAAGATACGCTGGTTGTGTACGATGACCTGTCCAAGCAGGCGATCGCCTATCGCCAGTTGTCGCTGCTGCTGCGTCGTCCGCCGGGACGGGAAGCGTTTCCCGGTGACGTCTTTTATTGCCACAGCCGACTGCTGGAACGAGCCGTCAAGCTCAGCAACGAACTGGGCGGCGGGTCCATGACGGCTCTTCCGATTATCGAAACTTTGGAAGGCGAAGTGTCCGCCTACATTCCGACGAATGTGATTTCCATTACCGACGGCCAGATCTATCTGGAACCGGACCTGTTCTGGAAGGGCGTTCGTCCTGCCATCAACGTCGGTATCAGTGTCTCGCGCGTCGGCGGGAACGCTCAGAATAAGGCCATGAAGAAAATTGCCGGTTCGCTCCGACTGGACCTGGCGGCCTTCCGAGAACTTGAAGCGTTCGCTCAGCTTGGCACCGAACTGGACAAGGCGACTCAGGCACAGTTGGATCGTGGTTACCGCATGGTCGAGCTTCTGAAGCAGCCACAATATGACCCGCTGCACGTGGCGGATCAGGTTATTGTCATTTATGCCGGAGCCAAGGGGTATTTCGACAAAGTTCCCGTGGCAAAGGTCCAGCAGACGGAAAGGGAACTTCTGGACTTCATGCGGTCAGAACATGCTGACGCCCGTGACAAGCTGATTGAAAAGGCGGAACTGACGGAGGAAGTGGAAACAGCGCTGAGGGCCGCTCTGGACGCGTTCCGCAGCCGGACAGCGGCCGCAACCGCTGCGTAAGCACGTCGGCTGCGGGCCGACCGATTACCGCCACCGGGAAGAATGAGTCATTCAGGCTCGTGGCAGTAAGAGTTTCGAAAAGCATCGGTGACCGCCGCGGCCAGTAAAATGTTGAAAAATTCTGACAAACCAGGAGTCGACCAGCCCGCATGGCGCCAGGCCCGGTTTTTCGTGCAACGAAGTCAATCGGGGCTGTTGCTGCATTCATGATGAATCGATGGGGCGTGTGCCACTGGCAGTGCCAGTGACTTCGAGGGTAGAGGGCACTGGCACGGCCAGTGGCACGCATCAAAAAACGAGAGGCATGGCACAACCGCCCTGCGGCTGGCTGAATCCACTAAGACATCAAGCGGCAACACGCCGCTGCATCCGAAAAACTCATGGCCAATCCACGCTTACTTGTTAAACGACTGAAGTCGGTTCGCAATATCCGCAAGATCACGCGGACGATGGAACTGATCGCCACCAGTCGGTTCAAGAGAGCGATGGACCGCGCGTCGGAAGCGGCTGAGTACACGAAGAAGATCTCAGAAATCGTCGGTGATCTCGGACGTGCCGATCTGAAGTTTTCGCATCCACTGCTGGAATCGCGCGCGGAGCAAAAGCGCAGTGTGCTGCTGGTGCTGACGTCCAACCGAGGACTTTGCGGCGGTTACAACGGATCAGTGCTGCGGAACACGATGGCTCACATGCGTGAACTGAAAGCTCAGGGTATCGAGTACTCGCTGGAAGTGTCCGGCAAGCGAGGCATCAAGTTCCTGAAGTTTCAGAAGATCCCTCTGGCTCGCGATTACACACATTTCGAGGATCAGCCCGCGTTTGCCGAAGTGGACGAACTCGGCACCCGCTACGCCGAAGACTACATCGCGGGACGAATTGATCGGCTGGATGTGGTCTACACGCAGTTTGAATCGGCATCCCGACAATATGCCGTGGTGGAGTCGCTGTTGCCGCTTTCCAGCCTGGGTGGAGAACCGGCGGCGGGTAAATCGAGCGGTTCCGGCATCGACTATGAATTTCAGCCGTCGCCACAGGAGATTCTGGAAGAGATCGTTCCGGCGGCATTCCGGGCAAAGTTGTTCAAGTGTTTTCTGGATGCAGCGGTCAGCGAACAAATCGCTCGCATGGTGGCAATGAAGGGAGCCACCGAAAACGCGGACGAAATGGCCGGCAGTCTGAAGCAGCAGTACAACCGGGCTCGACAGGCAAACATCACCTCCGAACTGGCCGAAATCATCGGCGGAGCGGCGGCATTGGAGTAGAAACACAATTCGAAAAGAGACCACGTACGCGAGTCCCCGGAGTGTCATCCAGCCAGCAACGCCGCGTTGGGTGACGAACTCCGGATTGGCATCCGGGGCCTCTCAGCACACGTTTCTGCATGTCCAGCAAACTGTGTGACAAACCCCGGACTTGCGTCGGGGGCTTCCGCAGATGTGCGAGTAACGGCAAGTCCAAGAGCAAAGATTCAAATCAGGCACGAGACAAATGAGCGCCACACTGACCCAGGGCAAAGTTTCTCAGATCATCGGCTCGACGTTCGACGCCGAGTTTCCCGAAGACGCGCTGCCCGAAATCTATAACGCTCTTCAGATCGAAGAGACCGTTAAGGGAATCAAGATCAGAGTCACCGGAGAAGTGCAGCAGCACCTCGGCGGCGGCCAGGTCCGCTGCGTCGCTCTGGGAGGCACAGACGGCATGGTCCGCGGTATGACCGTGACCGACACAGGACAGCCGCTGTCTGTGCCTGTCGGCAAGGGAACACTCGGCCGCGTCTTCAACGTGTTGGGTGACGCGATTGATGGCCGCGGGGAAGTCGAGCACGACGAACGGTGGCCGATTCACCGCCATCCGCCGAAACTGGAGAACCTGTCGGCCAAGACCGAAGTCTTCGAAACCGGGATCAAGGTCGTCGACCTGCTGACTCCGTTCGTCCGCGGCGGTAAGGCCGGACTCTTCGGCGGTGCGGGTCTCGGAAAGACCGTGATTCTGACCGAACTGATCGCTCGAATCGCAAGCGCACACGGCGGCTATTCCGTCTTCGCCGGCGTCGGCGAACGAACTCGCGAAGGGAATGACCTGTGGCTGGAAATGCAGGAAACCAAGATCGGCGATACCGGTCGCTCCGTCATCGAACAGACGTGCATGGTGTTCGGACAGATGAACGAACCGCCGGGTGCTCGTCTGCGAGTTGCCCTGTCGGCTCTGACGATGGCGGAATGGTTCCGTGACGCAACGGGGTCGGACACGCTGCTGTTCGTCGACAATATTTTCCGGTTCAGCCAGGCGGGCTCGGAAGTGTCAGCTCTGCTGGGTCGCATGCCGTCCGCCGTGGGTTACCAGCCGACTCTGGGCACGGAGCTGGGTGAACTTCAGGAACGCATCACGTCGACGAACAACGGAGCCATCACGTCCGTGCAGGCCGTCTACGTTCCTGCCGACGACCCGACCGACCCGGCTCCCGCGACCGCATTTTCCCACCTGGACGCGTTCATTTATCTGGAACGAAAGATTTCCGAAAAAGGTATCTACCCGGCCATCGACCCGCTGGCTTCCTCCAGCCGTATTTTGGACCCGCAGTACGTCGGCGAACGGCACTACGCAGTGGCTCGCCGAGTTCAGCAGACGCTTCAGCGATACCGAGAACTACAGGACATCATCGCCATTCTGGGTGTGGACGAACTGAGCGAAGACGACAAAATGGTCGTGCATCGTGCTCGCCGCATTGAACGCTTCCTGTCGCAGCCGTTCCTGGTCGCGGAAGTGTTCACGGGCAAGCCGGGCAACATTACTCCGCTGGAAGACACGATTCGCAGCTTCGAAGAGATCTGCGACGGCAAGTGGGACCACCTGCCGGAAAGTGCGTTTATGTACGTCGGTGCTATCGAAGAAGCGGAAGCCCAGTACAAGAAGATGCAGGAAGAAGCCGGAGAATAGCCGGTGGCAGGAACCGCCGTCGATCGGGACTGATTTTTCGGCAGTCTGAAGGCGGCGTTTCACCGCTTGTCACAGCATCGACTTCGGATCGCCGAAAAACGATCAACAGGAACTCACAGTGGCTGACCTTCGCCTGGTACTCGTTACACCCGAAACGACGCTGTTCGACCGCCCTGTGGCGTCGATCCGCGTTCCGATGTTCGATGGATCTGCCGGCGTCTATCCGGGCCGCGCGCCGCTGGTCGGACGGCTGGGCGTCGGCGAGCTGAAACTGAACGAGCTTGGCGGCGGAAGCGAGTCGTATTTCATCGATGGCGGTTTCATTCAGGTCAAGGGCGAACAGGTTTCCGTGCTGACAAATTCCGCTCAACCCGTGTCAGAAATCAGCCGCGCCAAAGCGGTCGAGGAAATGACGAAAGCAAGGGCCGAGCGGGTCCGTTCCGACGAAGAATTTGCCGCCAATGCTCACGCTCTGGAACGAGCCAGGAAGCTGGTCAGCATGGCCCGGAAGGATTAGTATCTTGTGCGACGGGACTCCGATCCCGTCGCGACTTACCGACGGGATCGGAGTTCCGTCGTACAGAAACGACAACTCACATGGCGCAGAAATTTGATCCGCGAATTGACGCGTTGGTAATGGAGACTCGAACTCGCTGGGACGATTCCGTCGGCGACCTGTCTGCTGAAGATCGCCGCTGGGTGGCCAGGTCCATTCATGAGCACCCGGAATTCGCCAGCAAGATCCAGTACGAACGCACACACACGGGATTTGCGCGCGAAATCACTGTCACGCTGGAGGACATTCAGCGGTTGTATCTGGCTCGCGAAGAAGCATCGGCCTAGTTATGCCCACGATCAAGTTTGTCAACGAAAAGGTCACTGTGCAGGCTCACGACGGCGAAGATATTCGCTCAGTCGCGAGAAAGAACGGCGTGCAGCTCTATTCCGGGCCGCATAAGGTTGTGAACTGCATGGGGTTCGGACAATGCGGCAGTTGCAATGTGATCATCAGAAACGGGTCACAGAACTGTTCGAAGAGAAGCTTCTTTGAACGGATCGGCAAGTGGATCAACCCCTTGCTCGGACTGAAGATGCTCAGTCATCCCGGCCAGGACGTCCGCCTTGCCTGTCAGACAAAGGTGAATGGCGATGTCGAGGTTGAAACGCATCCGTCGATCAACTGGCACGGTGAGAAATTCTGGAACTGATCTGCACGGCATCGTTCGTCAGTCTACCTCGAGCCACTCCGCTGACGGAGTGGCTCGCTTTGTTTGAAGGGACTCCTCGTGCCGCTTCGAATCGTCCTGTTGGGCACCGGCGAATTCGCGCTGCCTTCGTTCAAGGCGCTAATTGAATCTGACCACGAAGTGGCGGGAATCTTCACTCAACCGGATCGCACCGGTCGCGGGCATCATCGGCATGTCAATTCGGTGAAGCAGCTCGCCGAAGAACACGGCATTCCGGTGTTCCAGCCGCCGCGAGTCAACCGACCCGACGTGCTGGACGAATTGCGTTTGCTGAACGCTGACGCATTCATCGTCGCCGCCTACGGTCAGATTCTGAAGCCCGAGTTCCTGGAAATCCCGCGGCTGGGAGCCTTCAATCTGCACGGATCCCTGTTGCCTCGGCATCGCGGAGCCGCACCGGTGCAGTACTCGATCTGGAAAGGCGATCAGGAAACCGGCGTGACGATCTTTCGGATCGAACCGGCGCTGGATTCCGGCCCGATCGCAGGCGTCGTCGAGACCGAAATTGGCAGCAAAGAAACATCGGGCGACCTGATGCTCAGGCTGGCGGAACTCAGCGCGCCGCTGGCGCTGGACGTCGTCAACCAGCTTGAACACGGCACCGCCAGGTTCGCCCGCCAGAATCCGTCGCTGGTCACGCTGGCTCCGAAAATTCGCAAACACGACGGTGTGATCGACTGGACTCAGTCGCCGCGACAGATCGATTGTCACGTGCGAGCCATGCAGCCATGGCCGAAGGCAGCGACGTGGCTGGTTTCGAAAACCCGCGAACCGCTTCGCTGCATCATTCTCACGACGAATCCCGATCCGCAGAGCCTGCCGGAGAATGTCGCCTCAGGCAGCACGGGCACGGTGTTGCTCGCGGACAAAAGGCTGCTGGTTCAGACCGGCGGCGGCGTGATCGAAATTTGTCGGCTGCAGCCGGATGGAAAAGGGCCGATGGACGCCACAGCATTTCTGAACGGCTACCGGATCAGCGGCGGAATGCAGTTCGGCGGCACGGCCGACACTTCGCCGGCGTGAATGTCGACTCGCAGCGAAATGCGTGTTGCGGTGAAGTGCGGCGGGTGACTCGACGTCACCCGCTGCACGGCTCTGTTCCGGACGCCGAATTCCGGCGAACACCCCGTGACGCTGAATCACGGAGTGCCGCCTTCCAGTCTGCCGTCGCCTGGCTGTTGAACAGGAAACATTCCTGCGCGGTCTACGCGAGCATCGTGTTCGCCAGATCTCCCAGCAGCGTTTCGAAACTTGTCAGCCGCGGTGTCCGCCCAAACAGGGATGTTGTGACATTCAGTGTGTCTCTTCCTGCTCCGCCGCCGGCGATCGTCCGGTTGCCCACCTGACTGTTGCTGACGGTCAACTGGTCATTGCCGGCTCCGAGTTGAATGCGGACAGTATTGCCGACCTGAGAATTCATCACGGTCACCTGGTCATTTCGTCCGAACGTACTGATAGTGGCGTCGTCCGCCACCTGCACCGAATTGACGAAGATCAGATCGATGCCTCCGCCGCCGAAGATTGTGGCGTTGTCACCAACTTCGCCGTTTGTCAGCGTAAGACTGTTGTTGCCGCCTCCCAGCAGTACGTTCAGGTCGTCTGCCACGGAAAACATCTCCCATTGCACGACGTCATTACCGGGGCCGCCAAGAACCGTCGCGTCTCGACCGACCGAACCGCCGGTGACCGTTAATCGGTCATTTCCGGCGCCAAGGTTCACCCGGACATCGTGCCGGACCGAGACACCGGCAATGTTAGCCTGGACCGTGTCGTTTCCGCCGGCCATGTTGATGAACACGTCGTCGATTTCCGCCGGAATTCGGCCGGGAGGAATCACGAGTCGCTGCACCCGGTTTACTGTCGTTCCGTTCGCACCGGAAATCGTAAGTCCCGTATTGTCGAGAGTAATCGAAATCACATTGTCACTGCGGTCACCGGAAATCCGAATGTCCCCCCGGCTGATTTCAACACTGACGTTTCCCGTAAGCAGCAACCGGTCCTCCAGCTTTTCGATGTCGATGGGACCGAAACTGGAAAGGACGCGACGTCGCCGACCGTACCCGCGAAATCCTGTCATCTGCATTCTCCTGAATGACAACTTACCCGCCGCATCGACTCGCTGTCGTTGCGGCCGAAAACCGGGAATGATCCCGCTGGAGAAAACGACACGTTTCCGCCGGTTCATCGATCATTGGACCTACCGGGCGGACACGGTCAACTCCACGGCGAAATCGACGATCGCAGCGGTGTCCCGCCACGTTCGAGAACGGAATTTCCGGACACCTCGTGAGTTGTTCGCCGACGGCATGTACCATTCGTCGATTCGCGTTTGATACGTCCGGATGCAGTTGGCCGTGACCGCGTGATGCGGCGAATCAAAAGGCCCGCAGGCTGCACGAAGACCGCCCTGCCCGCTATCGACGGAAGGATCGCAGTGAGAACCACAAGTCGACAATGCTGTCCAATGGCAGCCTGCCTGGCTGTGCTGCTGCTGACAGCCGGCTGCGATTCCACCGATGCGCCGGCCGACCGACATGCCCTGCCGTCGTCAACCGCCGATGGAGCGGCCGGAAAGGCAAGCGTCGTTCGCTCCCGCGATCCGTCAACGGCTCAGCCCTCCCCGTCGTCGGAAACTCCCCGGGCGGCAGCGACGTCAGAGAATGTTGCCGACGAGAATGTTGCGGAAGAGGCAGACAATTCAGACTTCCGTCCGCTGCAGTTGGGAATTCATACCGGTGCAGGTTTCGACACGCGGAAGGCTGCCCGACCACAACAATCGGAATCTGACCAGCAAGCCGACGTCATCATCCGCAAGCTGAAACCGCTTCAGGTGCTGCTGGGAAAATGGCGAGGCACGACGCGCCGTGAATTCGAGGGATTTAAGGCCATGGATTCCCACGAATGGATCTGGGATCTGCAGACAGATCCTTCCCGTCCGGCACTGACGCTGAATTCGGACCGAAGCCCTTACCTGAGACAGGCAAGGCTGACGTGGGACAGCAACCGCGACGTTTTCGTGCTTGAGGTGACCGACGGTGAAAACGTGACGCGTCAATTGACGGGGGACTTCACGGAACCCGTTCACGAAATTGTGGGCACGGACGATAAGCTGCACCGCGTTTTTCGTCTGGAACTGAACGAAGTCGAAAGTTCGCAGGAAGCGGAAGCCTGGCAAATCGCGTTCGCTCAGCAGGAAAACGACCGCTACCTACTGGAAGTTGGACGCCGCCGTGGAACCGCTCCGTTTCGGCGCTACGACACAGTATCGACTCAGCGTGAAGGGACATCATTTGCCATCAGCGACGCTGGCTATGGTGACAAGACCTGCATCATTTCTCAGGGTCTGGGCACAATTTCCGTATCGTACCAGGGGCGTTCCTACTGGGTGTGCTGCAGCGGCTGCAAAGCCGCATTCGACGCCGACCCGGAAAAGTGGATTGCACGAGCGGAAAAGCAAAAGACTGCGAATCGATAACTGCCGGACATGACTCTGGTGCCTCGCCCATCGTGTGCCGCCAGATGTCAGATCGAATTCCCCGACTGCCGCGCTTGCACGGCACCGCTCCGCCGGGCATACTTCCGACCCGCTGCCGGGCACCATTCGACTGGCGGCCATCGTGTGCATCCATTCCGGGCGATTAACTCAGTTGGCTAGAGTGCTTCCCTTACAAGGAAGAAGTCGGGGGTTCGAGTCCCTCATCGCCCACTGGAAAATCAGTGTTTTCAGGCTTCACTGCCGGTGTCTCCACCCTATACTCACCCTAAATCGGGGCGAAATGAGGGAAATCATGGGACGCCAGGCAAGACCGTATTACCGACATCACGAAGGCGCATGGTTCGCGACAATTAACGGTCGTCCGCGCCAACGGCTGATTTCCGGCAGGAATACTGCAAAGGATCGAAAGCGGGCGGAGGAGGTGTTCGAACGGCTCCGGGCCGCGGCTTCCGTCCCCGCGGACTCGGATCAGTGTGCCGTGATCATGGATGCGTATCTGGACTATTCGCTTGAGCACCATGCGGCGTCCACCTACGAACTCAAGAAGCATCACCTGAACCTCTTCTCTGCGTTCGCCGGTCGGATAAAGATCCGGGAACTGATCCTCAACCACGCCACGCGGTTCCTGTCCACGCGGAAGTCATGGTCGGCGCAGTCCAAAGCAACGTTCGTTCGCGATCTGAAAGCATGCTTTAACTGGGCACGTCGGGAAGGCCTGATTTCGTCGAATCCGTTTTCGGATCTCCGAAAACCGCACACCGAGTCACGGCAGTCAACGTTGAGCAGGGATCAGCTAGCACTGATTCTCAGGTCGGCGAACCCCTCTTTCCGCCGATTCCTGCATGCGTTGCGACACACCGGAGCCCGGCCCGGGGATATTTCGAAGGTCACTGCCGCTGACTTCGACGAACAGAATTCGTGCTGGGTGCTTCAGCAGCACAAGACACGACGCCATACCGCGAAGCCAAAGATCATCTGGCTGACGCCCGTCATGGTCAGAGCTACGCAACAACTGATCCTGCACTATCCATCAGGGCCAATCTTTCGAAACGAATCCGGCGCGCCATGGAACAGGAATCACATCGCCCAGACGTTCCGACGACTCAAGCAGCGACTCGGTATGGACGATGATTCTGTGCCCTACAGCCTGCGTCATACGTTTTGTACCGATGCCCTTGAGGCGGGAGTGCCAATTATACTGGCCGCGGCGAACACTGATGCTTTCTGCACGTCTTAACCCACGAGCCCGAACGCCTCATTCCTACCCGT